>NZ_CP157940.1:1603568-1924282 GCF_040207125.1 Lacrimispora sp. BS-2
ATATCTCATCTTTATTTAATTATAACATTCTATTAAAGGCATCCGCCTGCATTGGCCCGGCAAACACATACCCCGGATTACATCACAGGCCGCTGACGTTAAAAAATCTACGGTTTCTACGCATTATACTCCCTCTGCTGCAATGCATCGATAGGAATCTTCTATCCTTTGCATAAAAAATCAACTCCTCAGAAATAAGATTTTTCTCTTGGAATCCTTCACTAATTATAGCTTTTTATGTAAGGTTTGGTAATCCTTCCATAATTTAAGTTTTTTTACATGAAAGGGTTGATTTTTTACTATTTAGCTGTTATACTATCAAAGGTTCAGGCCTTGTAATAATACACCGGATTGCTTCCGTAGCGCAGTTGGTAGCGCAACGCATTCGTAATGCGTGGGTCGGGGGTTCGAGTCCCCCCGGGAGCTTATGAAAAACCTCGTATTTACGGGGTTTTTTCTTTATATAAAGAATTATCCTATACACTGTATCTGTAACATTTTAAGATTGAAAGGAGAAATTATGTTAGAAATTATTCTACCATTCGTTCTGGTCCTTTTAGCGGTAATTATCCTGCTTGGAATTTTAGCAAGCGGATACGTAAAAGCTCCGCCTGACAGGGCTTTCATTATTTCAGGATTGAAGAAAGAGCCAAAAATTTTAATTGGACGCGCCGGAATTAAAATCCCATTTTTAGAAAGGCTGGATAAGCTTTATCTGGGCCAGATGACGGTGGATATCAAGACAGAACAATCTGTGCCAACAAATGATTTCATCAACGTAAATGTTGACGCTGTGGCAAAGGTGAGAATCGAGCCAACAGAAGAAGGTATTAAATTAGCAGCAAAGAACTTCTTAAACAAAAACCAGGATCAGATCACACTTGACTTACAGGATTCCCTTCAGGGTAATATGAGGGAAATTATCGGTACTCTTACTTTAAAGGAAATCAATACTGACAGAGATTCTTTCTCAGATCAGGTTATGGAAAAAGCATCAAAAGATATGAAAAAGCTTGGTATCGAAATTGTATCATGCAATATCCAGAATATAAGCGATGAAAATGGCCTTATTAAGGATCTTGGTGCCGACAATACGGCAAGAATTAAGAAAGATGCTTCTATTGCAAAAGCCCAGGCTGAAAGAGACATTGCAATTGCCCAGGCTGAAGCAGATAAAGCTTCCAATGATGCAAGAGTGCTTGCTCAAACAGAAATCTCCCAAAAGAATAACGAACTTGAGATTAAGAAGGCTGAGTTAAAGAAAGAATCTGACACAAAACGGGCGGAAGCTGATGCAGCCTATGAAATTCAGAACCAGGAACAGCAAAAAACAATTCAGACGGCTACGGTAAATGCCCAGATCGCTAAAACAGAACGAGAGGCGGAACTTAAGAACAAAGAAGTTGCCGTTATGCAGCAGACTTTGGAAGCCGAAATTAATAAGAAAGCCGATGCAGAGCGTTATGCGGTGGAACAGAAAGCTTCCGCCGACTTAGCGAGAAGACAGCGCGAAGCGGAAGCAAAGAAATATGAGCAGGAAAAAGAGGCTGAGGCAAGGAAAGCCCAGGCTGAAGCCGAAAAATATGCTATGCTCCAGGAAGCCGAAGGTATAAAAGCCAAAGGTGAAGCAGAAGCCGCCGCAATCCAGGCGAAAGGTATTGCTGAGGCAGAAGCAATGGAAAAGAAAGCAGACGCGATGACCAAATACGGGCAGGCCGCAATGATGGAAATGATCGTAAAGGCATTACCTGAGATGGCAAAGGCAATTGCAGAGCCATTGGCTACCATTGATAAGGTTACTATTATTGACAGCGGCAATGGTGATTCAGGGGTCCCTTCCATGGGGGGCTATGTGCCGGCTGTCTTGGCTAAGACGATTGAAGCGGTAAAAGAAACAACAGGATTAGATATCACAGAAATCATGAAGGCAAATACATACGATGCCAAGGTAACCAGAAATGTAAATATCACTGGAATTCCTGATGGTACAGACATAAATGATCCGGCAAAAGCAGTAACTATTGCAGACATAAGTAAAGAAATTACTGAAAGCAACGACAAAGAATAAAAACAGGACTAAAAAAACACCTTGTATTTGTACAGACCCCCAAAAATCAGATTTTCAGGTCTAACTTTTGGGGGCACCACAATTTTTGACAGTACAGGGTGTTTTTTTTATCTTCTATCTTATATCCTTCCTATATCCGAACTTTTTTCCTTTTTTGCCTTATACATCTTTCCATCCGCCCTGCGTATAAGCTCCTCCGCAGTCACAGGAACCTCGTTCATGGTTTCTATTCCATAAGAAATAGAAAGAGGAACCCCTTTCACAGCCTGTCTTACCGGCATCTTTTTAACTTCCCTTTGTATACGGTCCGCAATTTCACGCGCCCGGTCTTCATCAGCGCCGCTCATGCAAAGAAGAAACTCATCTCCTCCATATCTTGCGGCCCAAACATCCTCAGAATCCGTATTTTGGGAAATGACTTTACCGGCCGCCTTGATCGCCATATCTCCTGTCTCATGTCCATAAATGTCATTAATTGATTTAAAGTTATCAAGATCCATAAAGCATACGGACAAAGGCACATGCTTCAATAAGGCATCAATAATATTAACCGGAAGGCGTTCATCCACAAAACGCCTGTTATAAAGGGAAGTGAGAGGGTCTTTCACAGCCGCATCATTAAGTTCCTTTATAAAGCGGGAAAATAGTTCTCCCTCATTATAATCACCGTTTCCGACAAACATTGTATCGGTAGCGTTTTTAAACAGCTCCAATACCGCAGGACTGGCGGCGTTTTCAATAGGAACAGCTGTCACAAGAAGAACCTCCTTCCTGCCCTTTTCCATCTTTATAAAGCTTTTGTTTTCGTGATAGGCTCTTACAGAAATGCAATTGTCACAAATTCTGCTGTTCTCCCAATAATGATAGCATACATCCGGCGTCTCAGCCAAAGAAGACTGTCGGTAGTCCAGAACCCTCTTGTGAAGCGGGTCCACCAAGCGTACCACATCATACATCTTATTAAAAAAGTCTAATTTGTCCTTTATCTCATCCAGCGAAATATAATCCATTCTAACCCCGTAATACTTATAAATCCCCAATATATTTTATAAGTGGCAATATGGTTTCTTTATTTGTAAAGTCAACGCTTTTCCCATAGCTTGCAAGCATCTCTTCATCTTCCTCAGTCAAAGAGTCCTGATCCCTTTTTGCCGCCATCTTGTAGACAAGATTCATCATTGTCCGATGCATGGGGCTGAGCTTTGAATAATTCATGCCTCCCCGCAAATGGAATACTTTAATCTTTTCCTGCATTTCCTCATTAAGCACCTTATTCAGGCCCTTTTTGATATTTTCCGTGTTAACTGAGTCGGAAGGATCAGCCAGCCCACAGGTAAAAAGCACCAGATTCTTCTGGGAGAGCCTGGAGAAATTCTTTGTCAATAACTTAATTCCGTTAACACCCCCGGCATACAGGCCGCCGCCAAAAATGATAGTATCATATGGTTCCAGATTACTTGCTTTTATGTCTTTTCCTTCAAACAGATCACAGGATAATTCCTTTGCGATCCATTCGGCATATTTTTTGGTCGCCCCATATTTTGATTGATATACTACAGCAATTTTCTTCATAACAGGCTCCTCTTATATTATTTATCTATGTAAGTACCTATGTATTACCAACCGTTTTATACCATTAACCAAAAAATAACAACATCCATATTATAAACTGTTCCGCTTAACGAAAAAACCCCCAGGCTGCTCCTGAAGGTTTTTATTATGACCTATCCGAGAATCGAACTCGGGTTTCCGCCGTGAGAGGGCGGCGTCTTGACCGCTTGACCAATAGGCCATTTACAAATATTACTGATACAGAATCGAGGCGACAAGATTCGAACTTGCGACCTCTGCGTCCCGAACGCAGCGCTCTACCAAACTGAGCCACGCCTCGATTACGTTAGGTAGTATAATACAAATCCCAGCGTATGTCAACCTTATTTTCAAAATTTTTTTATTTTTATTAAATACTGGAAAAATTGCTAAAAAATTCTGTAACCGTTTTATCCTAAAAAACCCAGGGTCACAGGGGTTTTGTTCCCCCTGTCAACCCAAGTCAAACAAGGACAGCTGGTTGGATTCCGGAAGATCAAAAAGAAGTCCCAGGTCTCCCATCAGGTCACAGACGGTCTTGCTGACCTTTGTCCTGTTTCTGAAATCTTCCCTTGACAGGAAGGTCCCATCCTTTACCGAATCCACGACAGCGTCAGCCGCCTTTTCACCCAGTCCGTCAATGCTGCTTAAGGACGGCATCAGCTTGCCGTCAATGATCTGGAAATGCCTTGCCTTTGCCCGGTAAATGTCTATGGGCATAAAGTCATACCCTCTTGCATACATCTCCTGTACAATCCTCATATCCCTTAAGGTATCCTGCTCTTTTTTAGAAAGAGTGTCGATCCGCTTTTTATAGTCGTCCAGATAATGCTCCAGCTTATCCCGCCCCTGACACATCAGCTCATAGCTGAAGCCATTGGCCCTGATGCTGAAAAAGGCGGCGTAATAAGCCAGAGGATAAAACACCTTGCAATAAGCAATACGCCACGCCATCATAACATAGGCGGCAGCATGGGCTTTGGGGAACATGTACTTGATCTTTTTACAGGACCATATATACCAGTCCGGAACTCCGTGGGCAGTCATCTCCTCTACCCACTCATCTTTCAGCCCTTTTCCTTTTCGTACGCTTTCCATAATGGTAAAGGAAAGGCCTTCTTCGAGTCCCATTGATATTAAATAAATCATGATATCGTCACGGGTACAGATCGCGGTCTGAATGGTCGCCTTCCCTTCCTGGATCAGGGTCTGGGCATTTCCCAGCCACACATCCGTACCATGGGCAAGGCCGGCAATTCGCACCAGGTCAGAGAAATACTTGGGTTGGGTGTCTATAAGCATCTGCATGGCAAAGTCCGTACCAAACTCCGGAACTCCCAAAGCTCCAAGCTTACATCCTCCGATATCCTCCGGCATAATTCCTAAGGCCGAGGTATCCTGAAACAGGGACATGACTTCCTTGCTGTCTAAGGGTATATCCTTTACCGGGTCAAACCCGATCAGATCCTGAAGCATACGAATCATGGTCGGATCGTCGTGCCCAAGAATATCAAGCTTTAACAAGTTGTGGTCAATGGAATGGTAATCAAAATGGGTGGTTACCGTCATGGTGGTCATATCGTTTGCAGGCCTCTGAACCGGGGTAAAGGAATAGATCTCCTCCCCATGGGGAAGCACGATGATTCCTCCAGGATGCTGTCCGGTGGTCCTTCTGACACCTACACAGCCCTGTACGATCCTGCTGATCTCACAATTACGTTTTCTGACTCCATGCTCTTCATAATAATTTTTCACATAGCCAAAAGCCGTTTTATCTGCCAGGGTACCTATGGTGCCTGCCCGGAAGGTCTGGCCCTTGCCGAAGATGACCTCCGTATAGTCATGGGCCTTACTCTGGTATTCACCGGAAAAGTTTAAGTCAATATCCGGCTCCTTATCTCCTTTAAAGCCCAGGAAGGTCTCAAAGGGGATATCAAATCCGTCCTTTGCCAGGGGAAGTCCGCACACCGGGCAAACCTTATCCGGCATATCACAGCCTGCCATACCGGAAAACTGTTTTACTTCATCCGAATCAAAATCATAATAGTGGCAGGAGGTGCAATAATAATGAGGACTTAAGGAGTTTACCTCCGTTATACCTGACAGATAAGCCACAAGGGAAGATCCGACAGAACCTCTTGAGCCTACCAGATACCCATCCTCATTGGATTTCCAAACCAGCTTCTGGGCGATGATATACATGACCGCAAATCCGTTGGATATAATGGAATGAAGCTCCCTTTCCAGCCGCTCCGTAACAATGGCCGGAAGGTTTTCTCCATAGATGGCATAGGCCCTGTCATAACAGATCTTTCTTAAATCCTCGTCGGAATTTTCAATGACAGGAGCACACTTATCCGGGCGCACCGGAGAAATCTTTTCACACATGTCTGCAATTTTTCTTGTATTTTTTATTACTACCTCTTCTGCCTTATTGGGGCCCAGGTAATCAAATTCCTTTAGCATTTCCTCTGTAGTCCGCAAATACAAAGGCGCCTGTTCGTCGGCATCTTTAAAGCCCTGGCCGGTCATAATGATCCTTCGGTAAACCTCATCCTCCGGGTCCAGAAAATGAACGTCACAGGTGGCACAGACCGGTTTTCCGAACTGTTCTCCAAGGGTTACGATTTTTTTGTTGATGTCGATGAGATCCTGCTCCGATTTTACCGTACTTTTCTCATCCCTGAGCATAAATCCATTGTTTCCCAGGGGCTGTATTTCCAGATAGTCATAAAAACTGACCAGTTTTGCCACTTCAGCATCGGAAACGCCGCGAAGAAGGGCCTGATACAATTCCCCTGCCTCACAGGCGGAGCCTATGATCAGCCCTTCCCGATACTTATTCAGCACGCTTTTTGGGATCCTGGGCCTTCTTGCATAAAAGTCAATGTGGGAGCAAGAAATCAAACGATAGAGATTTACCCTTCCCACATCATTAGCGGCCAGTATGATCACATGATAAGTAGGAAGCTTTTTAATCATATCGGCCGTCATGGTACTTAGCCCATTAAGCTCATCCAGGGTTTCCACCCCGCGCTCCCGGATCATTTTCACAAATGCCACAAATATTTCAGCCGTACAGCCTGCATCGTCTACCGCTCTGTGATGGTTCGCCAGGGAAATATTAAGCGCCTTTGCAACCGTATCCAGCTTATAGCGGTTAAGTTTGGGAAGGAGAAGCCTTGCAAGCGCCACCGTGTCAATGACGGTAGGATCAAAGGCCAGGTTAAACCTTGCCGCATTATAGGCGATAAAGCCCACGTCAAAGGCTGCATTATGAGCAACCAGAACGGAATCCCCGCAAAACTCCAGAAACTGAGGCAGTATTTCATTGATCTTTGGATAAGGAAGGACCATATTGTCATTGATACCCGTAAGCTGCTCGATCTCAAAAGGAATGGGCACATCAGGATTTACAAAGGTACTGAACTTATCCGTAATGACTCCGTTTATTACCTTTACCGCTCCAATTTCAATGATCCGGTTCCTGGAAGAGCTGAAGCCTGTTGTCTCAATATCAAAAACAACATAGGAATCCGACAAGCCCTGGTTTCTGGAATTTTCCACCAGCTGCTTTAAATCATCTACCAGATACCCTTCCACGCCGTAGATCAGCTTAAAGGTATCTCCCTTTTCCAGGGCATGATTTGCATCCGGAAAGGATTGGACACATCCGTGGTCTGTTATGGCAATGGCAGGCATTCCCCACCGCTTTGCCCGTTTCACGATATCCTTTACCTCTGATACGCCATCCATATCGCTCATTTTTGTATGACAGTGAAGCTCCACCCGTTTTTCAAGGCTGTTATCCACCCGCTTCCCGGTAAAATCCTCGGATTTCTTGATTCCAACCACTGACCCAAGAGTCAGCTCCCCGTCAAATTTGTCAATGGTCGTAACACCCTTGATGCGTATAAAGCTCCCCTGCACCACTGCTGCTTTTAAATCCTCAATCTGCTCTTCCCTGGCAAACATCTTCACCGTGATCGTATCGGTAAAATCCGTCACGTCAAAGATCATAATAGTCTTCTGGCTTCTCAGTTCTCTGCTGTCCACAGTTAAAATCTTGCCTCTGATGACCACTTCGCCGATTTCGCCGTCAATCTTCTCTATCTCAATGGTTTCCCCGTCAAAGTCCCGTCCATATAATACATCCGGATTATCCGAACGGCGTCCGTAGGAGGAGGAGCCCTTTTTATAATCCTTCCACTCCTTTTTCCCGGTATCCCCATCGCCTGTCTTTGGGGCCTCCTTTTTCCCTCCCATGCGCAGAGAAGGCACAGGAGTCTGGGAAGCCTGGTCAGATGGGGAAAAAGCCGCATATTCAGCCGTCAGGACATCCAGGGAAATACCATCTGCCATGGACGGGCCGGCTGCTCCCTCACCGTTTCCGGCGCCATACTCATTCCGGTCTTCACTATTCCTTATGGCAAAGGAGGTACGGCTCACGATTTCTTCCACCTCACGCTGCATCTGAAGCTCTTTTTGCTTTGCCAGCTCATTTTCTTTCGGAGCAACATATTCATACTGGACCTCTACCGGCATGCCGCACCGTTCATGGAAAATCTTTTCCAGAACTCTTTTTAAATCCCCGGCCTTTTCATGGGTAACAATGGTATCCTCTACCGTCATTTTAAGAAGATCCGGTTCAGGGAACTGGAATTCGGCTTTACGAAACATGTTGTATTCAATAATACTGTAATTTTTAAGCTCCACTAAAAGACTTTGACGGTATGCCTTTAAAAGCTTTTCCGGCGTGTACTGGCCCGATAAGCGGAACCGCTCTATAATCTTTATGGTGATCCGCTTGGAGGGAAACAACTGGTCCTTGATTCCTTTTTCCAGACCGCAAATATTTTGTTTATGTATGAGCCTTGGACTCATCAGGTAAATACGAATAGAGCTTCTATCCCTGCCTAAAGTGACCTTTTCCACTTCCACCAGATTTAAAAGCTCCCGTAATTCCTCTGTAATATGTAAACTTGGAAAAACTTCCAAAAATTTTTTTGACATTTTATCACCTATTGCATTTTCATAAGCTCTTCCTTCAGGGCATGAAGCAGCTCATCTTCCGGAACCTTGCGGATAATCTCTCCTTTTTTCATTAAGAGGCCTTCTCCGATTCCTCCCGCAATACCCAAATCCGCTTCCCTGGCTTCTCCCGGTCCATTTACCACGCAGCCCATAACAGCTACCTTAATATCAAGATGGTCGAATTCTGAAACCATTTTCTCCACTTGGTTTGCCAGAGAGATCAGATCGATCCTGGTCCTTCCGCAGGTCGGGCAGGATACTACCTCCACACCGCCTTTTCTTAAACCCAGTGTCTTTAAAATCAGCTTTGCGGTCTTCACTTCCTCCACCGGATCACCTGTTAAGGAAACACGGATGGTATCCCCGATTCCTTCATGGAGAATGATTCCAAGGCCTACGGAGGATTTCACTGTACCGGAGGCTAACGTGCCTGCTTCGGTTATTCCCACATGAAGGGGGTAATCCGACTGCATATCAATCAATTCATGGGCTTTGACGCACATGAGCACATTGGAAGATTTAATGCTGATAACAAGATTTTCATATCCCAGTTCTTCAATCATGCGGACCTTATGAAGAGCGCTTTCCACAATACCTTCTGCAGTCACCCCACCATATTTTTCAATCAGACTTTTTTCAAGGGAACCGCTGTTTACACCTACCCGGATGGGAATATCAAATTCCCTGGCTTTTTCCACCACAGCCCGGACACGTTCTGCTGATCCGATATTCCCCGGATTAATCCGAATCTTATCTGCTCCGGATTCTATGGCAGCAATGGCCAGCCGGTAATCAAAGTGAATGTCAGCTACCAAGGGAATTGCAATCTGTTTTTTTATCTGCTTTAAGGCTGCTGCTGCCTCCATATCCGGCACCGCAACCCGGATGATATCACAGCCAGCCTCTGTCAGGGCTTTGATCTGACCCACGGTTGATTCCACGTCCTGTGTTTTCGTATTACACATGGATTGGATCAGGACAGGATTTCCGCCGCCGATTACCCGGTCTCCAATACGGATTACTCTTGTTTTCTCTCTGCTCATACGTTCCTCCATTCTGTGCATGCCTATTCCCATACTGCCGATTCCAGGCACGCCCAAAACCGGAAGCAACCCGCTTTACGGGTTTCATCCGGTTATTATGGCAGCCATCAGGTAACCATATAAGTATATTCCTTTGGCCGTTACCTGATTAATTATGGTTTGCTCACGTAAATCTGCTGATATCATTAAATACTACAAATATCATGAGGGCCATAAGAGCCGCCATGCTGATCAGATTTACCAAGCCCTCTTTCTCCGGATCCATGCGCTTTCCTCTGATGGCTTCAATAATCAGAAATAAAAGCCTTCCTCCGTCAAGGGCAGGGATGGGAAGAAGATTCATAACGCCCAGGTTTGCACTCAGCAGAATACACATGCTGATCACATTCATAAGTGCCGCTGCAACGCTGACCGTAAGTCCGGCCTTAACTGAATCATCGATCATGACCACAATGCCCACAGGGCCGCTTAAATCATTGACGCTTGCCTTTCCGGTAAAGAGCATACCAAGGCTTTTTACTGTCAGCTTTACATCGTATTTCATTTCCATGTATCCATATTTTACAAGCTGGCCAAAAGAGGCGGCCTTCTGATTCTCAGGTGCAATGATAATGCCGATTAAATATTTTCCGCTATCCTCTGAATACTGGGGAGTAACGGAAACAGAGTGGGTACTTATATTGCCTGTAGAGGAATCAAGCCTGGAAAATTCCACAAGATTCATCTTTTCCTCAGGCTTTAAAAGCTTATAAAGAATATAATCCCGATACATGGATACATTTTCCCCATTGATCTGGAGAAGCTTATCTCCCGGACGGATTCCTGCCTCATAAGCAGGTGAACTTTCGGTTACTTCCTTTATATAGGTAGTATCATATCCGTTCATTCCTACAAGAAGCACTGCCAGAAAAAAGGCTAAAATAAAATTAAATATGGGACCGGCCGCAATCACTGACATCCTGGCCGGAATTGATTTGTTCTGGAACGCCCGCTCATCGGGGTTTTCCTCATCTTCCCCAAGCATCATACAGGAACCGCCGAGGGGCAGTGCCTTAATGGAATAAAGGGTCTCACCTTTTTTAAAGCGGACCAGCCTTGGCCCCATGCCGATTGAAAACTCAACCACCGCGATCCCGTTTATTTTTGCGAATAAAAAATGCCCTAATTCATGAATTAAAACGATCAGTCCAAAAACCAGAATCGCTACGATAACGCTGGACAATTTACCACCTGCTTTCTATATATTCATAAGCTGCAGCCTCTGCTTCAAGAATTTCCTCTATTGTGGGATTCTCTTTTATAGTATGCCCGTTCATAGCTCCCTCTATCATATCAGTTATTGCCGGATATGTAATTTCTCTATTTAAAAATTTGGCAACTGCCCTTTCATTGGCAGCATTGAAAACCGTTGGAAGTGTTCCGCCTTTTTTTCCGGCAAGATATGCCAATTTTAAACCGGGAAAATTTACCATATCTGGTTTTTCAAAAGTTATTTGACCGATACTCCAGAAATCCAGACGGTCACCGGGAAGAAATCTCCTCTCCGGATAGAAAAGCGCATACTGGATCGGGAGCTTCATATCCGGGGTTCCAAGCTGCGCCATAACCGCTCCATCCTCAAACTCCACCATGGAATGAATCACGCTCTTAGGCTGGATCACCACCTGCACCTGGTCCATTTCCACGCCAAAGAGCCACTTTGCTTCCATCACTTCAAGACCCTTATTGACCATGGTAGAGGAATCAATGGTAATCTTCCTGCCCATAGACCAGTTGGGATGTTTTAAAGCATCCTCCACCTGCACAGACTCTATCTCTTTTCTGGTTTTTCCACGAAAAGGGCCGCCGGATGCCGTCAGAAGGATCTTATGGATTGCTTTTTTATCTTCTCCGTTCAAGCACTGAAAAATAGCGCTGTGCTCGCTGTCCACAGGAAGAATCCTCACCCCCCGTTCTTTAGCCAATGGCATAATGATGTGCCCGGCAGTTACAAGGGTCTCCTTATTGGCAAGAGCAATATCCTTTCCAGCCTCAATGGCTGCAATGGTAGGACGGATTCCTATCATCCCCACTATGGCAGTGACCACAATTTCTGCAGAGCATTCCGTAGCAACTTCAATAAGTCCCTCCATTCCGGAAACAATACGGACCGGCAGATCCTTTACCGATGCCGCCAGTTCCCTGGCCTTATCTTCTCTCCACACGCATGCCATCTTCGGATGGAACTTTCTGATCTGTTCCTCTAACAGGCAGATATTGCTGCCTGCCGCCAGAGCAGTCACTTCTATATCCTTTTGATTTTCAGCCACCTCCAGAGTTTGTTTTCCGATGGATCCCGTTGAACCCAGAATTGCTATTTTCCTCATCTTATGCCGCTTACTCCTTTTCTTTTCCAATTTACCGCCATTCTTTCCGGGAAAAAGGCTTACCTTGTAAGGTGTTTCCAAAATCCAGGCCAAATGATCCTTTAACGTAAAAATGTCACCGCAAAATAAATGGCAGGAGCCGTAAAAAGCATGCTGTCAAAGCGGTCCAGAATTCCCCCATGGCCCGGAATTAATTTTCCATAATCCTTTACCTGGTGATTGCGTTTTATTGCAGATGCAGCCAGATCCCCAATCTGGGAGATTACCGCCCCAATGGCACAGGCCAGTCCGCAGGCTGCCTGGGGATTACGCATCTCCGTCATGGACCCTCCAAAAACAGACGCATAAAGAACTCCTAAAAGTGCTGCACCGGCCACTCCGCCGATTGCCCCTTCTATGGACTTCTTTGGGCTGAGTACAGGAGCCAGCCTGTGCTTCCCAATAAGCATTCCCACGCAATAAGCACAGGTATCACATCCCCATGAGCTTAAAAATACCAGCCACACCAGATATTTCCCGTCTGCCATGGTCCGGACCTGATAAAGATAGGACAGCATGACAGCAACATAAAAAACTCCAAAAAAGGCCACAGTCACCTCTTCCATCTGATACTTTGGAAAGGCAAATACATAAATACTCATAAGGATCATCAAAAATGCAATGGACATGAGCATCATAAACTGCTCTCCGCGAAACCACAGCAGCCCATAATAGGACAAGGTCGTTAAATATCCCATAAATCCCAGTGGGTTTTTCTGTATTTTCATCACACGATACAACTCAAACAAACCAATCATGGAAATGAAAATGGTTGTGGCAAAAAGCAAGACTCCCCCGCTTCCAACTGTAAAAAGAGCAATTATAACGAGAATGACTCCGCTTATCAGTCTGGTTGTAAACATGGCGTTTCCTCCCTCCGAATCACTTCACTCCCCCAAATCTTCGTTCCCTACTATTGTACGCTGCAATTGCCTTTTTCATCTCTTCCATATTAAAATCAGGCCAAAAGCAATCCGTGACATAGAGTTCCGTATAGGCCAGCTGCCACAGCAGGTAGTTGGAAAGCCGCAGCTCCCCGCTGGTGCGTATGAGAAGGTCCGGGTCCGGAATTCCCTCTGTGTCCAGATAAGAAGAAAAAACTTCTTCCGTCATATTCTCCGGCAAAAGCTTACCTTCCGCCGAATCCTTCATGATCTCCCTGACAGCCCGGACAATTTCATCACGGCCGCCGTAATTGACCGCAATGATAAAGGTAAGGCCTGTATTGCCTTTCGTCTCTTCCACCAGTTTACCGATTCCCTCTACAATATCCTGGTCAAACCGTTTCCTGTCACCGATCATCTTTACACGCACATTATTGGCCTTGGCGACTTTTAAAAGCCTGACCATATAATAGCGGAACAGCTGCATTAAGGCTCCCACTTCATCTGAAGTGCGTTTCCAGTTTTCCGTTGAAAAACCGTAAACCGTCAGATACTTAATTCCAAGCCTTGCTGCGTCCTCCACCGTTCTTTCTACAGTCACGCATCCTTCTTTGTGGCCCACGCTTCTTGGAAGCCCCCGTTTTTTTGCCCATCTGCCATTGCCATCCAATATAATTGCCACATGCTCCGGAATCACCATGTTCCCGTTCATTTTATCCATATAATGCCGCTCCTTTTAAAACAGAATAAAGAGTCTGCAAAGCAGACTCTTGCGCCGGAGCGCGGTTGCTTTAGCAACCATACTTCCTTAGCGCGGAGTGCGCCTCCTAGCGGAGCGCTGTTTTATATATCAGGGAATTCCAACAGAATTTCCTGATATATAAAACAGGACAGGCAAAATGCCTGCCCCTGTTCAACATTTTTATACAGTAAGAAGATCCTTTGACTTTTCTTCAATCATTTTGTCTACCTGGGCGATCATCTTGTCTGTCAGCTTCTGAATTTTATCTTCAGCCTCTGCCTGTTCATCTTCTGAAATTTCATCTGCCTTTAACTGCTTTTTAAACAAGTCATTGGCATCCCGGCGGATGTTACGGATAGCAATCTTTGCTGCCTCTCCCTTTTTCTTTACATCCTTTACCAGATCTTTTCTGCGTTCCTCAGTGAGTTCCGGAAATACAAGACGGATTACATTGCCGTCATTAGTCGGGTTAATTCCAAGTTCAGAGGTGAGAATTGCTTTTTCAATTGCCTTTAACAGGCTCTTCTCCCATGGCTGGATCACGATCATCCGGGCTTCCGGAATGGAAATATTGCCGACCTGCTGGATGGGGGTTGGCGTTCCATAATAATCCACTTTTATTTTATCCAGTACATGGGGGTTGGCACGTCCTGCGCGGATTGTCATGTATTCATTCTCCAGCGCTTTTAATGTCTTGTTCATCTTGTCTTCGTAAACCTGTAAACTCTCCTGCATATCGTCCTCCTGGTTTATGCGGTCACTATGGTACCGTTTATTTTTCCTTGCATTGCATTGGCAATGCTATCTTTTTCATTTAAGCTGAATACAGCAAGGGGCATCTTATTTTCCATACACATGATGGAAGCTGTTAAATCAATGACACCAAGCTGCTTTTCAATGACCTCCTGAATGGAGATCTTATCATATTTAACAGCATTGGGATTTGTCTTCGGATCGCTGTCATATACGCCGTCAATGGCCTTTGCCAGTAAAATGCAATCCGCATCCATTTCAATGGCGCGAAGCGCAATGCCTGTATCGGTTGAAAAATAAGGATGACCTGTTCCTCCGGCAAAAAATACAACTTTGCCTTCTGCAAAATACATGTTAGCCCTGTCCTTAGAAAAAAGCTCTGTCATGGAACCACATTCAAACGGGGTCAGTATCTGAGTACCCATCCCGGCATTACGAAAAATCTCGGAAACATAAATGCAATTCATTATTGTAGCAAGTATGCCGATCTGATCCGCCTTTGGACGGTCAATGGCATCGCTGGTTCTGCCTCTCCAGAAGTTACCTCCGCCAATAACAATGCCAACTTCGACACCTGCCTCCACGGATATTTTAACCTGCCGTGCAACCTCTTTAACAGTAGCTTCGTCAAAGCCCGTCTTATTCGCACCAGCAAGAGCTTCGCCACTGAGTTTTAATAATACACGTCTTGGATTCATAGCCTTAACTCTCCTGTACTTTTGTATTGTCTTAGGAGATTATAGCATACTTTCGGATGGTTGGAAAGAGGAAGTTTGCAGGCAGGGAGCAAAGACCGGATAAAAACAAAACACCCGGGAATTATTTCCCGGGTGTTTTTTAAATTCAGACAATCTTTACTGCTCCATGGTAGCATACTGGAAGAACCAGTATCCATATGGAGAATACCATGTGCCTTTTAACTTGGGATCCTGTAACCACGGCTGGCTGTAGTAAGCAACCGGAGCGATAGCGGAATCCTCTAAAATCATGTTCTCTGCTTCGTGCAGCAATGCATAGTGCTTTGCAACATCAGAAGTGGAGTTTGCTTCATCAAGCTTCTTATCAACTTCAGGGTTGTTGTACTTACCATCGTTATTACCGCTGGTGGACTTAAATAAGTTCAGCATATTGGATGGGTCGTCATAATCTAATAACCAGCCGTTACGTGCGATCTGGAAATCTCCTGCACGGCGGGTAGGTGTAAAGGTAGACCATTCAACGATCTTAATGTCCATATTAACTCCCAGCGCTTCCTTCCAGCAGCTCTGTAAATACTCAGCTAATGGTTTATGGAACAGCTGGTCATTGGTCATGTATTCAATGGTAGGGAATCCCTGACCATCCGGATAGCCTGCTTTTGCAAGAAGTTCTTTTGCCTTGGCAACATCAGCTTCATGATCGGCAACATTAAAGAAATCGCCGCTATTATTCTTACGGGTCACCTCTTCAAAGGAAGAACCATTTTCTGCATCAGAGATGCCAGGTCCAACGAAATTCGTTGCCGGGGCATAAATTCCCTGCATAACAGTATTGGCAACATAGTCACGGTCAATTGCAAGGCTAAGTGCCTTACGTACATCCGGGTTATTAAACGGTTCCTTCTGGGTCTGGAAGCTTATATAATATGTCCCCATGGTGGATCCGATCTGGAAATCCTCGGTCTCTCTAAGACTTGGGATTTCTTCCGTAGGAAGGGTCTTGATCATGGAAACTTCTCCAGCCTGATATGCGCTGTAAGTCGCATTTCCATCTTCCATCAGAACAAATTTCAAGGTATTTAAAGTAACCTTCTCTGCATTCCAGTAATTTTCATTTTTACCAAAGGTGATGTGGGAACCTGGTACCCATTCAACCATCTTTAAAGGACCATTGCTTACATAAGCTTCCGGCTTTAAGGTCCACTGATCGCCATTTGCTTCAATCGTAGCTTTTTGTACCGGAACCATGGATGCATGAGTGATCAGCTTTGAAAAATATACACAGGGAACTGATAACTCAACCACAAAGGTCTTATCATCCGGAGCGGAAACAGCCAGCGCATCCAGATCGCCTGCCGCTGCCTCTTCATATCCCTTTACATAGCCTAACATATCTCCTGCATACGGAGCAGCTGTGTTGGGATCAGCAAGTCTCTTCCAGGAAAATACAAAATCCTCAGCTGTCAGTGGTGTGCCATCACTCCACTTTAAGCCGTCACGAAGATGGAAGGTATAGGTAAGGCCATCCTCAGATACATCAAAAGATTCAGCCTGACCACCCACAATCTTGTTCTCTGGATCAACGATCATCAGAGGTTCAAATGCATGAACAATTATATTTGCACCATCTGCGGCGCTGTTCAATGCCGGGTCAATTGTTTCGGGATTTGGTCCAACCTGTACTGCAAGATCAAGTGCTGTGGATGTTCCATTCGCGGGAGCTGTGGTTTCGCCGCCGGCTGCCGCAGTTGTGTTTGTGTCAGAGCCTGCTTTTGTGCCTGCAGTATTATTTCCGCCGCAAGCGGAAAGAATCATACCGGAGGCCATAACAGCAGCCAACACAAGTGACATTTTTTTCATAAATTCCCTCCTAATAAAAATCATATTCTATCAACGCAATAACGCTTTAACCAGATACTGCGGCGACTTATTTTTTAGCATAACACAAAAACAGCAAAATAGCAACGGGAAAATAGTTTATCAGATAAGATTACACAGACAGAAAAACACCCGGGAATATTCCCGGGTGCTACTTATAAACAACAGATTTTTCTTATTCCATGGTAGCATACTGGAAGAACCAGTAGCCATACGGAGAATACCATGTTCCCTTTAACTTAGGATCCTGTAACCAGAATTCATTCCTATAATTAATAGGAGCAATGGCAGCATCGTTAAGGATTATGTTTTCCGCCTCATGAAGCTTCGCATAATGTTCTGCAACATCAGCGGTAGAGTTTGCTTCATTGAGCAGCTTGTCAAGCTCCGGATTTTTGTACATGGCATTGTTATTGCCGCTTGTAGACATCATTAAATTCAGCAGATTGGAAGGATCATCATAATCAAGACTCCATGAATCACGCGCAATCTGATAATCGCCGGCGCGGCGGGTAGGGGTAAAGGTAGCCCACTCAATGATCTTAATGTCCACGCTAATGCCAAGTGCTTCTTTCCAGCAGCTCTGTAAGTATTCTGCCACCGGTTTGTTATAGCCTGCATCATTGGTCATGTACTCAACAATCGGGAAGCCCTTTCCATCAGGATATCCGGCCTTTGCAAGAAGCTCTTTTGCCTTTGCAACATCTGCTTCATAATCTTCAATGTTAAAGAAGTCGCCGCCGTTGTTCTTCCGTGTTACATCCTCAAAAAAGGTTCCGCCCTCCGCATCAGAAACGCCGCGGGGAACAAAGTTTGATGCAGGAGCACCAATACCCTGCATAACAGTATTAGCCAGATAATCACGGTCAATCGCAAGGCTTAAGGCTTTACGCACATCCGGATTAGTAAATGGCTCCTTCTGGTTTTGGAAATCTATATAGGAAATACCCATGCCCGGTTCTACATGGAACTCTTCTTTGTCCTTAAGAGCCGGAATCTCCTCTGTAGGCACATCCTTAATCATGGATACTTCGCCGGTCTGATAAGCGCTGTAAGCTGCATTGGCATCTTCCATCAGGACGAATTTTAAAGTATTTAAAGTAATCTTATCTGCATTCCAGTAATTTTCATTTCTTGCAAAAGTAATATGAGAGCCTGGAACCCATTCGATCATCTTTAAAGGTCCGTTGGATATATAAGTCTCAGGCTTTAAACTCCACTGTTCCCCATTCGCCTCTACAGATGCCTGCTGTACAGGAACCATGGAAGCATGGGTAACAAGCTTTGAGAAATATACGCAGGGAGCGGATAATTCTACTACAAGGGTCTTGTCATCGGAAGCGGAAACGCCAAGTGCATCCAGGTCTCCGGCCGCAGCCTCTTCATAGCCCTTTACATAGCCCAGCATATCCGCTGCATAAGGAGCTGCCGTCTCAGGATCTGCCAGTCTCTTCCATGAGTACACAAAGTCATTGGCAGTCAAAGGAGTTCCATCACTCCATTTCAGACCGTCACGAAGGTGGAAGGTATAGGTCATCCCATCCTCGGATACATCATAAGACTCCGCCTGACCAGGAACAATCTTGTTTTCTGAATCCACGATCATCAGGGTTTCAAATGCATGTACGATTACGTTAGCACCATCGGCCGCACTATTTAAAGCGGGATCAATACTTTCCGGATCCGGGCCGACCTGAACTGAAAGGTCAAGGCCTCCTGATGTTCCTCCTGCGGGGGTGGTTGTCTCCCCGTTTGCCGAGGCAGTGGTACCGCCTGCAGATGGGCCAGCCGATTTATTACCGCCACAGGCGGAAAGAATCATGCCGGTTGCCATGACAGCAGCCAATACAAGTGACATTTTTTTCATAAATTCCCTCCTACAAAATATATTAATCGGCACAGCAACACGATATACGCTTGTTGTGCCGATCAATTCTTAGCATAGCATAAAAACCATAAAATGGCAATGGAAATCAGTTTACTTTGTCCAGGTGGTGGCATGCTGCATAATGGCCGGAAGAAACCTCTCTCCACTCCGGTTCTTGCGCAGCGCAAAGCTCGTCTGCATAAGGGCACCGGGTGCGGAAACGGCAGCCGGATGGCGGATTTACCGGGCTTGGTACATCCCCTTCCAAGACAATTCTCTTTGATTTACGGCTGATTTCCGGGTCTGCAATAGGAATAGCAGAAATCAGACTCTTGGTATATGGATGCACACTGTGGAAGGTCAGTTCATAGCTGTCTGCAAGCTCTACCATTTTTCCTAAGTACATAACGCCGATCCGGTTGGAGATGTGCTTCACAATAGAAAGATCATGGGCAATAAACAGGTAGGTCAGGCCCATTTCTTCCTGAAGCTGTTCAAACATATTGACAACCTGTGCCTGAATGGAAACATCCAGCGCCGATACCGGCTCGTCACAGACAATGAACTGAGGGTTCACTGCAAGAGCACGGGCAATGCCCACACGCTGACGCTGACCACCGGAAAATTCATGAGGATAACGGTTTGCATGCTCTGAATTAAGTCCTACGGTAGAGAGCACGGAAATGATCTGATCGGTACGATCCTTTTTACTGGAAGCTAGATGATGGATATCAATCGCTTCGCCGATAATATCCCCAACGGTCATACGGGGATCCAGACTGGCATAGGGATCCTGGAACACGATCTGCATCTTCTGACGGTAAGGGAGCATATTTACCTTGGTAATATCTTCTCCGTCAAAGAAAATCTTTCCTGCGGTAGGCTCATAAAGCCTGAGCAGAGTACGGCCTGTGGTAGTTTTTCCGCAGCCTGATTCTCCAACCAGTCCCAGAGTTTCACCCTTTTTGATTCCAAAGGAAACGTCATCTACTGCCTTTACGACCTTCTTCTCAAATAACTTGCCTCCGGCAACAGGGAAATACTGCTGTAAATTCTTAACCTCTACAAGATATTTATTGTCCATCATGCGTCTCCCTTCTGCGCCTGTTCATACTCCTGTTTCTGAAGCAGCCAGCAGGCACTATAGTGAATATCAGATATATCCGTATACGGCGGCATTTCACGCAGACAAATCTTCATGCAGGCCCTGCATCTGGGTGCAAAAGGACAGCCAGCCGGCGGATTCAGCATATCAACAGGGCTTCCTTCAATGGGAACCAGCTTGTTATGTTCTTTTTCCGTAAGCTTTGGAATGCTGCGAATCAATCCTTTTGTATATTCATGGCTTGGATTATAGAAAATATCATTTGTATCACCATATTCCACTACTTTTCCTGCATACATAACTGCAATGCGGTCGCACATGTTAGCAACAACACCCAGGTCGTGAGTGATCATGATGATTGCCATTCCAAGCTTTTCTTTGAGTTCCATCATCAGTTCCAGAATCTGCGCCTGAATGGTCACATCAAGAGCCGTAGTCGGCTCATCTGCGATTAAAAGCTTTGGTTCGCACGCAAGGGCAATGGCAATCATGACACGCTGACGCATACCACCGGACAGCTCATGAGGGTACTGCTTCAAACGCTTATCCGGCTCATTGATTCCTACCAGGGCAAGAAGTTCTCTTGCTCTTTCATTTGCCTGCTGCTTATTTTTATTTGTATGGAGCATGATCACTTCCGTAATCTGGTTTCCAATGGTATAAACCGGATTTAAGCTGGTCATGGGATCCTGGAAAATAATTGAAATTTCATTTCCACGGATCTTTCTCATTTCCTTCTCTGTCATCCGCTCAATCTGGTGGCCGTTAAACTGAAGGGATCCGCCGATCAAGCGTCCGGGATAAGCGGTAAGGCCCATAAGGCTGTAAGCTGTTACAGACTTGCCGGAACCGGACTCGCCAACAATGCCAAGAACCTCTCCCTCACGAAGATGAAGGGATACATCATTAAGAGCCTTAACTTCTCCTGCAGGAGTAAAGAAGGAAAGACGTTCATTTTCAATATTAACCAAATATTCACTCATTGATCTCTCCTCCTTAATCTTTCAGTTTTGGATCGAATGCATCACGCAGACCATCGCCCAACAGATTGAAACTTAAAATAATAATAGAAATTGCAAAAGCCGGTGCAAACAAACGGTGAGGATAGCTTTGCAGACCATTTAATGCGGCACTTGCAAGGCTTCCTAAAGAAGGCATGGGTGCAGCAACGCCAAGGCCAAGGAAACTCAAAAAGCTTTCCGTAAAAATCGAGGACGGAATCTGCAGTGTAGTCGTAACAATCAAAGTACCAATGCAGTTTGTAAGCAAATGCTTCTTAATGATATGACCGCTGGAGGCACCAAGGGCCCTTGCCGCGGTTACATATTCCTGTTCCTTTAAAATCAGGATCTGGCTTCGCACGATACGGGCCATACCCACCCAGTAAAGCAGGGCAAATACAACGAAAATACTGATCAGATTTACACCGATGACCTGGATCCACTGAAAACCTGGCTTTTGAGACAAGGCTTTTAGAGGCTGGTCAAAGGCAACGGAAAGCAATACGATAATCAGAATGTCCGGAACCGTATAAATCATATCAACAATACGCATCATGATCATATCCACCCAGCCGCCGAAAAAGCCTGCAATGGAACCGTAAATGGAGCCGATAAGTAAAATGATACAGGAAGCGATCAGACCGACCATCAGGGAAACACGGCTTCCCATCATGACACGGACCGCATAGTCACGTCCCAGACTATCCGTTCCTAAAATATGAGGAAATACATCCTCTCCCGCGTCCATGGCAGTCAGTTCCTTTTGGGAATACTGCATGGGAGCAAGATTTTCGCTTCCGCGGATCTGCTGCTCATAGCTATATGGGTAAAACTCAGGAACAATAAAGGACAATATAAATACAATAATGATCACAGCGAGGCTGACCATTGAAATCTTGTTCTTTTTAAGGCGCCTGATTCCATCCTTCCAAAATCCAACGCTCTTACGCATGACAGTTAGGCTTTCTTTTTCTGCATCACTTGCCGGGAGAAAGTCTTCCACATTAAGCTGCAATGATAATTTATTCTTTGGCATCTTCTTTCTCCTTTCCCTTACTTCAGATTAATCCGCGGATCGATGAATTTATAAGCAACGTCAACCAGCACATTCATGATAACCATTAAAGTAGCAAGGAAAATCGTAGTACCCATAATAAGAGGATAGTCACGTCCTGTAATGGAACCAATGAATTCAGATCCCAGACCTGGAATCGTAAATATCTTCTCAACAATAAAGCTTCCTGTTACGGTATAGGCTAAAAGCGGTCCTAAGTATGTAACGACCGGAAGAATCGCATTACGAAGTGCATGCTTAAAGATGCTGACCATCTGGGAAAGCCCTTTCGCACGAGCTGTTCGCATGTAATCCTGCCCCATAACATCCAGCATGGATGAACGCATCAGACGTGCGATATAAGAGGACGGGTAAAATGACAAAGCCATTACGGGCATAATGTAGTTTTTCCACGATGCCAGTCCAAACGTAGGAAGAAGTCCCAGCTTCAAGCTTAAAACATACATTAAAATAGTACATACCACAAAGCTTGGTACCGCGATACCGCATGTACTGAAGATAATAATGATATTATCAACAGCGGTTCCGCGCTTGAATGCAGCAATACTGCCTAATGGAACACCAACAAGAACAGCAGTCAGGATTGCCATCCCGCCGATTCTTGCAGATACAGGGAACTTTGTTTCAATGATCATATTTACTGTACGGCCACGCTGTTTTACACTCAAGCCCAGATTGCCGTGAAGCAAATCCTTCATATAGGTCGTATACTGTTCGCTTAATGGTTTGTCCAGGCCGTACTTTTCATTAAGGGCCGCCTGGGCCTGTGGACTGATAGCCTTCTCAGACATGAAGGGGCCGCCTGGCACCATATTCATGACAAAGAAAGTAACCGATGCAACAGCAAAGATGGTTACAATCGCCATAGCGATACGCTTTAAAATATATTTAGCCACTTTCCTCAACTCCTTTGGTATAGTGATGTTCGCTAATATGGAAACATCTGTCAATGGTAAACGGACACTGTCTTAAAAGAAAAATCCCATGGATACCCATGGGATTCCCCCCAGAATCCTGTTACAAGATTACTGCATCTGCTTTGCAACCTCTTCTGCAAAGTTGTCTTCCTTCTTTTCAAGGCCTTCGCCAGTTTCAAAGCGAACGAACTTCTTCACATCTACCTTACCGCCGACTTCCTTAGAAACCTGCTCTAAGTACTTGCCGACTGTTAAATCTCCGTCTTTTACATAAGCCTGGTCAACAAGACAGAATTCTTTTAATTCCTTGTTTAAACGGCCTACGATCATCTTCTCAAGAATGTTGTCCGGCTTATCCGGGTTCTCATTCTTAGCCTGTGCCTTTAAGATTTCTGTCTCATGAGCAATGAATTCCTGAGAAATTTCATCTCTCCTCACATACTTTGGTGTTAATGCAGCGATCTGCATAGCAATATTCTTTAAAGCTTCCTTTACCGCATCATTTACCACTTCTGCTTCCGCTTCGATCAAAACACCGATTCTTCCGCCGCCATGGATATAATCAACAACCACACCGTCAGTAGCGATCTTTTCAAATCTTCTGATGTTCATATTTTCACCGATCACTGCGATCTGGCTGGACAATGCCTGAGCAACGGTTAAGGAGCTGTCTTTTATCCATGTCTCTGTAAGGAATGCATCCATGTCTTTTGCCTGGGAAGCAAGGGCCTGAGCTGCAACATCTGCAACATATTCCTGGAACTGAGCGTTCTTTGCAACAAAGTCTGTCTCGCTGTTTACTTCAACGATTGCTGCAGACTTTCCGTCTCCGGTCACAACAGTGGTAACAATGCCCTCTGCCGCAATTCTTCCTGCCTTCTTAGAAGCAGCTGCAAGTCCTTTTTCTCTTAAGAACTCCACTGCTTTTTCCATATCTCCATCTGTCTGTGCAAGAGCTTTCTTGCAATCCATCATGCCCGCGCCGGTCATCTCTCTTAATTCTTTTACCATTCCAGCTGTAATTGCTGCCATTTGTTTTCCCTCCATCAATTGATTTCATCGCTAACGCCCATGCTTTTTTGGCATAAAGATATGCCTACAGGGTGTTCATTTCATCTTTGATCATCTCAAAGGTAATTTATACACAGGAACCTTTTTCCAGTAAAAAAAAGCTTCGACCCGCTTCTCAAAGCAGGTCGAAGCATCCAATCGCCTGAATAATTAAGCTTCTACAGTCTCTTCTGTTTCCTGAGCTGCTTCTGCTTCCTCCGCTACTGCCTCGCCCTGGTTTGCCTCGATCACTGCGTCTGCCATTTTGGATACAATCAACTTAACGGCTCTTATCGCATCATCATTACCTGGAATCACGAAATCAAGTTCTTCAGGATCACAGTTTGTATCAGCGATACCAATTAACGGAATTCTCAGTGTATGAGCTTCCTGAACGCAGATTCTTTCTTTCTTAGGATCTACAACGAAAATCGCATCCGGAATCTTCTTCATATCCTTGATTCCGCCCAAATTCTTCTCTAATTTATCCCACTCTTTCTTAAGAGCAATAACTTCTTTCTTAGGAAGAACATCAAATGTACCGTCCTCGGACATGGTCTCGATCTGCTTTAATCTTGCAACTCTGGACTGGATTGTCTTAAAGTTTGTAAGCATACCGCCAAGCCATCTTTCATTAACGAAATACATTCCGCAACGCTCTGCCTCAGATTTGATGGCATCCTGAGCCTGCTTCTTTGTTCCTACGAAAAGGATCTTGCCGCCTTCTGCAGCAATATCGGATACTGCCTTGTAAGCTTCATCTACCTTTACTACAGACTTCTGCAGATCAATGATGTAGATGCCGTTTCTCTCAGTATAAATGTATGGAGCCATCTTAGGGTTCCATCTTCTGGTCTGGTGACCGAAGTGTACGCCAGCTTCCAAAAGCTGCTTCATTGAAATAACACTCATGTTATTACCTCCATTTGGTTTTACTTCCGCCCGCTTCTTTTGCTTCCGAGGAGACCGGTATCCGGCACCTTCCTCCAGAATCCGCAGGCGTGTTTTTTGTCAGCCTAGCCAGTATAGCATATCTTTCTACACGATGCAAGTATTTTTTTATATTTTGTGTTCAAATCAAACACATGCTGCCATATTTTGTGTACTTATAAATCAACTGGATGGGAAGGCATATTGTCCGATTTTTAAATTAAATTTAAACGTTATTTCTTTCATCTTTTACTATAAAAAAAGAGCAGTTTTCTCTCTGCTCTTTTTCTTCTGACATTGGATTTTACATATCTTTTATATCACGGCGTTCCTGTATATTTTTAACGGTTCCGGCCTTAATGGTTTTCAATTCATCAAACACCACATCATTCAATACCTTGATATAAGTTCCCTTCATACCAGAGGATCTGGATTCAATCACTCCAGCGCTTTCAAATTTCCGAAGGGCGTTGACAATAACGGAACGGGTGATTCCTACACGGTCAGCGATCTTGCTTGCCACCAGGATGCCCTCATTGCCATCCAGTTCCTCAAAGATATGGGTAATGGCTTCTAACTCAGAAAAAGATAAGGTGCTGATTGCGGATTTTACAATCTGCACTTTTCTGGTCTCCTCCGCATTCTCCTCATTAACAGAACGCATCATTTCCAGTCCAACCACCGTAGTGCCGTATTCACTTAGGATGATGTCGTCTATATCATATTGGGAATCGGATTTATAAATAAACAGGGTTCCAAGTCTTTCCCCTGCAATGTCAATAGGTGTAATGATTGCCTGGTATTTTCTGATATTGTCACCAGTGAAACCCAGCGTTTCCAGATTAACGTTCTCCTTCGTTGATAAAATGCTGAGTAAACGCTCATTTAACATTGTATCGACATAACCGCCAACCTGGTCCGCGATCAGCTCCTGAATCTCCTCGATATTCGGTGTCAGGCCAATACCCAGCACCTTTCCCTTCTTGCTGATCACAAGAATATTCGAATTCAGGATCTCGGTCAGCACTTCACAGATATCGTTAAATACTACCTTATGCGAATTATTGTTATGCAATAATTTGTTAATTTTTCTAGTTTTGTCCAACAACTGTACGCTCATAGCCGAAAACCTCCTTAAGAATTTATGTGAAAAACTAAAATACACCTCTAATGATTAAATATTAACATTATTATATTCAAATAACAATAGTTTTTTGAAGATTTTCGATTTTCTTAATAATATTTCTTTTTTCCTATTTGTCAACGCTGTATCCGCATTGCTCATTTGAGCAAAGTAATTTGTTTCCTTTTTCAACCATGTAAGCACCGCACTTGGGACAGGTTTTCGTGGAAGGCTTCTGCCATGACATGAAATCGCATTCAGGATTTGCCTCACAGCCATAATATATTCTGCCCTTTTTGGTTTTCTTTATTACTACTTCTTTTCCGCATTTCGGACAAGGTACGCCGATCTTTTCCAGATAAGGCTTTGTATTCTTACAATCAGGGAATCCGGGACAAGCCAGGAATTTACCATGAGGGCCGTACTTTATGACCATGTTCCGGCCGCATAACTCGCAGATTTCATCTGTCACCTCATCGGCGATGGTCACGGATTCTAATTCCACAAGGGCTTTATCTACCGCTTCTTTTAAATCCGGATAAAAGTTTTTCACAACGGTCTTCCACTGGACGGAGCCATCTCCCACCCTGTCAAGAAGGTATTCTAAGTTGGCAGTGAAAGTAATATCCACGATGCTTGGGAAGCTTTGCTTCATCATGCTGTTGACCACTTCGCCCAGCTCTGTCACATAAAGATTTTTATTTTCCTTTGCCACATAACGTCTGGCGATGATAGTCGTAATCGTAGGGGCATAAGTACTTGGACGTCCGATCCCCTGTTCTTCCATGGCCTTTACAAGGGCGGCCTCCGTAAAATGCGCCGGCGGCTGGGTGAAATGCTGTCCGCTCTCTAGTTTATCCAGCTTAAGGATGCTGCCTTTTTCCAGATTTCCCAGCAATACATTGTTGTCTTCCTTATCATCTTCCTGTACATATACGGACATAAAACCGTCAAAGGACAGTCTTGAGGCGGAAAGCGTGAAAACATAGCTTCCGGCTCCCACTTTTACCGAAGTGGTCTCGTAAACGGCCGGCTGCATTCTGCTGGCTGCAAAACGTTTCCAGATCAGCTGGTAAAGCCTGAATAAATCCCGCTGCAGGGATTCCTTTACCATAACCGGGGTCAGGGCAATATCAGTAGGACGGATCGCCTCGTGGGCATCCTGGATCTTTGCATTGCTTTTTTTTGCCTGTTCCCCATTTGCCACATACTGGCTGCCATACTGCTTTCCGATGTATTCTCTTGCCGCAACATCTGCCTCTTCCGCGATTCTGGTGGAATCGGTTCGCAGATAAGTGATAAGTCCCACGGTTCCATGTCCTGTGACCTCCACACCTTCATATAGCTGTTGGGCCAGACGCATGGTTTTCTGGGTTGAAAAATTAAGTACCTTGGACGCTTCCTGCTGAAGGGTACTGGTAGTAAATGGTATGGGGGCTTTCTTGACTCTTTCCCCTTTTTTTACTTCCTCCACCTGATAAGTCTGATTTTCAAGACCTTTCAGTATTTTATCCAGTTCTTCCTTTTTACCAATGGCAATCTTGCCGTTTTTATCACCATAAAATTTTGCAGTCAGAGACTTTTTGCTTCCCTCCTGCTTTAAAATAGCTTCCAGGTTCCAGTATTCTTCCGGGATAAATGCATTGATCTCTTCTTCCCGGTCACAGATCAGACGCAATGCCACTGACTGGACCCGGCCGGCGCTTAAGCCTCTTTTTACCTTTGCCCAAAGCAGTGGACTGATCATATATCCAACCATACGGTCCAAAACCCTTCTGGCCTGCTGGGCATCCACCAGATCCATATCAATCGCTCTTGGGGTTTTTAAGGAAGCCTTTACCGCATTCTTTGTAATCTCGTTAAAGCTGATCCGGTACACCTGCTTATCCTTTAGTTCATCCAGCTTTAAGGCCTTCATCAGATGCCAGGAAATTGCTTCTCCCTCCCGGTCAGGGTCAGTCGCAAGATAAATCTTGTCGGCCTTTTTCACTTCTTTCCTAAGTTTGGCCAGGATATCGCCTTTTCCTCTGATTGTTATATATTTGGGATCAAAATCATGCTCCACATCAATTCCCATCTGACTTTTCGGGAGATCCCTCACATGTCCGTTAGAGGCATCCACTTCATAATTCGCTCCCAGGAATTTTTTTATCGTTTTTACCTTTGCCGGTGATTCCACAATTACTAAACAGTTCGCCATACCAAACTCCTCGCCTATAGTTTCTTACCATAATATTGATGGGACGTCTGCACGACACAGCCCTTTAGTTCTAATTCTAAAAGAGCGCTCATACAATCGCTGACAGACAATCCACTTAAAGATATAATCTTTTCCAGATTCATCGGTTGCAAATCTAGGCAACTATACACCATTTTTTCTTTTTTGACAAGTCCGTTCTTATCTTTTTCATGAACTCTTAATATATTACCACCCTGTAATTTGAAATATTCCAGCACAGAATCAGGGCCTAACAAAATTCCGGCGCCTTCGGAAATAAGCCGGTTACAGCCCGTACTTAAAGGATCTGTCACCCTTCCGGGAAGGGCAAAAATTTCTTTTCCCTGCTCAAGTCCCAGGTTTGCAGTGATCAGGGAGCCGCTTTTTTCCCGGGCCTCAATCACCAGGATCCCATCTGACAGCCCGCTGATGATCCGGTTCCTCATGGGAAAATTACAGGGCTTTGGTGCTTCGTCTGGCATAAACTCCGTAAGGATTCCTCCTTGGGCGGCCATCCGTTCATATAGTCCATAATTTTCCCTGGGATAGCAGATATTGATCCCGCAGCCTAAAACTCCATAGGTATCCCCGCCGGCATCTAACGCTCCCTGATGGCCCGCACCGTCAATTCCCCATGCCAGCCCGCTGATAATCTGGATTCCTGTCCTGGAAAGCTCCCTTGCCAGGTAAGCGGCCATCTGTTTTCCATAATTGGTACAGTTCCTGGCTCCGATGATGGAAACTGCAGGCCTTTCATCTTCAGGCAGCTTTCCTTTAAAAAAGATTCCCATAGGGTATCCATAAATTGCAAGAAGCCGTTTCGGATATTCTTTGTCATAAGGCGTAACAAAATGAATTCCTCTATTTTCCAATTCCCCAAGTTCTGATCTGCAGGCGTCTTTTTTTCTTTTCATCTCCTCAAAAAGGGAAACTTCTGTCTGCTTTAAAAGCCCTGACCGTTCCAATTCTTTTCCTTCTATATTATATATTCCTTTATAGCTTCCAATGTAATCATAAAGCTTTTTTATTTTTACGGCTCCCAGCGCCGGAACATGACAAAGCCAGTATAAATACTCCCGTTCCTCATGACGGTCCATAAATTCCTCCCCAATATTTTTCTTCCATGCTGCGCAGCCCCACCGCCTCTGCCAGATGGTTTTTTCTTATCTTATCAGAGCCTTCCAGATCTGCTATGGTCCTGGATACCTTTAATATCTTTTCATAACCTCTCACACTGAGTCCCAGATTTTCGTAAACCTTTCTTAAAAACTCCTGCTCCTCTTTTCCAAGACCACAGGACATCTCAATCAGAGCCTTATTCATGGAACTGTTAAAATATATCCCGCGGCCTTCAAACCGCTTTTTTTGAATCTTTCTTGCTTTCTCAACCCGTTTCCGTATGGAGGCAGAGGATTCACCGCCTCTTTTTTCCTGCAGCTCATCGTATGTGACCGCTGCGGATTCCGCGCAGATATCGATCCGGTCAAGCAGCGGTTTTGATATCCTGCTTAAATATTTGCGTACCTGCTGCTCAGAACATCTGCACCTTGTCCGGTCCGGGAAAAAGCCGCAGGGACAGGGGTTTAAGGCTGCCGCCATCATAAAGTCCGCCGGGAATTCATATGCGCCGAACATTCTGGAAACAGTTATTTTCCGCTCCTCAAGAGGCTGCCTTAAAAGTTCTATGGTATTTCTTTGAAATTCGGGTAATTCATCCAGAAACAGAACGCCTCCGGATGCCAGGGAGATCTCGCCTGGTTTTGGTATCCGTCCTCCTCCGGCCAGAGCCGTCGGGCTAATGGTATGATGAGGACTTCGAAAGGGCCGTTTTACCACCAAAGGCTCCTCCTGGGAAAGCAGCCCGCATACGCTGTATATCTTTGATATTTCCACAGCCTCCTCCATTGACAGGGAGGGCATGATCGTTGGAATTCGTTTGGCTAACATGGTCTTTCCGGACCCCGCAGGCCCGATATAAAGAATGTTGTGCATTCCCGCCACCGCTACCTCTGTGGCCCGCCTTAAGAGGAGTTGGCCTCCAATTTCTGAAAAATCTACATCATAAGTCTGCCTCTGTCCCATGACCCTGCCTTTTTTTAAATAGCTTGTTTTTTGTTTTTCCGGATAGTTCAGCTGATCCGTTAAATCTTTCAGATGGCCCACTCCGATAATTTCCATTCCTTCTATTACTAAGCCCTCTCTGACGTTCTCATTGGGCAGAAAGCACTGAGTCTTTCCGTCCTTTTTTGCAGCCGCGGTAATGGAAAGTGCTCCCCTTACGGGCTTAATCTCTCCGTCCAACCCCAATTCACCGGAAATCACGCAACTACGCAAAGAATCAGGCTTAACCATACCGGAAGCTGCCAGAATTGCCACCGCAATGGGCAGATCAAAAGCAGTTCCCTCCTTGCGGATGTCGGCAGGAGATAAATTAATAGTGACTTTTCTTGCAGGCAGCCGGAAACCGGAATTTCTTAGCGCCGTTCTTACCCGGTCCTGAGCTTCTTTCACCTCAGAAGAGAGATAACCAACCATGGAAAAACCCGGAAGTCCATCGCTGACATCCGCCTCTACCAGGATCGGGACCCCTTCTACTCCCTTAATTCCCACACTATGAACTTTACTGTACAAATACTGCCTCTCCTTTCCTTATGTATGCCCATGCTTTCCGGGCAGGGCCCACCCCGCTTTACCGGGTGTAAAGGTATACCCGCAGGGTATTTCATTATTCAGTTTCATAAACAACAAATCAGGAAAACATGCAGAAACGCATATGGAATGTTCCTGAACCGGAACCTGCTTTTATGATAACCGAAAGAAAGGGAAAAGGCAATGCTTTTCTCTCTTTTTCCCGAAACCGGAAGGACTTAGGAATCCTTTAAACCATGGGAAAATTCAGGCATATAGGCCCGGTAACGGAGCGGCATGTGATTACGCTGGCAAACCGGATTGGTCCGTTCTTTAATGGAAACACTTTTTCTGAATCGCTGAAAAAGTGCCTCATATTCGTCTTCATCCGACGCCTTTTTCATTCGTTCCTCCCACTCCGTTGAAATCAAATCCACCAGGAACCAGGGGCGGAATGCCGGATGCAAAACTGCCTTTCTCCTGTTTTCATCATAGATAACCCAACTCTCTCCTGAGAGGCGGTCCATAAAATGGGGAGCCAGAAGAACAAGTACATCATTCTTTGGTCCGATCCGGCTCACTAAAAGATCTCCCTCCATCTCCACAAAACGAACAAAGCCTGTGAGTAGATGAGTCTCATTATCAATATTTCGGCACATTTGAAAAATATCGAATACCTCCTTAACCTGGAGCATATGAACAATTTTTGCGCCAAAATGAAAGCCATAAATTAAAAAACGGTATATTTTATCCCCACGGTCTCTTTCCTTGCTTAATGCAGCTTTGTATACAGCAATATAGGCTTCCTCTGATATCTTTCCCCTGATAGCCTGTACCACCTTGTCTGCATTCCTGGCATTGACCGGAACCTCCTCATACTGGCAGAATAGCTCCATGGTGTCCCCATCTCCCATAAGTTCCAGCTTTACATTCTCATGTCCCTTTCTGCTGGTCCAAGCCGCATATACGCCGCTTAGAATGCCTTCCACACTGTTCTCGCACAAATAAACTGTCTTCATAGCCTGACTCCTCCTAAATCTGCCAAAGCAGGCACATTCATGTCATCAAACAAAGAAAGCTGGCGGAAAGTTCCCGCTGAACCGATCTCCCATACCTTTCTCTGCTCCTCACCCACAAGGTGGCTGGAAATGTAGTCTTCCTCGATCTTAACCGGATACATCATCCTGCCGGAACAGGTAATAAAATAAAGCGCCCGCTTTAATACAACGCCAATCTTTTTTAAGGCATCAAAATCAAGAGGCCCATTCCTTCTGGCCGCAATAATACGCTTCGCCGACTTTACTCCCATTCCGGGAACCCTCAGCAGAGTATAATAATCCGCCTTATTCACTTCCACCGGAAATAATTCCAGGTGGCGCAAGGCCCAGTCACACTTCGGGTCCAGAAGTACATTAAAATTAGGACGGTCTTCAGAAAGCAGTTCTCCCGCCTGAAATCCATAAAAACGCATGAGCCAGTCTGCCTGATACAGCCGGTGTTCCCGCAACAGGGGAGGTCCCCCCGGAAGGGCCGGCAGGCTGCTGTCCTGATTGACCGGAACAAATGCCGAATAAAAGACCCTTTTTAAATCATAATTCTGGTAAAGTGCCTCTGCCACCATCATCATCTGAAAATCATTCTCTCCAGTGGCCCCCACGATCATCTGAGTGCTCTGACCTGCCGGCACAAAGGACGGAGCCTTTTCGTATTCCATCAGCTCGTAACGGTTGGCCGCGATTCCTTTCTGAATCTGCTTCATGGGCGTTAGAATCTTGCTCCTGCTTTTACCGGGAGCCAGCTTTTTAAGGCCGTCCGCAGTGGGAAGCTCCAGGTTGATACTCATACGATCTGCCAGAAATCCGGTCTTTTCAATTAAGACCGGATCTGCGCCTGGGATTGCCTTTACATGGATATAACCGTGAAAATGGTATTCCTCACGAAGCTTTTTAAGGGTCTGGTAAATTAAGTCCATGGTATAATCCGCACTGTGAAGAACTCCCGAACTGAGGAACAGCCCTTCAATGTAATTACGTCGGTAAAACTGGATTGTCAGCCGGCACACCTCCTCGGGGGTGAAGGCAGTCCTTACCACATCGTTAGAGCATCGGTTGATGCAGTACTTGCAGTCATAGATACACTGGTTGGTAAACAATATTTTTAAAAGAGAAATACACCTGCCGTCTGCGGAAAAGCTATGGCAGATTCCCGCTGCCGTTGTATTCCCAAGAGCCCCTGCCTTTCCCTTTCGGTCCACTCCGCTGGAGGTACAGGCAACATCATATTTTGCGGCATCTGATAATATTTCAAGCTTTTCCTGAACACTTAATTCTTCCTGAATCAGCATTTTTACACCTCGAACGCATGTTCTTTTTCTTTATTGTAACATAGATAAATCTTTTTTTCAAGTATTTTCGAATGTATGTTCTGGAATCTGAAGATTTTGCACAATCAGAGCTATGAAAGTTCTTAATACAACATGGAAATTGGAATCCTATAAAAAAGCAACAGAAAAAGACAAGGAATTATATGACATAATCCATCTCTTTTTCTGCTGCCTATTAGTAAACTTAAAATTCTTCTGTTTTGAATCCCTTCCGGCCAGTCCTTCAGCCGGTCCGCGCATATTTATGTAATTTTGCCCTTCATCCGCCGTCTGGCAGAATCTAAGGGTCAGGTTATGTAACTTCGTCTAAAGCTTAATACAATGCCTCTGCCCAAGGCTTCACATAGTACTCCAGGAGGGAAAGATCCTGTTACATTGTTATTTAAAAACAGAAGTTATGGACGTCCAGATATATTTGAAGATATTTCCAATGCGGTGAAATATATTTCCGTCAGGATGAAAGTCCTCATCCACTTTTAAATCAACACTGTCCTCTTTATCTTTTATTTCTTCGGTACGAAGTATCATCTGAATGCTTCTGGGAGAGGGATTTTTCGCCGATGTCATGGACACCGGAGATGCCTCCAGATCAATGTTTAAAATGGTCGTATCATCCATTGTATATTCATCCCATTTATCATCAATCATCCCCTTGATGGTATCTTTTGCGTTTCTCAATACATCGGTCTGATCCAGCCCATTTCCCGCCTCATCTAACGTACCTGCAAGGCCGTTTAAGGTTTTCTCCGTGCTGCTGTTCAGGGAATCACCTACTACCTTCATCTGGCTTTCAAGAGAGCGGAAAAATACATTCATGGAATCAATGCCCCTGGAGGCGCTGTCCGTCATTTTTCCAACATCATTTAAGGTCGCGATCATATCATCATGGTGGCGGTTTAAAATACCATTTAACTCATCGGTGGAACTGATCAGATCATCGGCCGTATCACAGATGTTCCCTGTAGCAGTGGCTATGTCGATTATTCCGTTAATTGTTCCGTTTACAGGGCCTTTTAAAGAATGCAGGTCCTGCATCAGCATATCAGTCATCCCAAGCATTTTTCCCAAATCTCCGGTCAGTCCTGCACCGCTGTCAACAATCTGCGGAAGAATTGACGCCAGAGGAGCGGCTGCTCCCAGCATTTCCTTGGATGCCTTAGAAGGGGTGGCAATACGGCCGGTTCCCAATGCAGAGGACAAGTAACTGGTAAGGGCATTGATTTCCTGAATGGAGTAGCCTTTTTCATTAAACAGGTAGGAGGATATCTCATCTTCGTCTACGAGCCCTTCATCCTTGATCTCCTGGATTAAATTCCGCAAATCTTCATCCTTAATCCCTGCCGCTGACGTACTTAGGGTATTGCTAAGTGCTGCCAGCTTAGGAAGCGCCTGCCCAAGAGAAGCAAGCTCATCTGCCAGCTGCTTCTGCTCAGCCGTCAGGGTATTTAAGTGGCCTTCTACCTTTTTGACCTGCGCCAAAAAAGCCTGTGATTTTAAATCTGTCTGATTATTCTTTGCCATTTTTCGAAGTTCTTCCACTTCATCTCTTAAGTACCGGACGCTGTCCTGCAAATCTCCCAAATCCGGTGACAGGTCATCAAGAATACCCACCATGTGATTTGTCTGGGTCCTGATCTCGTTTAAAGCATTTCCGGCATTCTGGGTATGGTTGTAAAAGGGCCGCAGGGTCTGGGACAGATTGTCAAGAGCCGCCAGGGCTTCGTCCGCATTCTCATACACCTTGCCCTTGGAATCGGCAAATATCTGTCTGGTCTTATCAAGTCCTCTGAGACCATCCGCCGTATCCGCAATACCCTTTTGCATGTTCCCCATGGTATCAAAAACCACATCCAGGCTGTCACTGATGGCATCTGCGGAATCCTCCATGGTTTCCTTGGCATCTCTTAAATCCGCAACCTTATCAAGCTGGCTTACTGTCAAAGGCACCATCGCAAAGACTATGCCGGGAAATTTAAAATCATCGGAACCGATCCGGATGGAATAATGGCCTTCCTCCCCAGGCAGTTGAAAGAAAACAACCATATTTAAGTTGCCAACGGCCTGTATCTGGGCTCCTTCGGCCTCCAGGCTTAAGTTTTTATCCATATCCACAACTGTGTTTGCCATCAGGGCCATGTTATTCCGGTAGTAGTCGGATACTTGTTTATTGGGAACCAGATCTACATTGACCTCAATAAGTCCTTTTTCACCAGCCAGCTCTTCTGCCTTTTTTTCTACTCCGTTTAAACGGTAACTCACTTTAATGTCCCAGGGAAGCTGGGATTTCTCTGTTTTTGTCCGGCCTTCAAAATAAAAACGCGCTCCCGTTTCTTCCGGAGAAAAAGTGATGGAGCCGTCTTCTCCTATTACAGCTTCCGAATGGTCTGTTAAGTTCATTACCTTATCGTAAACTCCGTAATCCACGATACTGCTGTTCCCATTCATCAGATAATTTTTTACAATGCTGCTTTCCTTTATATCCCCATAAGGGTCCAGGGTCACATAAAGAGTTTCATCATACTGAGGTACATCAGGCGCGGCCAGAGCCGGCAGTACGGACTCAAGGGAAACGATAACAGCCAGGCCCATACTCAGAATTCTATTATACTTTTTCATGGTCATTCTCTCCTTTTATTTTTACTCTTCCATATCTTAAACGCCGTTTTTCCTTTCTCTTTGCCGCACGGAGCTGCTGCTTCTGAATCTGCTTGTCAAAGGTGCTAAGCAAGGCCGGAAGAAGGGAAAGCACTAAAACCATACTTAAGAGCGCTCCCCTTCCCACAAGGCGTCCCACCTGGGAAATAGCCTGTATAGACGACGTAAAAAACAAAAGATAACCGACTACCGTAAGAATACCGCCTGAGGTCAGAATGGAAAGGGTACTTTTTGAAATGGCAGCCATGGCGGAGTCCGTGTTATTCATGGTCTTCCTAAAGCCCAGATAATTATTAGTCATCAGGATGGAATAATCTATCGTAGCACCAAGCTGCAGGCAGCTTACAATGATGTATCCGATATATACCATGCTGTCCCCCATCACATAGGGCAGCGTCATGTTTAAGTAAATGGCTACTTCAATCGGTATGATTACAAGGATCGGAACCAGAACAGACTGGAAGGTGGCAAAAACAACCAGGGCAACTCCCGCCAAAGACAACAGGGAAACCTTATTATAGTCATCGGTCAATATGTCACGGATATCAATTGTCGTCGGAGTCATGCCTATCACATAAGCATCTTCCGGATAATATTCCCTGATCACCCGTTCCAGCTCCTGACTGCATTCAAAGGCGTACCGGCTCTCCTGAACTGTGTTTAGGGAAATCAAAAGCCTGGCATACCGCTCGCTTCGAAGTTGTTCGCTTACCTTCTCCGGAAGAAAGCTTTCCGGAATTCCCTTTGGCACGGTTCCTGCCATGGACATTGCATAATTAACAAATTCCAGGTCCTCCAAGGCATCTGTCAGCTGCCGTTCGGTCACAATAGAACCATTGGGAACTATTCCGATAATCATGTTTGATTTTCCGAATTCCTCATTGATGGCCCTGGTATCCTCAAAAACTCTGGTTCCCGGTCCGGCTCCGATGGCATCATCCCCGTAGTAGAAAACATTCATACTCTGTCCGAAATAACAGGGAACGGCCAGGAACAGGGCAATAATAAATACAGGCTTCCGAATCCGGTTCATCAGTTTTGCGAACCTGTCAAAGGAAGGAATAAAGGGCTTATGGGCTGTTTTTTCGATCTTATCATTAAAGTGCAGAATCAAAGTCGGCATAAGGAACAATACGGTAGCCAGACTGCAAATGATCCCCTTGGTCAGCACAAAACCCACATCCTTACCAATGGTAAAACGCATGAATGCAATCACAAGAAACCCTACAATGGTGGTGGCCCCGCTTGCCAGTATGGAACTGCAGGATTCCTTTATTGCCAGCTCCATGGCCTTATGCAGCTCAATGCCGGTATTTTTAATTGCCGTAAAAGTATGTAAAAGGAAAATGGAATAATCCATGGATACTGCCAATTGTAAAATGGCTGCCGTGGAAAACGTAAAAAATGATATGGTGCCAAACATCAGGTTAGATCCCATATTCAGGACAATGGCAATAATCATGACGAAAATAAACAAAAATGGTTCCATCCAGGATGTTGTGGTAAGGGTTAATATCACCCAGATGATTATAAGTGCCATTCCAATCGCCATGGTGATCTCTTTTGTTATGGATTCTTCCCGTTCCTTACTGGATACGGCACTTCCCGCAAAATAGCCTCTGTCTTTTCCTACAATTTCATAAATCCCGTCAACCGCGCTCCGGGTCACCTCACTATCATCGCCGTTTTCAAATATCACATCCATCAGAGCGTAGCCGTCACGATAATAATCTTCCATGGCAAAAGCATCCACAGACATCATATCCGTGATCCCCTGATTCAAAAAAGATGTTCCCATATAGACATTGGTGGTCAGATCCGGACCTATGACCAGATCCACCCCTTCCAGGTCGGATATCTGCTGTCTTATTCTTTTTGCTTCCTGAAGGCTTACATCCTCCACCATGATCCGGGCCATTCCAGGATATCCAAACTCATCCTCCATCACATCAAGAGCCTGTTTTGTTTGAGCAAACTGCGGCAGGTATTTGCTTAAATCGTAATTGACCTTTACAAAAGGAAAACAGATTGCACAGATGATGGCCGTAAGAAAGAAAAAAATCTCTATTTCCTTTCCCCTGAACACAATAAAATGTACGATTCTATCAAATAAACTTCTGTCTCTTTTCATAGTTTCCTCCATTACCCATCCTTATTCTGTTAATAGATATATTATTGACTTTTGAACACGTGTACATTATAATACTCTTGTAGATAAGTTTCAATAATCAATCAATAAAGAACAATCTATTAATAATCACAAATTTTATTTCAGTGCAATAATCAACACTTTTTGACATAATGATCATGACTTTTGGAGATTCAGACTCTGGAATTAGAAGCAAGTTCAGAAACACAATGGAGGAATTGTATGGAAATTCAAAAAAAGGATCGCCGCATCCGAAAAACTCAGAAGTTATTAAAGGAAAGCCTTCTTGAACTCATGGAAAAAAAGGACTTTAAGAATATTTCCGTAAAAGATATCACGGAACTGGCAGATTTAAACCGGGGTACCTTTTATCTTCATTATGCCGATACCTACTGTCTGTTGCAGGAGATGGAGTCCGAAGTCTTAAATGACTTCCAGGATATGGTAAGCAACTGCCGCTATGCATTTAAAAAGGACTCGCTCCTGCCCGTCGTCATACCAATCATACATTATATTGAAGAGAACAAAAAGATTTGTAAAATCCTTTTTGAGAACAGCTCCTCCAATGATTTCGTAAACCGTTTCCACACCCTTGTCTTAAAAAACGGCACAGCTGTCATCAGGGAGCAGTATCCGGCCGCCAGAGAAGTGACCCTTAACTATTACCTTGAATTTATCACCTATGGATTGACCGGTGTCCTAAAGCAATGGCTTGATACGGATATGCAGCAGCCAAAGGAAGAAGTGGCCGAATTTGTGGATAAGATGATCATGGGAACCGCAAAAAAGCTTCTGGTCGTTTAAACAAAATCATTTTTTATTCAAAATCCTTATTTTTCGTCTGGAATCAACCGATATATGAATATCGATGCCATCAGCCATTTCGCTGTATTTCGCATCAATAATTACACAAGGATGATCTTTATGCTAAAACAAAAAAAATCCAGGAAAGAGAAGATTCCCAAGACAAAGCCCCAAAAAGGGAAGGCAATAAAAACCAAACAAAATAAGGTAAAACCGGCCAAGGCCCCCAAAAATAAAGAAAAAGGAAAAGGTCTGTTGCCTAAAAATAAAAGAGTTCTCGTTTTAATGGCAGCCGCTCTGTTGATCGTTATTATGGGATCTGTTCAGGCCATTGTTCTGCTCACCTCCCAAAAGAAGGATGTGCAGAAAGAAGAAGCACAAGAAGCACCGACCTACTACTTTTCAAAAGACGAAGATATTTCTTCGGTTACTGAAATTGTAGGGGAACGGGATTTTAAAAAGCAGGAGGCTTCTGAAGCCAGCCTTGACACAGAAACGAAAGAAACTGAGGATCAGACAGAAAAACCTGAGGAATCTTCTGCCGGTGCTTCCTCACAAACATCCGGCATGGGGGAGTGTTACAAATACCTTAACGTGGAAGATACCTCTGCTGATATAAAAAGCTACATGGATTACCTGGAGGAAAAAAAGAATTTCATTAATATAACAGATAAGTCCCAGCAGCCTGAGTCCGGACAGCCTTCTGCAGACGAGGCATCAAAGACCAGCTCAGAGATCTATCAGCTTGCCGGGCCATCTAAAGATTCCTCTTCCTACCTTTCCATTACCCTGGAATCCGAAGCGGACAGCTATACCGTAACCACCAGCAAGGAAAACCAGCCCTGGAACACTTATTTTAAGGACCAGTGGAACCAGCAGAAAAAAATAATCGCTGATTTTGAAAAACAGCCAAAGGCGGCCAATACCATTGAACAGGCGGAGGATGCTGTCCGGGCCCAGAGTCAGGAAAAGCTTGGTCTGCCGGAAGCGATTGACTCTTATGAATATATTACAGCACCTGGAATATCGAAAATAGACGGAAATGATTATTATACTGTCAGGACCTACAAACGCCAGCCTGACAATACTCTGATTTATGTTGCCACCTATTTATTTGACTATAATACCGGCAGTGTAGCCTTTCAATACAATGAAGTAACAGGAAAGGCGGTTCCGCTGAACTGATTTCACACAAAAAAGACGGACAGTCCTACGGGCTGGTTCCGTCTTTTCCAATTTCCTTTTTATGTTGGAGGCATTAGCTCTCTTAAAGAACAGTAACCTTTCATGAAGCCCCATGTAAATGCATAAGATAAATATATACTGCGTTTAAAACAGCAGGTCGGGGGCTTTATCATGAATAAAATATTAGATAACGATTATTATGATCTGATCATCAGCAATGCTTTAGTTCCTGGTTTTAATACCGGAGATAACATAACGGTTCTGAATGATAAATATTCTTTGCTGCATATATGGAAAAACAATATGGACGCCTGTGACCTGGGCCGGCATCCTTATGATAATTTTCCCACTCTTTTTACACTTACTTCTAAAGTGAGCATGGAAAAATCAGGTATTACCAATGTCCGCAGACATCCCGATCTAAGCCTCATGGGGCTGGGAGTGACCATCGGCATCATAGATACCGGCATCGACTACCAGCATCCTGCATTCAGAAACCGTGACTGTACCACCCGCATTCTATCCATATGGGACCAGACCGACCAAAGCGGCAAGCCTCCCAAAGACTTTAGTTTCGGTTCGGAATACGGCAAAAACCACATAAATACCGCGCTGAAATCAAAGGATCCCTTATCCATTGTACCTACCTTTGACAGCAATGGACACGGTACGGCAATCGCCAGCGTTATTGCCGGTACTCCCGATGAAGAACACGATTTTACCGGCGTTGTTCCTCAAACTGAACTTATCGTAGTAAAATTAAAAGAAGCGAAACAAAATTTAAAAAAGCTGTTCTTTGCTCCGGAAGATGCCCAGTGCTATCAGGAATCAGATCTCATACTGGGAATTCGTTACATTCTCTCCGCTTCCCAAAAAACAGACCGTCCTCTCGTCATATGCATTGCAATGGGAAGCAGCCAGGGAGGCCATGACGGACTTGGCGTTATCAGCACTTACTTAGACCAAATCGTACAATTGCCCAGAACCAACGTAACAGTGGCAGCAGGGAATGAAGGAAACCACCGCAGACATTATTTCCATCATTCAGAGGCCGCGCCTTTCAGCAGTGAGTTTAACTTAAAAATAGGGAGAAATGATAAAAAATTCACAATGGAAATCTGGCCCTTTCCCCCTGGCAAAATAACCATTGAAATTTTCTCACCTAACCATGAAATCGTTCAAAGCATATCCCCTTCCGCCGGTGACTGCCAGAAATTCAGCCTTTCCCTTGGCCAGACTACCATATGGATCAATAATATCCTCTTGGAAGGCTCTACCGGGGATCAGGTTATTTTAGTACGGTTTGACAATCCAATTCCAGGAATCTGGCATTTCCACCTCACCAGCATAGAGAAAGAGCCTTTTTCCTTCCATTCCTGGCTCCCGTCAGGAAATTTAATTTCACACGAGACATATTTCTACCAATCAGACCCGAACACCACCATTACAGACCCGGGAAATGCCAGAAATCCCCTGACAGTTGCTGCCTATAATCAGTTGGAAGACAATATTCAGGTAGAATCAGGAAGAGGTTATTCAAGATTCGGTGTGATCGTTCCCGATATCGCCGCTCCCGGATACCGGATTCCCTGTGCGATCCCGGAAAATCAATATGGAAGCATTACAGGTACCGGAGCAGCCGCAGCACACGCTGCAGGAGCCTCTGCCATGATCATGGAATGGGGGTCCTGCAAAGGCAACCATACCACCGTCACCGGTGTCCAGATCAACCATATGATGATGAGGGGGGCACAGAGAAACAGCACCAATGCGTATCCCAATAATATCTGGGGATATGGCCAGATAGACGTATACAGACTGTTTCAAAGGATCTCTGTGATCTGATGAATGCATGGAATTTAAAATGTGAAAATGAGCTTTAGCTGCCTGCCTCCTGGCCGGCAGCTTCTCTTTTATAATATACGACTGCCCCAATGCCGCCCAGACAGGCAATCCCGGAAAGCAGCAAGTACCCGTTCAATATTCCTGCCCTTAAAGCCAGTGCCCCTGTAAAAACCGGGAAAGTTGTCATGCCCACCGCATATACAGCCTGGTATAGTCCCATTGCCGTGGATTTGCTGCAGGCCGGAATTTTCTGCATTGCTTCCGAGGTTGCAAAAGAAAACAAAATGCCGGTGGACATCCCCGGTAAAATTTGCAGCAGCAAAATCACAGGTACACTTCCTGCGGCCGGAACCAGTATACAATACAAAGCCACAACAGCAAATACCAGGGGGATCCAGAATCTTGGGCCTTTGCGGCTGCAAGTGCCGGAAGCTGCGAAAGCTGCAAACCCTACTGATGATATCATATAGATCACAGAGGATATCCCTACAATCCCGTCTGTTGCGCCCAGCGTTTTTAATATCTGGTTTGTAAATGACATGGCGGTGGTCAGCTGGATCCCCTGCTGAATCAGGGCAATGACAGAGAACATCCAAAGATGTCTGATTTTACAAACAGAAAGCAGTTCCCTTGTCTTATGTATGCCGGGTTTCACATCCCTTTCTTTGATCCCGGCAGAAAGAAGAAAAGCCAACAGGCCTGCACAGACGCTTAACAGACAGATTCCAGCCATGCCGATACGTTGATAGGTGATTGTGCTGCACAGAAAACCAAGAAGCATTCCAAAATTATTGAACAGTACAATCCGGCTGGTGGCTGCCTGCTGATCCCTGGCGGAAAAATGATTGGTATAGAACACCATAAAAGAAATCCACATGGCGGAAGCAAGTCCGGAGAAAAAATTGGCAATTAGAAAACCAGCTCCATTGCACCAAAATACCCGGAAAACAGATGCAGTCCCGGAAGCAATCGCTCCTGCCATAATAAAATACTTATGCCTGCCAACAGAATCCGCGCAAAGCCCTATGGGAAACCTTAACAGTAATTGGGAAATTCCATAAGCCCCCACAACCATTCCGGTAAATGCGCTGCTCGCTCCGCTGGCAGTCAAAAAAGTGGTCTGGTATGGAATATATACATATTGTGCAAACCAGAACAGCGATACCATAGCAAGATAACGGATTTCCTGATGGCGTGTAAACGTAAGCTGATTAAAAGTCTGTTCTTTCATGTTTTCTTCCTCTGAGCGTATTCCTCTAAAATCCTGTGAATGTGGACGGCTAAGTACATTTCTTCCTGTCTGGACAGCTTTGAATCAAATTTCTCTTTAATAAAAACGCCGATTTTTTTCACACATTCATATTCCCTGGTGCAGCTCTCAAGCACATGAGAGTAAAAAGAATCTTCATAATCATAGAAATCCTGATTGCCGTTTACAAGCCTCTGTGCAAAGAGACGCAGATGAGTCACAAAGCGGGTGTAGCCGATGCTGTCCTCATCGTAGAGAATGGAGAAATTGTATTTTACAATATCCAAAATTCCCTTGACCGTCTCAAATATCTTCTGGTTATCCGTACTGTCAGAGTTATTTGTCTGTGCATTGATAAAATGAAAAGCAATATTTCCAGCTTCATCTTCAGGAAGTTCCACCTGCAGCCGCTCCCTCACAAGCTGCAGGGCATATAAACCAACCTGGTATTCCTTTGGATTAAAACGTTTTAAGGTCTGCGTGTAAAAATTCTGTATTAAAATCCCCTCATTGTTTCTTTTTACAGCAAAGGACAAATGGTCCGTAAGTCCCAGATAAATATGCTCCATCAGTACCATTCCATAGGTGTCGATGGCATAATCAATGACCTGCTTGGCCAGCTCAAAATAGGTACTGTCTATTTCGGAAGCAAGCCTGATGATATTCTTGGATATAGACCGGTCCTTTAAGACAAATACCTTTTCAATGTCTTCACTTTTTAAACGGTGCCCGATGGACTTATTAAATCCGATTCCCTTGCCCATCAGGATCACTTCCCTGCCGCTGTCATCAAGTGCCAGCAGCAGGGAATTATTCATTACTTTTACAACCCTCATAACCCAACCCCATTTCTCACTCAGAGTTCGTTTCCATTGGTTTCAATCACTCGCCTGTACCAGAAATAACTGTCCTTTTTGATTCGGCGCATATCCTTTAAGTCATGGTCTTCCCGGTTGACATAGACAAAACCATACCGCTTTCGGAAGCCCTCATGGGAACTTAGAAGATCCATAAACGACCAGGGAGAATATCCCATGACCGAAACCCCGTCTTCCATTGCCTGGCTTATGGCCTGGATGTGCGCCCTTAAGTAGCTGATCCGGTACTCATCATGGATTTTGCCGTCTTCTGTCAGGGTATCGGCAGCTCCCAGACCATTTTCCGTAATAATGAGGGGAAGGTGGTATTTCTGATAATAGCTGTTCAACACGGTCCGAAGGCCAAGCGGATCGATCTGGGCTCCATATTCGCTGGAAGCCAGATGCTCATTTTTAATATGATGAAAATAACCATACTGGTCAAAATCCACTTCGTTGATGGGGAATGCTCTCTCCCCAGCCGGATGCCCCTCATCTGCCGGAAGATACCTGACACATAAGGTCCGGTAATAATTCAGGGCAATAAAATCCATCTTTGCGCCTTTTAAAATTTCCTCATCCTCCGGCTCCATAACCGGCACAATATTTCTTTCCTCCAGATAACGCATGTAATATCCCGGATAACAGCCGTAATAATGCATATCCAGGCAGTAATCCGTTTTAAACCAGTCGTTCATTCTGGCCGCCCACACATCCTCCGGTCTGTTACTTTCCGGATAGGTGCAGGTGGAGGATACCGCAGGACCTATCTTTCCATTTGGTATAATGGAATGGCAGGCTTTCACTGCCAGGGCATGAGCCAGGAACATGTGATAGTCCATCTGGGCTCTCTGGCGGTCGGCTTCCCATGGATCGTCTGCGGTGATGTTAACCCGCTCATTTACCCTCACCATAAGATTCTGCTCGTTGTGGACCTGCCAGTAGGTGACTCTGTCTCCAAAGGCTTTAAAGCATATGTTTGCATAACGCTCAAAGGCCTTTACACATTCTCTGGATTCCCAGCCATTGTATTTTTCAACAAGGGCGTAGGGAAGGTCAAAGTGATATAAGGTGATAAAAGGCTGGATACCCTGTTCCAGCAGACCGTCAATGATCTTATTATAGAAATCAATCCCTGCCTGGTTTGTTTCCCCATCTCCATCGGGTATGATTCTGGCCCAGGAAATGGAGAACCGGTAAATCTCCATCCCCAGTTCCTTCATGAGCCGGATATCCTCCTCCCAATGATGGTAAAAATCACTGGCGGCCTTACTGTCAGCCTGTATATCCGAACGCTTAAAGGAGTTTACATCGGCAACCGTAAGGCCCTTTCCTCCTTCATCCCATCCGCCTTCTATCTGGAATGCCGAAGAGGAGGCTCCCCACAAAAAATTCTCTGGAAAATTTGCTTTCCTTACTTCCATATCCTCATTTCCTTTACTGATTATTTTTGATTGCGATTACCGGCTTTTGGGGAGAAGCCCCGGCTCCGTTAATTCCCGTCACTTCGCGGAAAGCAGCGGTATTACTGATGATAATTGGAACAACCGTATCATATCCATCCTTCTTTAAGGCATCTAAGTCAAAGGACAGAAGTCTGGTTCCCTTTTTGACATGAGTGCCTTCTTCCACATATTTTTTAAAATGCTTTCCATCCAGCTGGACCGTATTGATGCCTACGTGAATAATCATTTCAGCTCCGCTGTCCAGCATAAGACCAAGAGCATGAAGGGTCGGGTAAACCAGGGTCACAGTACAGTCTTCGGGAGCAACGACTTCACCCTTTTCCGGGATAATGGCAATTCCGTTCCCCAATGCCATGGAGGAAAAAACCTCATCATTTACCGATGTCATGGGAACTGCCCTGCCTTCCACCGGCGAACTGATCAATATGTCTGCTTTGGAAGTGATATCCAAAACATCCTGAAATTCGGCTGATGCTTCCTCTGTTTTCCGGTCAGAAGCCCCGGCTGATCCAGAACCTTGTCCGCCTTTTCCAGTAATATCATCAAAACCAAAAAGCAAGGTAAGCCCCATTGCGCCAAAGAAGGATACGGCAACACCGATCAGATAATAAATAAAGGTCTTCATACCAAAAGCCGCATAGGTTGCAAAGGTAAGCACCCCATTATTGGCAAAGGAATCGCCGTACACGCCGCCTACGCCCATGATGGCACCGCCGATTGCGCCACAGATAATGGCATAGATCATAGGCCTTTTTAACCGCAGGTTACATCCGTAAATGGCCGGCTCTGTAATACCGCATACAGAAGCGGATATGGCCGCAGAAGCTGCCACTGTTTTTAAATCCTTGCTTTTCGTTTTTAACATAACCCCAAGGGCTGCACCGCCCTGGGAGAAATTTGCCGCACCGGCAAAAGCCAGCAGGTTCTGGTGGCCGAACTGGGCCACGTCATTGATACCAATGGGAAGCAAGGCCCTGTGTGCCCCAAAAATAACAAATACACACCACATACCGCCCACAAAAGCGCCGCACAGGGCAGGGCTTAAATTCATCATTCCAGTGTAGATAAAGTTAATGCCATTACCGATGTAGATGCCGATAGGGCCAAACACCATAAAGGTTGCAGGGATCATAACCAGTAAGGATATGCCTGGAACAAGTATGATTTTCAGCACTTCCGGAATTATCTTTTCTAAAAACTTCTGTATATATGCAAGAATAAACACCCCGATCACAATGGGAATTACTGATGATGCATAGCTTGCCTTAGTAATGGCAATACCGAACATGCTTACAGCTTCTTTCCCGGTCATCAGGGAAACAACTGCCGGGTAGCACATGGTACCGCCCAGAGCCATGGCAATAAATTCATTTGCCTTAAATACCTTTGCACTGGTATAGGCAAGAATAATGGGCATGAAATAAAACAATGCGTCTGTGGCAGCCATAATAAGAATATAAGTCTGGTTGACCGTAATATCCATCCCGTGATTGGAGGCCGTAATTCTTGCAATGGTCAGAAAACCTTTTAAAAGACCGGAGGCCGCAATCGCCGGAACCATAGGGGTGAACATGGAGGAAATGGCAATCAGAATCCGGTTCCAGACAGAACCCTTATCTTCACTGCCGGCATCTGTGCTTTCTTCTAATGATACCATGGGAAGGATTGCTTCGTAAACCTTTGTGACCTTTGTTCCCAGTACGACCTGGAACTGCCCGCCGCTTTCCACTACGGAAATAACACCTTCCAGATGTTCAATTACTTCTTTTTTTACCTTCTTTGAATCTCTTAACTCAAACCTTAATCTGGTAAAACAATGGGTGAGTCCCCTTATGTTATGGTCGCCGCCGACGTTTGCTATGATGTCTTTGGCTATTTGATTATAATTCATTTTCCAAACCCCTTTCAAGTGTTTTAATATCTCATCATCCGGCCGGAATGACAAAATAAAAAAGACCCGACCAAGCTATAGGAATCATAAGACCATAAATAATAATAAGTCTTATCACTCTTCGCTCAATCCGATCTTGCCTGCATTACCAGTAACACGTCTTCCTGTTTTGCTATTCAGTTGTACTCAACTAAGCACAATATAACACCGTTTGCAGATTGATGCAACCGATTTAAGAATTTTCTGCATTTTCACCAATTTTTCAACAGGAAAATCGTCTATTTTTCACAAAAAAACCGGAGCAAATCATTTCTGGTTACTCCGGTCTTTATTTTATCTGCCCGCTGCTGCCTTCATAATAAGTGCTGCCACAGCAGCCCCGGGATCCTTTAAGGAACGGGATGCTTCCCCTCTTGTTGCAGCTCTTCCGTGAACCGCAATCATCGTTGTGGTACGTTCAAAGCCATCCCATGCAGCCGTTGCAGCTTCCTCAAAAGCTTCTTTAAGGGGCTCTCCAGCTTCCACTTCCGCTTTAAGCACCTGCACTCCGGGATGAAATCCATCCAAAAAAGTCTTATCTCCTGGTTTTGCTTTGCCAAGATCAGCAACACCTGCCTCATAGGCTTCAAACAGAGCAACAACATCCGTATCGGACAATTCGGTCTTTCCTTTTAAGGTCTTTCCGGCACGCATCAGCCCTGCCGCCATCAATGTCCCCATGGTAGAAGGGACCTTATTTCCCATGGTCTTTCCTGCCTTGTACAAAAGCTTGCCCAGATCCGGCTCCGATCCATCCAATACCGCTTCGCAGGCCGCCTGGAATCCATCGGTCATGGTCAGTCCCAGATCACTGTCTCCCACAACACTGTCCAGTTCAATTAAATAGTTTCGGTTTTCCACCATGATCTTACTTATTCTGCCAAGCATGGCTATCAGTTCCTGCTGGTTCATATAAACCTCCATTCTGCCGCTGATGCCGGCGGCATACATAATCGTCACAAAGGGTATGTGTCCCTGCCACTTTCTTCTATATAATATCTTTAGACAATGCCCTGCTTAAAGAATGGGGTATCAGCCGGAGCATCCAGATAGCCCTTTAATTCCTCATCCATTTTCAAAAGGGAAATGGACAGGCCGGCCATCTCAATGGAAGTTACATACTCACCCACATAATAACGGTGGGCCTTGATTCCTTTCTCTTCCAGAATCTGATTGACCTTTCTCGCCACAATATACTGTTCGTCAAGAGGAGTGGCTCCAAGTCCGTTGACCAGAACCGCCACCTCATCTCCAGCGCAGTAAGGAATATCTTCAAGGATCTTTTCCATCATCTCTGATGTGATCTCATCTGCGGTTTCCATTTTCCCCCGGCGGATTCCGGACTCTCCATGGATTCCCATGCCGATTTCCATCTCATCCTCTCCGATCTCAAACCCCGGATGACCGACTCTCGGCACTGTACAGGGGGTAAGTGCCACTCCCATGGTTCTTACACTAGCAGCCGCTTTCTCTGCAATCCGTTTTACCTCTTCCAAATCCTTCCCGGCCGCAGCCGCAGCTCCAGCGCACTTATATACAAAAAAGATACCGGCCACTCCTCTTCTGGTGTTCTTTTCTCCGGGATCCGCCTTGGGAGATGCCACATCTTCCCCTGCAACAACGCTTTCCACACGGATTCCCTCTTCCATATCCGCCATCTCTGCCGCCATGTCAAAATTAAAGATATCCCCGTTATAATTTCCGTAAATATAAAGGACGCCTGCTCCGGAATCAATGCTTTTTGTCACGTTGAGCATCTGCTCCGCACTGGGAGACTGGAAAACATCTCCAACCGCGCAGCCATCTAACATTCCTTTTCCTACATAACCCAAAAACAGCGGAAGATGCCCCGAACCTCCTCCGGTCGCGATCCCCACTTTTCCCGCCACCTTATTGGAGGTAACCAGACAGCGTAAGTCGCCTTCCGCGTAAGTAACATAGTCTGGATGAGCAAGATAGATTCCCTCCAGCATCTCATTTACATAGTTTTCCGGCACATTAATCAGTTTTTTCATCTATTCCTTCTCCTTCCCACAATTTATTGCAGTTCAACCATATGCGTTCCGATATACTTCTATGACCTCTTGTACCGTCGGTTTAAAGGGATTGTCCTCCATACAGGAATCCCTCAGCGCAAGCTCTGCCAGAGCCTTAAAATCCATAGGATTTACTTTAAGCTCCCGAAGGTTCTGTGTAATCCCAACCTTCCTTGACAGCCGCCTGATACAGGCCACCGATTCCTTCACTGCCTGTTCCCCTGTCATGGCAGCCGCCCCGGGAAGCTTAAGTCCCTCCGCCACCTTCTTATACCGTTCTGCTGCTTCCGGTCTGCCTCCGTTAAATTCCATGACAAAAGGCAGCAAAACCGCATTGCAGATGCCGTGAGGCAGGTTCATGAGCCCTCCAAGTGAATGAGCCATGGCATGAACCATGCCAAGTCCTGCATTGGAAAATGCCATGCCCGCGCTGTATTCCCCATAAGCCATCATTTCCCTGGCTTTTTCATTGCTTCTGTCGGCCACTGCTTCCGGAAGATAGGTATGAATCACGTCCATTGCCCAAAGAGCGTCCTTATCTGTATAGGGGGTGGCCCGTTTCGCCACAGCCGCCTCAATGGCATGGGTCATGGCATCCATTCCTGTGGAAGCCGTAAGGGCTTTTGGCATGCTCATCATGAAATCCACGTCATTGACGGCAATGGTGACCATGCAGTTAGGATCTACCATACACATTTTGGAATGTCTTACCGGGTCAGTCACGATATAGAACGAGGTGACCTCAGAACCGGTTCCTGCGGTAGTGTTTACCGCAACAATGGGCATTCCCGGATTAAGAGAGCGGTCTACCCCTTCATAATCCTCTACCTTACCCCCGTTTGCCATCACAATGCTGACTGCCTTTGCCGTGTCTATGGCAGAGCCTCCGCCCACAGCCACCAAAAGATCCACTTTTAAAGCCCTGGCAGCCTCCAGGCAGTCATTCACAACCATTGTGGTGGGATTTGGCTCAACCAGGTAATAAATGGCATATTCCACCCCGGCTTTTAAAAGACAGGCCCCCACTTTGTCTCCGGTGCCATTTTTATACAGAAAGGGATCCGTAACAATGAGCCCCCGTTTAAATCCCCGTTTCTTAAGCTCATCCGGCAGCAGTCCGATGGATCCGCGGCCAAAAAAGCTGGTTCCTACTGCATTGATCCTCTCAAGTGCCATAAATGGCCTCCTTAGAATTCTATATTTCTGAAATCTCCCGGATCGATCCGTTTCAGCGCGCTCAGCTCTTCCTTTGTGGGAAGGGGCGTATAGGCGATATGGGAGTATTTTATGGGAAATCCGGTATTTTCCTGTACTTCTTCTAAGCTGGAAGTTGGGTGGATGGTTTCCAGGACCATTTCCCCGTTTTCCATTTTAAAGACGCATAGCGGGGTGATGATCCGTTCCACATTTCCCCTGGTAGTTACAAAATCCACCTGGTTCACAAAGGTGCGCTTGTCATGCTTTGTCCTCCAAAGAATCGCCCTTTTTGCCGTTGGAATGAGAACGGCACTGCCTGCTCCTCCCGGCATCCTCACCTTTGGTTTTTTATAATCTCCAATGACCGACGCATTGACATTGCCGCGGAAATCAAACTGGATCCCGCTTAAAAATGCAAGATCCAGCTCTCCTCTCATGGCCAGGTCAAATACTTCCATTAAAGGAAAATAAGCTGTGGCACGTTCCAAAAGCTCCGGGCCTGCACTGGTATACTTTTTAAGCCTTACCGGATCCGGATCTGTTCCGCCCGGAATATTCAGATGCACAGCCCCCGGCGCATGAAGCGCTTTTGCCAGCAGCAGCGCAATCATGGGCATATGGGAGGACACTCCATGAAACACCTTGCTGCCGTCAGGTATGAGGCGGGCCATGGCGCAGACCATAATATCACAGACTCTGTTTTTTTCTTCCATCATGCCATGCCCCCTTATCCTTTGTAGTCGGACTTTTCAAAAGCCTTTAAATAGGCATTCAGACCGTCCAAATCCTTCAGTTTTTTAAATCCCTTTAAATTCTTTCCGTCAATATCATAAGATCCCGGACAGGAACAGGGGGCCGCCCCTTTCGGCATTTTGACAACTGCTTCCACCAGAAAATGGGGAATATCCGCCTTTTTTGAGCTGCCAGTAAACGCAGATCCATGGACGATATTCTCCGCTGTCAGGATGACCCTTTTTGCTGCCCTGGAAAACAGAACATCCTCAAATAAGGGTCCTGTGATCCTGGCGTTGCCCTCTTCATCTGCCTCCTGCACATGGATGACCGCAACATCCGGCCTTATAGCCTTTACCACTGTCACCGGCTCTTTTGTAAAAGGATCCTCGACCCGTATAAAATAATCATTGGCATCGATCAGGTCGCTGATCACAAGCCCCTTTACAGGCATGAATCCCACTCCGTAGCTGGCGGCCCGGAGCGCAGAGATCACTGTATAACAGGCATGTTCATTTCCTTTCACAGTTCCGCTTTCAACAGCCCTGCGGTAATGTCCGGCCAGGGAATATTCACTTTCATAGCTGATAAAGCCGGCATCTACGCTGGAAACACAGCCTCCGAAGCAAAGCATGTCCACGTCCATGGCTCCTGCAGTCTTTACCAGCTTTAAGTCCCTTTTTTTCTGGCGGACCAGTTCCCGCACCATTGCCATGGGCGCCCGATGGAGCACATTACCCCCAAGGCCAAGGATATCCCCGTCATGGATCCGGGCTGCCGCCTCCTGCAAAGTCATTATTTTGCTCATGGTCTGACCTCACTTTCTATCCTGCTCTGCTTTATTTCGCTGCATTGCAGGCAATCTGAATGGCATCCCATACACCGGAAAAGGGAGGTGCATAAATAAGATCCGTCATTCCAAGCTCTGCCGTTGTCATCCCGCAGTGAATTGCCACAGCAAATACATCTGCCCGCAAAACAGCCCCCTTTTGTCCGCAGGTCTGTGCGCCAAGCAGCCTTTTTGTTCCTTTTTCATAAATCAGCTTAATGGTAATTGGCGTTGGATCCGGATAGTACGCCGGATGGTCATTTGCCTGGATGACCAAAGTCTTATAATCCTTTGAAAGACGTATGGCATCCCCTTCTCCCATACCCGTGCGTCCAAGCTCCAGCCCGCACACCTTGATGGCCGCAGACCCAAGAGCGCCTGTAAACTGTTCATGGCTCCCTGTCATATTAGCACCTGCGATCCTTCCGCATTTGTTTGCAACTGTTCCGAGTGCCAAAAAGCTGTCTTCCTCTAAAACTTCATGATAGACAAGAATACAGTCTCCCGCCGCATACACATCCGGAACAGAGGTTCTCATTTCCCGGTCCACCATCAGAGCACCGTTTTTCCCCATGGCAATTCCTGTATTTTTCAAAAATTCCGTACAGGGACGGACACCTACCGCAACGATCACTAAATCCGCCTCATAGGTTTCCTTATCTGTTTTTACATGATTCACATAAAGACCGTCTCCATAAAACCCTTCCACCTTTTCTCCGGTGTGAAGCAGGACCCCTGACTTTACCAGCTCTTCATGGGCCAGCGCTGCGATTTCCTCATCAAAGGGCATAAGAATTCTGGGAGCCGCCTCAAGCATGCGGACATTCTTTCCAAGGCTCAAAAATGCTTCCGCACATTCCACCCCGATATATCCGCCTCCAACGATGACGATGTTCCGGATTTCCGGCATTTTTGCGTATTCCTTTAAAAAGATCCCGTCTTCCATGGATTTCAGTACATGGACTCCCATAAGCTCCTTGCCCGGAAAAGGAGGAACCACAGCCGATGCCCCCACAGCTATCATTAATTTATCGTAAGAATCTGTAAATTCCTGGCCGTTTTCAAGATTCTTTACAAGAACCTCTTTCTTTTCCACGTCAACGGATCGTACCTCATGGCGGAGAAAGGTTTCTATGCCCATCTTGGTAAATGTCTCCCGTGTACGGGCGATCATTTTGCGGTAATCATTGTTATAGTCTCCCACATAATAGGGAAGTCCGCAGGCTCCATAAGAGAGAAAACCTCCCTTTTCATAGACCGTTACTTTTGCGTCCGGATCGACCCTGCGGATCTTGGAGGCGGCGCTCATTCCTGCCGCTACTCCTCCAATTATAATAATCTTCATGTTTTCTCCCTGATCATATCGTTACAGTTGGGTCATGCCATTTATCATTTGCCCGGCTTCCTTCATGGCTTCTTCTGCTGTCTTTTTTCCGGAAAATACCTCAAAGATTTTCTCATAAAGGACTCCGTTTTTCTCCCCAGCCTTTGACAGATCGGGAAGGGGTCTTGCAAGTTCCATCATCTTTTGCTGTACTGGAAACCAGGGACAGTCACCGGCCCCTTCCAGATAGCTTCCTCTTCTTATAGGAGCACCACTCTTTTTTCCTACCTTCTGATCCACCTCAGGCGAGCGAAGGTATTTAAGAAATTCCTCTGCAGCTTCCTTTTTCTTACAGCTTGAACAGATCCCAAAGGACCAGGTCACGTTCCAGGCCGTGGAAAACGTGGAAAATCCCAGGTCTTCCGGTTCCAGACAGCCTTCCTTAAAGACTTCTCCCATCTGGCCGCTCCAGGTAACTGCCATTGCTGCTCTTTTTTGCCGGACAGCCTCTGCAATTTCCCCGTTGCCGAAGCTTTCCGTACCATTAACTGCACAGGCTCTCAGTTCTATATAGGACTGAAGCCCTTTTACTGCCTCTTCCTTTCCGCAGACCGCAGATCCATGGGAGTCATAAGCGTCTCCCCCGTACATACGGAGAAAGGGAAGGGCATCGGTAAATATCTCGGACTTATCAGCCTTCATGGCCACTGCCTGTTCCCCGCAGGCCGCCTTGTAAGCTTTTGCCGTTTCTATGTATTCCTGGGGAGCAATGACGCTTCCAGGTTCCTTTCCCAACACCTGATAAAGCAGGCTTTTACGGTAAAGGATCATATGTCCGTCACAGAAGGAGGGAGATAAATATGCCTTTCCCTTGTATTTCATTTCTTCTGCAATTACCGGAAGGATGTCTTCTTCCTCAAGCTCCAGTTCCCAAAGGTATCCTTTTTCTGCAAAGTCACGAAGCCATAAATGGCCTGCAACCATGACAATATCATAATCCGCCTCTCCGGCAAATGCTTTCATCATCATCGGATAGTAATCCGCCCAGGGTACGATATGAAAATACACCTTTCCTTCATATCCGTCTAAAATCCCCAGTTCTTTATCCAGATACCCTTCCACCGCCGGATCTGCCACTGCCAAAACCTTAAGCGTTTCCTGTTCCATAAGCTCTACCTCTTCTATTGCTTTTAACCTTACTTTCCCGGCTGCGGCGGTCCATCTACGATGCCCACGATGTAGGCATCAACCGGCGCCGAACGGTCCAGGGCATACTGGGTCGTATTGTCAGTGGTTACAAGGACCAGTTCCCCAATTCCTGCACCAATGGTATCAGCAGCCACAAAAATATTGTTCTTATCCCCATAATAAGGCTCTACCAAAAGAAGCTTGAACCCAACTAAGTTCCTGCATTTTCTCGTGGAAACCACAGTTCCCATTATTGTTCCTAATATCATAGGGTCTCTTCCTTTCTAATGGTTACCCACTGTCCCTGTTTTAACTGGAACGCATTGGCATCGTCTGTGTCCACATGGAAATCCAGCCTGCTGTCACCGGTAACCCGAATCAGTACATGGCCAAGCACACCGCCCTTTGGCCCACCGACCGCAACGCTTACCCGGTCCTGATCCGATACCCCGAACCATTTGGCATCTTCCGGCGTCATATGGATATGACGGTCCGCAATGATGACGCCCTCTGTCAGCAGGACCTCTCCCTTTGGTCCTTTCAGCATTACCCCGGGAGTTCCCTTTAAATCTCCTGACGATCTTACGGCCGGCTGTATTCCCAGAATTCTGCAGTCACCGGAGGCCATTTCCACCTGGCTTTGTTTTCTCTCCGGCCCAAGAATCCGTACCCTGGAAAGAGTTCCTGCCGGGCCGGAGACAGCCACCTGCTCCTCACAGGCAAACTGCCCCGGCTGGCTTAAAGCTTTCATGGGAGTCAGCCGGTAGCCGGCTCCAAAAAGCACTTCCACATGTTCCTTTGACAGATGCACATGCCTTGCCGAGATTCCTACAGGAACCTGGTAAGGCTGTGTGCTCAGCCTCTTCCAGTTATCCAGGACCAGTGCGGTTACTTTCTGAATCAGTTCTTCCCTGTTTTCCATTGTAAGCCTCCGCCCTTAAGTACTTTCCCGTTCTTTTTATTTAAGGAAAGGAAGGATTCCGCCTATGGAATTATGGGGTCTTGGAATCACATGAACTGCTACTACCTCTCCCACTCGGGAGGCTGCTTCCTCTCCTGCTTCCACTGCTGCCTTGACAGCTCCCACATCTCCCTGAACCATAACCGATACCAGACCGGAGCCGATTTTCTCGGTTCCCACCATTTCAACGTCTGCTGCCTTTAACATGGCATCTGCTGCCTCAATGGATGCGGTAAGGCCCCTTGTCTCAATCATTCCCAATGCTAACATTCCCCTTTTTACTGCTGTCTCTGCCATTTACTTTTCCTCCTTAATCTTGTTCTCTTCTTCCTCTGGTTTTACACAATCCTTTTCCTTTTCATGCCTGTCTATCATATTTAAAAGCTTTATTACCTCCGGATGAGGGTTTTCAATGGATACGGACACCTTAACGTTGTCGTCTCCCACCATCCGTCCGGCCTCTCTGGCCGCCTCCACGGCTGCACGAACCGCCGAGGTCTCGCCCGCTAATACCGTGTGGCACAGCCTTCCTCCCAGCCTCTTATGACAGCTTACGATTTCCACTTCAGCCGCCTTTAAGGCCTGGTCCACCACCACTACGGTATTGGCATAATAATTAATTTCTAAAACCCCAATGGCGTTTCGGTTTGTTTTCATGACGCCCACCTTTGCTGCTGCCTATTTGATCCTTGGCAAAATTTTGTCAATATCCTGGTGCGGCCTGGGAATCACATGGACCGCCACCAGCTCTCCAATTCTGGAAGCCGCCGCCTCTCCTGCCTCGGTAGCTGCTTTTACCGCGCCTACCTCTCCGGTTACAATGACGGTTACCAGACCGGAACCGATTTTCTCGGTTCCCACCAGTTCAACGTCTGCCGCCTTCAGCATTGCATCTGCTGCTTCGATGGATGCAGTCAGACCCCTTGTTTCAACCAACCCAATTGATGTGGATGCCATATCTTGCTACCTCCTGAAATTTATAATGTTTTCTTCCCCGAAAGATACCTTTGTTATATGAGACAACGCCTTTGTTCCCTCATATGGGTTTTCAATGATCTCTGTCAGAACCTCATTCGGACTGTTAAATTTAAGAGCTGCCCGTTCTGCCGCCTCGCAGGCCTCTTTCACGTCATCAATTCCGCCTTCAAATTTCACCTGGACCGTAAGGGGAATGAACGCGGCCGTATCTTTGGGATTGATGGTGTCGATACCGATAATCCTCACATTTGCCGCCTTACAGGCCTTATCCATGGCATAAAGAACTGCCCCATATCCTGCACACTCCAAAAAGCCGATCGCCATATGTACCTTCCCCTCTCTAGATGATCCGCAGGCCTCCTTCTGCCAGCATGCATCTGCGTCTTCTGGTAAAACTTCTCGCACAGGTAAGACCCTCTCCGGTGGGGCCTGCGATGGTCATGGTCGTATGACCCTCTCCGCCGATCCCTACCCCTTTTAAAGTTGAACCGTTTTTCGTAAAAATGGTGGTTTCAATTACTTTTCCGAATTTGGTCATGTTCTCAACATTTCTGGAAAACATGGACGCCGTATGCCTGTTGCCAGACTCTGCCGCCACCGCACACTCCACACATTCTTCAAAGGTCCTTAACCGCACGATGGGAAGTATGGGCATCAGCTGCTCTACCATGACAAAAGGATGGCTTCTGTCTGTCTCGCAGATGAGAAGGCGGACATCCTTATGGCCGGAAACCCCGATCGCTTCCAAAAACCGGGCCGCATCCTTTCCAACCCACCTTTTATTCACTTCATAGCTGCCGTTTTTTTCAATCATGGCAAACTTAAGGATTTCATTTAACTCCATGGAATTAAGCAGGTAGGCACCTTCCTTTTCCAGCTTATTCACCAGTTCATCCGCGGCCCTTTCCATGACAAAAACTTCTTTTTCCGCCAAACACAAAATGTTGTTATCAAAGGAAGCACCACGGTAAATCTCTTTTGCAGCAAGGCTTATATCCGCGGTATCGTCTACAATGACCGGCGGGTTTCCCGCACCTGCTCCGATGGTCTTCTTTCCGGAGCGAAGCAGGGCATTTACCATTGGCATGCCTCCTGTACCAACCATAAGGCGGATTCTGGGATCAGCCGTCATTTTGCTCACTGCCTCCATGTCAGGCTCTTTCTGCATGGTGATTAAATTTGCCGGGCCTCCGTTTTCCACAATGGCCTGATGAAGAAGCTTCAGGCAGTGGGCACAGCATCTTTTCGCTCCCGGATGAACGTTAAACACAACGGAATTTCCTCCGGCTATCATGCTGATGGTATTGTTTATTATTGTCTCCGTTGGGTTGGTGGACGGCGTGATGGCTCCGATCACTCCAAAGGGAGCATACTCTTCTATCATCAGCCCTTCATCACCGGAAATGGCATCCGTGGTCAGACATTCCACACCCGGAGTTTTTTCAATAACAGCCATGTGCTTCTGGATCTTATCCTCAAAACGCCCCATTCCGGTTTCTTCCCAAACCATTTTTGCCAGGGTTTTTGCATGGCTTTTTGCAGTCAGCCGTATGGCCTCAATGATTCTCCGCCTGTCCCCGACCCTGTAATGCTCTGCCCATTGACGCTGTGCCGCGTGAGCCGCTGCAATGGCATCCTCCACCCGGTCAAATACCCCGTTTTCACTTTGAGAGGGAATACAGGAAGGCTTTACGCCTCTGCCTTCTATGCCTGCAAGCACTTCCCTTACAATCAGTTCTATCTCTTTCGCCCCAATTTCCATGATCTGCCTCCTAGCATAGCTGCTCTGTCACCCTTCTCACTACTTCGGCTATGATTTCCTCCTTTGCCTTACCTAGTGCTTCCGCCTGCACAGGCTTTTGTTTCTCTGAGGCCGAAGCCTTCTGTGCCACACCGGTACAGCCGCAGCCGGAAACCGGCAGGCTCTCTCCCGGTCTTACAATGGAAGTTACTCCTTTTAATGCAGGCCCCGGAACTTTTTGTTCTGCCGGCCGGACCTCTGATACCGAAACCACATCCTTCATGTTCGTCTCCTCCGGGGAGCATGGGGGAATCCCACCTGCTGTGATGCCAAGCTTATGCCGGATATCCAGCAGCTTATTTACCTGATCACAGGAAAGCAGATTCTGGCGCCCGATGATATTGCCTGTATACATCAATATGGTCGCATAATACTCAATGGATTCCAGCCTGAAAAATGCCTGGTAAATATCTTTTCCCCAGGTCAGCGCCCCATGGTTTGCAAGAAGTACGCCATTGTGGGTGTTTACAAAGGGCGCGATGGAATCAGGAACTTCATCCGTGCCCGGCGTTGCGTATTTTGCAACCGGGATTGATCCAAGCCCCAGCACCGCTTCCGTAAGGATGGCGGCATCCAGGCTGATCCCGGCAATGGCAAAGCTGGTTGCAACCAGCGGGTGGGCATGGGTGACTGCCTGCACATCCGGATTTTCTTTATAAACCCTGAGATGCATTTTAACTTCTGAGGAGGGCTTATATCTTCCCATCAGCACTTTTCCGTTTAAATCCATTTTCACCAGCATATCCTGTGTCATAAATCCCTTTGATACCCCGGTCGGCGTCGTCCAGATGGTGTTCGGTCCTACCTTACAACTGATGTTTCCATCATTTGAGGCCACAAAGCCTTTGTTGTACATGCGCCTGCCGATGTCCAAAATTGCCTTTTTGGCTTCAAAATCAGACATGTACTTTACGCCTTGAACTGTCATCATATCTTTACCTCCAAAGTCCAAACAACTGCATATTCTTTCTGTCCGAACTCTAATCTTTTATACTGTATTTTTACCACTTTTATGTTTGATTGTCAATGTTTTATGTTGTTTCATTTTTGATTTTACTCTTTTATTTCTATTTCGTCCATTTTTCCTTTACATTTAATCAAAATAATTATACAATATACTTATATGCCACCTGATTCTTATGGTTTTATATTGCATTTTATTTTAAACAAACATCTATTGTCATAAAGAAAGGAACATGCCTATGTTAGCAGTAACGAGGAAAGCCAAGATCAAAGATATTATTTTAGAAAAGAAAAGCGTTACGGTAACCGAACTTTCCAAAATCTTCTCCGTGACTGAGGAAACCATCCGGCGGGATTTAAAGCAATTGGAGGATGATGGGTTCCTGACCAGAACATATGGCGGTGCATTCATACAAGACGGGGTTGAGAATAACGTAGATTTAACGATCCGGGAAACCGCATATATGGAAAGCAAGCAGGCCATCGCGAAAAAGTGCCTGTCAATCATTCACAACGGGGACTCTATTTTCCTGGATGCTTCTACCACGGCCCTTCAGCTGGCAAAGACCTTACAGGGAATGCGCCTTACCGTGGTAACAAATTCCCTGCTGATCATCAATGAACTGTATGACAAAGAAGATATCCGCCTGATTTCCATCGGAGGCTCCTATACTCCCAGGGACAAAGCTTTTGTAGGCAATACGGCCCTTAAGAACCTGGAGTCCTTTTACCTGGATAAAACCTTTATGTCCTGCCGGAGCGTTTCCATGGAACACGGGATCACCGATTCCAATGAAGCTATTGCCGCCATACGCCAGATGCTGATGACCAGGAGCAATCACGTTTATCTCATTGCAGACCACTCTAAATTCGATAAGACTTCATTTATCCGGATATCCGGTTTTGAAACCATAACAGGACTAGTCACTGACAAACGGATGGACGACCAGTGGAGAGAATACCTTTTCAAAAACAATGTAGAACTTTATGAAGCAACGGAAAGTTGAGCCTGATTTCGGCAAGAGGATGTCCCAGTACCATTGAGACATCCTCTTTTTCTTATGCCAAAAAACTTACATTTCTTTTTCTTTCAGGGCCTCTTCCTTTTTCCTGAATATTTCTTTTAATGATTCTGTATAAGGCGCTTTGGCAATCCCATACTCTGTCACGATTCCTGCGATCAGATCATGGTCCGTTACATCAAATGCGGGATTAAATACCTTTACGCCTTCCGGAGCCATCCGTTTTTTATACCACATTTCCACTACTTCCTCTGCAGGACGCTCCTCAATGTGGATCTCCTTGCCGGTAGGGGTGTTCAAGTCAATGGTGGATGTGGGCGCGCAGATATACATGGGCACACCATAGCGTTTGGCTGCCAGAGCAACCATGGATGTACCGATCTTGTTTGCAGTATCCCCATTGGCCGCAACCCGGTCACAGCCCACAAATACGGCATCCACCCAGCCATTTCTCATGACTGTGGCTGACATATTGTCGCAGATCACAGTGACGTCAAGACCTGATTCCTTTAATTCGAAGGAAGTCAGCCTGGCCCCCTGAAGAAGGGGTCTGGTCTCATCGGAAAAGATGCGGAAGCCATAGCCTCTTTCGTGTCCCAGGTACATGGGAGCCGTAGCGGTCCCGTATTTTACCGTTGCCAGCTGCCCGGCATTGCAATGGGTCAAAAGACCATCACCCGGTTTCACAAGAGAAAGGCCATATTCACCTATCATCTTGCAAACCCAGATATCCTCTTCCCGGATCTCTATGGCCTCTTTATGGAGAAGCTCTACGATTTCAGGAACGGTCTTCTCTTTGTTTTTCAAAACCACCTGTTCCATCCGCTTCAGCGCCCATGATAAATTAACGGCAGTGGGACGTGCGGAATCAAGATAGTCCTTTGCTTTTTGAAATTCTGCATAAAAATCATCATAACCATCTGCCTTGATCTCTCTTGCGGCCAGATAGATGCCGATGGCCGCCGCCACTCCGATGGCAGGCGCCCCTCTTACCTGGAGAAGATAGATTGCATTCCAGATATCCTCCTGTTTTGTCAGGGAAAGAATTTCCGTATGATACGGAAGCTGTGTCTGATCTATGATCACCAGGGCATTGTTCTCCTCGTCAAGCGCCACGGTATCATAGTCCATGATGGATTTTTTTGTTTCTTCGCTCATTTTTGCCTCCTAATGAATTAAGCGGATATTTATCCCTTTCTTTTTTACCGGCTTTCAATCCTGCTGCCGGCCTCAGAATTTGTTTACTGCCTCTTTTATCGCGTTTATGTAATCCGCTCCGCGACGGAAGCTGCGGCGGTTCATGATATAATTCTTTGCCAGAGTAATGACGATCTTTTCGGCTCTGGCCCGTTTTTCCTTATCAGGAATCGTGGTAATATCAATAACATTGGCCATTCCCACGGTCCGGCGGATGGATTCAAGCCCTGCCACTCCGGCAGTATCGGAAAGGATGCCTTCCAGATACCATTCTTTGAATCCCGGGACCTTTGCCATGGTTTCCGTCACATACTCGTCAAATACCTTATTATATTTTTCAATGAACAGATCCACGATATCAGAGATGGTGTTTAAACACCAGCCGCAAAACTCTTCTTTTTCCTTTTCATCCTCTATGGCAGCATCACCGTTGCACCATGCAAAAAACATGTTTGCAATGACATTGCCGATATCATAGCCCATAGGCCCAAAGAAAGCGAATTCCGGGTCAAAGATATAGGTATGCTCCCTGTTGATAAACACAGATCCAGTATGTAAATCCCCGTGAATTAAGGACTGAGCATTGTTCATAAACTCAAATTTCAGTTTGGCAGCCTCCAGATGCAGGGCCTGATCCCCGTACAGTTCCTTTTTCACAAAATCCGCATTGGGAGGAAATACATTGTTCCTTTGGTTGTAATCAATAAAGGGCTCACTGTATACCAGATCTTCTGAAATTTCGCATAAGTCCGGATTGATAAAGCTTTTAACCAGCTCCTTCTTCTCTTTGTGTCCCATGACAATATCCGTTGTGCGCAGAAGGGAATTTACCATAAAGGTGGTCACATGGTCTGCAAATTTGGGATAGGTCTCATGCTTTAACAGACCGGTACGCATCATGGTATGGCCGGTCATATCCTCCATTGCCATGGCACACATGGTTCCGTCATACAGATAAACCTTTGGAACCAGCCCCGGTGCAAAGGAATCCTGAATTCCCAGGATCTTTGCTTCAATTCTTCCCCGGTCGGTGGAAACATGCATTTCTGCTGAAATACGAAGTGCTTCTCCTGCCTGCTTTACGATAATGGATTTCCCGCTTGCAGGATCCTTTACACGGAACACGTAGTTTAAGTTTCCGTCTCCGATTTCCTTGCATTCCAGACTGGCATCCTTATCAAACCAGGAGAGCTTCTCCTGAACATAATCCGGTACCTCTTCCGCTTTCATCAAAAAATAACTGTCGTATTTAGACATTCCTGTCACCTTCCCCTGATCAATATAACGTTTATGTTTTTAGTTTACATTTTTAGTCTTGCCGCTTGCATAGGTCATGGCAAGGGCAATGGCAAGGACTGCACCCTTTATGATGTTCATGGCATAATAAGGCACGGACATCATGATAAGACCGTTTTCCAGCATACCCACAAGCACCGCTCCCGCAAAGGTTCCGAATGCATTGGCTTTTCCTGCACCCAATACGGAAAACCCGATATAAGCCGCACACACGGAAGGCATCAGGTAGGCATCACCTGCTGAAATCTGTGCCGTTCCCACACGGGCCGCCAGACAGATTCCGCCGATAGCCGCAAAGGTTGCTGACAGAAAGTATGCAAGGATCTTATACTTTGCCACCGGAATTCCGGAAAGCTGGGCTGCCTCAGGATTTCCGCCTACCGCATACATGTATCTGCCGTGTTTGGTGTAATTTAAGAAAAAGTATGCGAACAGCACCACGCAGATCATGATGATGATCAGCCATGGTTCCTTTCCTAATGCCCGGAAGGCTTCAGGAACAAGACCGGGAGCCTGGGTCCCATCGGCACGGGTCATACGCTCTGTGATGGCGCCGCCCTTTGAATAGGTCATGGAAACTCCCTGATACATAAACATTACGGAAAGTGCCGCAACCATATCGGGTATCTTGAATTTAACGATCAAAATGCTGTTGATCACCGCAACGCTTAAGCAAATGACCACCGTAAGAATGATGGAAACACCGATATTGATGTTGTGCCATACAAAGCATGTCATAACAAAAACATTTGCAAACTGGGCCGTAGCTCCAATGGAAAGATCCATGCCGTTTACCGCCAGGGCAAATGTAAGACCAATTGCAATGATGGTAGTAATGGATACTGCACGAAGGATCGTGATCATATTGGACTGGGTCAGAAACATGCTCGATCCCGTATCCTTACTCCAGTTTCCAAATGTGAACAGGATGAACATGATGAGCATAGTTGCGATGGTACCCCATTTTGTCACAAAATCCCCAACGTTCCTTTTCTTTTTTACCTTCTCTGCCCCAGACATATCATTTACCTCCTGTCGAATAGTAAAGCAGTTCTTTTTCGTTTGTATCCGCTGCATTTAATTCTTTCATGATCTCTCCGTCATACATCACATAGATGCGATCGCAGATACTTAATATTTCCTGGAATTCGCAGGTGGCATAAATGATGCCTTTTCCCCTGGCTGCCAAGCCTTCAATCAACTCATACATATCCTGCTTGGCTCCCACGTCGATTCCCTTGGTCGGCTCATCGAAAATATAAACCTCCGAATCCTTGTTGAGCCATTTTCCAACGACCACCTTCTGCTGGTTTCCGCCGGACAACAGGGCAACGACCTGGTTCTCGGATGGCGTCTTGATTCCAAGGCCGCTTATCATACCTTTGGCGTCCTCTTTTTCCCGCTTCTTGTTTACCACAGAAAGCCGGTTCGTATATTTTTCCATGGCTGCCACAGAGATATTGGATACAACCGGATCCGAAATCAGGACACCTTCTTTTCTCCGTTCCTCCGGAACCAGTGCAAGCCCATTTTTAACAGCCTGGGTAGGACCTTTTGCCTTGATCACTTTTCCGTTCAGCTTCATGGTGCCGCCTGACTGCTGGTAAGCGGAAAACAGGGTCTTGCAAAGCTCTGTCTTGCCTGCGCCCACCAATCCTGCCACACCGATAATTTCCCCTTTGCAAACGGTCATGTTGATATTTTTTACTTTCCCTTCCCTTTCGGAAAGGTTTTCTATCTCAAGCAACGGCCCGCCGATCTCGCACTTTTTCTTGATGTAATTATCCTCATAGCTACGGCCTAACATATATTCGACAAGAGTATTTACTTCCAGTTCCCTAGAAAGCGGCAATTCAGTCACCAGCTTGCCGTCTCTCATAATAGTAATCGTTTCACAAATCTCATAAAGCTCACTTAAGCGGTGGGAAATAAACACGACTCCCACATTCTCTTTTGCCAGCTCACGGACCACCCGGAACAATTCCTGTGTCTCGGAATTGGAAAGAGGGGCCGTTGGCTCATCTAAAATAAGGAACCGGCACTTTTCCGCCACGCATCTGGCTATGAGAACCATCTGCTTTTGTGCCAGGGTAAGTCCTGATACCTGTTTGTTAATATCCACATCCACATTTAATTTCTTTAATACCGTTTCTGCTGCCTGCCTGATCTCTTTCCAGTGCACGATTTGTTTTCGCCCCATTTTATTGACCAGCGTGTTGAACATTACATTCTCAGCCACGGACAGATAGGGGATCAACGCGGTGTCAACTTCCTGAAATACGATTTCTATCCCAAGATTTTTTGCGTCTTTGGGGCACCGGATTTCCACCGGTTCCCCTCCAACGTAAATTTGTCCTGTGTAATGCGTATTGACACCGGCAAGCACTTTCATCAAGGTGGACTTACCTGCGCCATTGGCACCCACAAGCGCATGAATCGTACCACTTTTCAGACCAAAATCAACTCCATCCAAAGCCTTTACTCCAGGAAATTCGATGGATATATCTTTCATTTCAAGTTTCACTTCGGTCATGGCATCTCTTCCTTAATTATGTAATGAATACAGAGTGTTTTTTAATTTACATATTTGTTCTTGATTACATCAGTATACAAAGCGCCCTTAGGATCTTCGGCATCGCCCCAGCCATCAATGATGCTTCCCAAATCATTCATGGTGGTCTGATCTGTGAGCTGGGTTGTTTCAATGTTGCATGCATTTAAGTTAAAGTAATCCGGTGTCTCTTCTCCCATAAATTTCAGAGCCAGAAGACGGGCATCTACAATACCGATCAGCTTGGGATCAACGGCTGCAGTAGATTTCCATACGTCAGGATTCTTTACCATTAACTGAATGTCATCGTTGGATACGTCAATGGTGTACATCGGGATATCGGTACGGCCTGCGTCGTTTAATGCCTGTAATACACCCTTTGCCAGCTCATCGTAGCAGCCCCAGATGGCATCTACGGAGCCTTCCGGATATTTTGGAAGAATGGCTGCTGTCTTGTTGGTCATATCGCCGCGGGCATTGGCTGAATCAGATGGTGCAATCACTTCCAGAGTCTGGATCTTGCCTTCTGCTTCCAGCTTGGTATAGATTTCGTTACGTCTGTCCAGTGGCGGGATTCCAGGGCCCATGAAGGTCTTTAAAACTTTCATCGGGTATTTTCCGCCTTTTGCTTCAAATTCTTTCATCATGTAGCCAAGAGAAAGCTCAGCCAGGGCCTGATCATTCTGAGCGGTAGAAGTTACTCCTTCAAGAAGCTCGCCGCTTGCATCGCCGCCCTTAAATGGCATGGTATCAAAGGTGACAACCTCCATGCCTTTGTCTCTGGCAGGCTTTAACATATCGTAGGAATAAGAAAGCTGTCCATGAGATACGATAATTCCCTGATAATCCTTTGCAATGACCTGAGCTACCGTCTCCTGAGCCTTTGCATCATCGCCGTCCGTTACAAAGGTGTCTACGGTCCAGCCAAACTTCTTCCCCTCGGATACACAGCCGTCTAAAAACTGCTGGGTATGATCTCCTGCTGCCAGGTTCCGCACAACGGCAATCTTCTTTCCTTCCAAAGAGCCTGTGGCCTGGGCGTTTTCTACCTTCTCCGCGGCAGTCGTCTGTTCCGTTTTAGGGGCTTCCGTCTTTGCTTCTGTGGTTGCCGGAGCGGCTGTGCCGCTGCTGCCGCATGCAGTCATTGACATTACCATTGCCGCTGCAAGCACCATTGCTAACTTCTTTTTCATAAAGTAAACCTCCTTAAAAAATATAAAATATAGTTTTCTATTCCGGACACACCCAACCTGTCCTTCCTGTAGAAATTGTAGCATATTGTATCCGATTTTGCAATATTTTTATTTGTTTTTATTTACTTATTTTGTTTTATATTGTATTTAATTGTGATTTGTGTTGTTTTATGTCCTGTTTCAGATGTGATTTTAACTATTATATATATTTTTTCATCTTCTTCCATCAAAAATAGAATTAAATTAATAAGAATTGTTTGCAATCAAATTTATCCATGTTTTACTTATGTTTAAAGTGATGTATTAATTGTTTTTTACCATATATGATTCTTTCACAGCTAATTACAAAATAAAAAAGAAAACGGCAGCCTGTGAGCCGGATCCAGTAAAAAACTGTTCCTAACCAGCAGGGTTCCGTTTCCCCTTTCATCATTCTTTATAAAAAAACATCACCTTAAGTCTTGGCAGAATTCAGTACTCCTCCCCATTCCTGACCACCAGCTTTGCATCGGAAATCGGCGTAAAAAGCGAACCTGAGCCGGAAGCTTATTTGAAAGAAAATTATGGAGATCACTTTGTGCAGGAAAAATGAAACAAAAATACTTCCTGATGAAGAGCATATAAAAAGCACCTGACTTTACCTACGATAAATCATGTGAAAATTATCATAGACAAAGCGGTGCTTTTCGAAATCTTAAAGCAATTCTTCTATTGGCTCTCCAATCATATCCTGAGCTTTATTCAAACCGAAATTATCCAATACCGTTGCCCCGATCACTGCAAAAGTATTCTGTTCCTTTAATTCTCCGCAGCGGTCATAAGAGGGTGAATAGGCCAGGAAAGGCACCTTTTCCTTAGTATGGTCGCTTCCCTTAAAGGTAGGATCATTGCCATGGTCTGCCGTAATGAGAAGCAGATCATCCTCTTTTAAAAGTGGTAAAAGCTCTCCCAGCTTTTCATCGAACCGTTCCAGCTCAGCTCCGTAGCCAACTGGATCCCGGCGGTGTCCCCAAAGGGCATCAAAATCTACCAGGTTCACAAAGCACAGCCCTTCAAATTCCCTTTTTGCGATCTCTATGGTCTGTTCCATGCCATGAACACTGCTTTGGGATTTATTACCTTCGGTGAGTCCTTCGCCATCGAAAATATCATAGATCTTGCCTACGCTGATCACATCCAAGCCTGCGTCCTTTAATACATTAAGAGCAGTGGTTCCGAAAGGCTTTAAGGCATAATCATGGCGGTTTGGAGTTCTTTTAAACTCGCCTTTCTTCATGCCGACATAAGGTCTTGCAATGACCCTGCCCACCTTCCATTCATCCTTTAAGGTAAGCTCTCTTGCAATCTCACAGCAGCGGTAAAGCTCCTGTAGGCCAAAGGTTTCTTCGTTAGCACAGATCTGTAAAACCGAATCCGCAGAAGTGTAAACGATCATGTCCCCGGTAGCGATCTGATGCTCTCCCAGTTCATCCATGATTTCCGTACCGCTTGCAGATTTATTTCCCACAATCTTGTGTCCGGTGCGTTTTTCCAGCTCATCTAACAATTCCTTTGGAAAACCTGTCTCCGTAAACGTCTGGAAAGGCTTTGTAATGTAAAGCCCCATCATCTCCCAATGACCTGTCATGGTGTCCTTTCCCACGCTGGCTTCATTAAGCTTTCCATAATACGCCATGGGCTCAGCCACAGGCTTTACATGGCTTAAGGAACGCAGATTCCCCAGACCAAGCTTTTCTAAATTAGGCAGATTAAGATGATCCACTGTGGCATCAATATGGCCCAGAGTATCACTGCCTTCATCGCCGTACTCGGCGGCATTATCCATAGCACCTATTCCTAAAGAATCAATTACAACTACAAAAACACGTTTAAATCGTTTCATATTCCCTCCCTGCACATTAATCGCAGCATAAATTTTAATACAGTCCGCAAATAGTTACCTTCCCGGGTCCGTTAATAAACAGGCTCCCAGAGCAATCTTAATTATATTTTGGAAGCTTGTCTGTTACTATTATTTTATTCAATCATTTCCTGTATGACTCATGATATTTAAAACTAGGATACAGATCATCTTCATACCATACAAAAACGCTTCTAAGGACGCTATTGCAGGCCCTGCTGCTAAAAATTCAGTCATATTTCCTATACCGCCGGCATTACACCTGGCATAGGATCTTTTGAACATATCTTTCACTTTCATTATACAATTTTGTAGGATTTTTGCAATCTCTTTCTATGAACTTTTCAAACAAATCCCCTTGATTATGATCTGCACGAAAGGTCATGCCGGCATTGGCCTGTTTATTCAGGATAAATGATGTGCTCAAGCAAGCACTGGGGCAATGCACCCTTTCTTCCTTTCGCAATATCTCTCGTACTAACTTCTTCGTTGACAAAAGCCATAGGAAGAATTAAGATGTTTGTAATTGTAAGTGGCCGGAATTCGTATGAACTGCGCAGGTGAAGATATGAAAATACGCGATGAGTACACTTGTCCTCTGGAATTGACACATGATATTACAAAAGGCAAGTGGAAACCAATTATTTTATGGCAGCTGGGCAAGGGCTCTATGTCTTTGTCCCAGCTTGAAAAGGACATTAAAGGCATCAATCAGAAAATGCTTCTTGAACAGCTGAAAGAGCTGCTGGTTTATGGAATGATAGGCAAGCATTCTTTTGAAGGATATCCGCTGAAAGTAGAATATTATTTGACTGAACGCGGCAAAAGGTTATTGGATGCCATTACAATTATGCAAAGCATAGGCATTGACATTATGAAGGAACATGATATGATGGACTTTTTAAAAGAAAACGGTTTTATAGACTGAGCATACCCACAAAAATGTAAGTAATTTACTGCCCCGTTCTTTTGTGCTATGGTTTTCCCATAAACAGACTCAGGAGGGATTTAAAATGATGAGGGATGCAGAGAAAACCATCGGAAATTTAATTGACAAGCAGGGAGTTTCTTTTATAAGCTCATTGGATGATGAGGGGTTCCCCAATACAAAAGCAATGCTGCCGCCAAGAAAACGGGAGGGGATTAAGACCTTTTATTTTACTACAAATACATCCTCCATGCGTGTCAGGCAATTTCGCAGTAACCCAAAAGCATGTATCTACTTTTGCGACAAACGGTTCTTTCGGGGAGTTATGCTAAAGGGTACAATGGAGGTCTTAGAAGATCCGGAAAGTAAGGAAATGATCTGGCAAGATGGCGATACCATGTATTATCCTCAGGGCGTTACCGATCCGGATTATTGTGTGCTGAAGTTCATCGCCCAGACAGGCCGGTATTATTCTAATTTCAGTTCCGAAAACTTTATAATTGAATAAACCTTTTGCACAAATCCATAACCGGCCGGTCTGGCGCAGTCAATGAAGCATAGAAATAACGCGAAAAAGAGTCAGCCAAAAATATGATTTAGTTGACTCTTTTATTGATGTCATTTTTTATTTTTCTTTCAAAGCTGCCAGAGATCCCCAGCTCTTCACGATATTTGGCAATCACCCTGCGAGAAAGGCTATACCCCTTCTTACTAAGTAATTCTGCAAGCTTTGAATCACTATAGGGCTTTTCTTTATTCTCTTCATTCACCAGTTCACATATTAATTGTTTGACACCCTCCGAATTAATCAGGCTGCCGTCACCTGTGGGAACCGATGCGGAAAACAGGCTTTTCATCAGAATACAGCCTGCGGGGAACTGAAGATATTTGTCTTTTACAGCGCGGCTTATGGTCGAGGTGCTGACCGACAGCTTTTCTGACATTTGTGTCATGGTACATGGTTTTAGTTTGCCTGAATACCGAAAAAACCCATCCTGCTCTTCCAATATTGCATTTGTTATTTGAATAATGGTCTTGCGCCTCTGTTCCACTGCATGAGTGAGAAATCTTGCCCGCTCCAACTTTTTCTTAAAGTATTCAAACAGCTCCGGCTCTTTTACTTCCGCCATCATCTGGAGATAATAATCGTTTAACTGATAGTTTCCGCACCAATTGTCATTGATTTCTATATTCCATTTCCCATCCGGATCCATTGTAACGATAACATCCGGAATAATGTATTGCTTTTCGTTCTCTCCAAACCCTTGCAGGGGTCTTGGATTTAATGTGCTGATAAGAGCAACATATCTCCTTGCCTGTGCAGATGAAATATCCAATGCACGGGTAATTGAACTTATCTTCCCCTGGGATATGTCCGTTAAATGATGGGAAATCATGTATTTTAGTTTTTCATCATCCAGTCCCAGTGTTTCAATCTGAATTAATAAGCATTCTGCCAGATTTTTTGCAAAAATGCCGTTTGGTTCCAGCTTTTTTAGATCCAATAAACAACTTTCCGTTACCTGCTCATCTACACCGGTCAGCTGGGCAATCTCCGGAATCTCCAAATCTATAAACCCATTACGATCAAGGCTCTGTATTAAAAAATCAATAACCTTTAATTGTTTATCTGAGTAACGGTCTAACTCCAGCTGTTCATAAACATAGGTATAAATATTTTTCGTATTAGAAGTGTCAAGGGCCTGGTCGCTTCCCTCACTGCCTTCTTCATAAAACCCGGCGGTATTCTTTAAAGGCTCGCAGTTATTCGAATGATACCATGCCTGATAATCTTCCTGACCATAAGATTCAGCTCCGGTATTTGTCAGCTCCAGCAAAGGATTTTCCATATATTCATTTTCCATATACCGGTTCAGCTCACAATTACATAATGCAAGTAATTCCAGAGAAGATATCTGGTTTTGAGACAGTAACTGACGTTGTTCAACCGTTAATTTATGTTTCATGGCAGCCTCCCTCCTTATTTATCCGGCGTATCAAATTACATCCATTGCATTACAGATATGATACCATCCGATTATATTATATAACAAAATCCATGACAGCACTAATATTTTTTATCATTTTCTGTACTTTAATTGATCGGGATCATTCCGTATCATCCAGGCAAAAAGAGCGAAGCTGCATATGGCCCCGCTCATTTTTCCATGAAGAACATTCTGCACAAAGGACTTTTTTATACCGTCACTTTATTTATTCAAGAATTGTAACCCCATCAATTAATTCCTTTTCAAATTCCACCCTGTGATGCTTTGTGTATAATCCTGGTGCACCGCCTGTGTGAATCATGATGATCTTCTCACCTTTTTTGATTTTCCCTTCCATAACCATATCAAGGATGGCTGCAAAGCATTTTCCAGTGTAACAGGGATCAAGCAGGATGGCTTCTTTTCCTGCCAAGCGACAAACAGCATCCCTTACCTCCTTTGAAGGAAGATTGTATCCGCCCCGGACATAATCTTTTTCAATGTCAAAATCTTTCAGCCCAGCGCTTATTTTCATACCATATTTTTCTTTTACGCCGTCAAACAGTTCAACAATACCATGCTCCTTGTTTTCATCAAACGGAGAAATCGCAATACCTGTTAATTTTAAGCCGGAGTCTTCATTATGGAATCCGCAATACAGGCCCATATAGGTCCCTAAGCTGCCCACGGCAGAAATAACCCGTGCATCACCGATTCCCATGGCAGCCGCCTGCTTTGTAACCTCAACCGCGCATTCATAGTATCCCAGAATGCCAACATCATCGGAACCGCCAAGGGGTATGTAATAAACGGTTTCTCCCTGAGCCTCATATTTTTTGACGGTATCCTTAACCAGCTCCTTATACTGTTCAGGAGACGGACGGCCATCATCCTTTTTTATGATTACTTCAGCACCCATTAACCGGTCTAACAGTAAGTTGGCCGATAATTCTCCCGGATAATCTCCGATTGCAACAATCGCACATCTCATGTTGTATTTAGCTGCCACAGCAGCTGTTAACCGGCCATGATTTGTTTGAACTCCGCCCTCAGTAACAAGCATGGTTGCCCCTTTGTTCTGCGCCTCCTTTAAAATATATTCCAGCTTTCTAAGCTTATTGCCTCCCATTCCCAGACCAGTCATATCATCACGTTTAAGATACAATTGGATTCCTAACTCTTCTGAGATATTTTTAAGATACTCCAAGGGCGTGGGTAAATTCAAAAATGAGACTTTCTCCTGACCTAAAACCATTATAATGCCTCCTTATAGATGCTGTTAATAATACACCAATACCAGCCAATACCGGGCCTCATGTACATTACATGTGCCCCTGGCTGTATATATTCTAAAAAATTATCTATTCTTTATGATTACTCACCAATCATTATCTTTACAATTTCACGGTCCGTTTCACGCATTCCGTCCTTACCAAGCCGTCCCACATTACGTATGGTCTCCTCAACATCACGGTTAATAATTCCTTCGCCACAGCGGAACTGCTGCTCACCATTTTTAAACATGTCATGGCCTAAAAGCCCTGCCATAACACTGGTGGCTATTTTCCCTGCACAGGAAGGCTTCGCGCCGTCACAGATCATGCCAGAGGTAATTACAACAGAATTAACAAGAGTATGTGCTATCTCCTCATATCCGCCGCCTAATAAATAGGTGATACCACACGCGGCGGCACATCCGGCACTGACAGCGCCGCAGTAAGCGGATAAACGGCCAATTCCAGTCTTTTCATGAATGGATACCAGGTTTGCCAGGGCGAGAGCACGATATAATTTATCCTTTGCTGCACCCAGATCATTTGCGTACTCAATGACAGGCACTGAAACCGTGATCCCCTGATTTCCGCTGCCGGAGTTAATAATTACCGGAAGTTCACATCCGCTCATTCTGGCATCACTGCCGGCCGCTGCCTTGGCAATTGCGCGGTTACGGACATCCTTCCCATAAGAGGCCATCCAGGTGCTTCCAATGTTTGCACCATAGTTATTTTTTAATCCCTCTTCAGCAATCGCCATGTTATACTCAATTTGAGGATCTAAAATGTCTTTCACATCATCAACCTGCAAAGTATCTGCAAATTCGATTATATCTTTTAAGTTTAACAGGCTTTTATCTGTGAGACCTACCTCCTGAGTTTTTTCAATGGCATTTTCACTCCCCGGTTCACTGCCGTCTTCCAGATCAAATAATGTTTCTCCATTTTTCTCGATCAATATGATGTTTGTATGATACTGGGCAATTCTCAGTTTCACATACTCATTCCCTTTAAATAAAATGAGTACAATGTCAAATGTCAGTTCTCCGTCAATCGCTTTTACAGTTATCGGCACATTTTTAATATAGTCTCTTATCTCTGACTTTTTCTCGTTGCTGACTACCGAAATAACCTCCAGAATCTTTGCTGCGTCACCAGCAACGATTCCTGCTGCTACTGCTGCCTCAATTCCTTTCAGGCCAGCCGTATTGGGCACTACAACGCTCTTTACATTTTTAATAATATTATAGCTTACATTTACTTCTACTTTATCGGGCAGACTGCCAAGCACTTCTCTCGCTTTTGCCGCACCATATCCTAAGGCAATCGGTTCCGTACATCCCATCGCCGGCACCAACTCTTCTGTTAAAATCTTCACATAAGTTGTATAGCGTAAATCTTTCGTATCCATATCAATTCTCCCCATTACCTCAGACTTCCGGTTTGATATCTGTCATTTAAAAAAGCGGGGATTTGTGGAGGATTATTGGCAGCATCAGATTATGAAATCTAATGTTCTTATATATCCCCGCTTTTTTAATTCAGAACCTGCGCACTCCTTATGGATATTATAACTTTCCTAATACCTCATCCAGATCTAAGGTCTTGGTTCCGTCTTCAAGTATAAAAAATGGAATTCCAATCCCACCGTTTCTTTTAACCGCTTCATATGCTGGTTCTGTTTCACGGGCAGCAAGATATGCTTTTAAATCCTTTAAATCTGCTGATAAATTTTTGAAATCCACGCTGGCTTTCTTATCAATCAGCTTATGCAGTGCATACAGTGTGTCTGGACATAAGTGGCTTCCAATAATTGTTATTTTCATAGTTATTCTTCCTTCCTCTTAAGCAGTGATATCTGTTTTTTCAGCTGATTCTTTGTTGTTGCCTTTTAAGTGATTATTGATCCATTCTTTCCCTTCAACCATTCTGGCCACCATCATGGAAGCAATCGCATCACCAGAAGAATTTAAGCAGGTAGCTGCAGGGTCAAACAGAAAACCTAAGGTTGCGATTAAAGGAAATGCCTCTGGCGGAAATCCAAAAAGACTGACAATCAGCATTTCACCTACCAGGCCGCCGCCCGGTGCTCCGGATAATACAAATGCAGACAAAATAGCTACAACAATTGACATGGCATAAGTTCCAATGCCTGTAAAGGGCTGATGAAACACTCCAAATAAAAATGCAATTTTAACAATCGAAGATAATACCGAACCATCCATATGCATGGTTGCTCCCATTGGAAGTACAATTTCCCTAATATCTTTTGGAACTCCCATTTTGTCGCAGGCATCCAGATTTACCGGCAGAGCAGCCATTGAGCTTTGAGTTGCAAAAGCCGTCAGTGCAGGAGTAGGAACAAATTTCATCATACGGCGGACCGCTTCTTTTCCACCTGCCATGTAGGAATACAATGGAAAGAATATTACCACATAAATCAAACAGAGCGGATAATACAAGATCATGGAACGGCCGTAATCACCAATCAGGCTTGGTCCGAACTCACCTATTAAGTTGGCAAAATATGCACCCAGACCAATGGGGGCAAACTTCATGATTAAATTAACCATTTTCATGATAACATCATTTAGGTTTATAAGCATTTTACCAACAGGGCTTTCGTCACCGCCGCATGCACTGACACAGAATCCGAGCATGACAGAAAAAATAATCAATGGAAGCATGTTCTGGCGGCTTAAAAGATCGGGAAAATCAGAAACAGTAAGAGCTCCCACAATCATGTCACCAACAGCAGCCGCTTCTCCAACTTCCGCCGGACCCATAGCAATTGAGGTACTTGCTGCAGGCGGGAAAATATTCACTGCAAACAGGACAAGTACAGCTGCGACAGCACCGGTTCCGATAAAAACAACAATAAGATTTACTAAAATACTTCCAAGACGTTTCATATTTACCATGCTTCCGACAGCACTGGAGATAGAAACCATGACCATTGGCACAACGATTGTGAACATTAAGTTAAGGAAAATATCGCCAAGCGGCTTAACAATTTTAGCCTTCTCTCCTGCAATCAAGCCAAAACCTGATCCGATCAGGATACCCAATACCAACAGGATAGGGAACCGATAGCTTTTCCAGACATCTTTTTTATTCATAAGTACACTTCTCCTTTTCACCCCAAAATTTTGAATTTAAGTGACTTTTATAAGTATTTATCTCACAGACTATTTACTGCATCCTCCAGCTGTTTCATGGCTTTTGCAAGCACGCTTCGCGGACATGCTGCATTGAGTCTCATATAACCGGAAAGACTGCGGCCAAAGGTATAGCCTTCATTTAATCCCAGCTTTGCTTCTTCAATCATAAATTTTCTTAATCTTTCATTATTCATTCCCAATTCCCGGCAATCCAGCCATACCAGATAAGTAGCATCCGGTACATTGGGTTTGATTTTTGGAATGTACTTCTCACAATACTCCCTGATAAAATCAAAGTTTTCAGAAATATATGGAAGCAACTGCTCTAACCACTCTTCCCCTTCATTAAATGCCGCTTCCATAGCAACTGAGCTAAATGCATTATTCCTGTGAATGTCTAAATTCATCCAGAACTTATCAAAAGCAGCCTTCATTTCCAGGCTGGGAAAAACAGTGGTTGATGCCTGTAATCCTGCAAGATTAAATGTCTTGGTACCTGAAATGCAGCTTATGACATGATCCTTTGCCTTTTCTGATATCATAGCTGTTGGAGTATGTTTTTTGCCATGAAACACCAGATCAGAATGTATTTCATCAGAAACCATCAGCACATCATTGGCATAACAGATTTCAAACATCTTCTGAAGCTGCTCTTTTGTCCAGACAATTCCAAGAGGATTATGAGGATTGCATAAAAGAAAGATTTTTACCTTCGGATCTTTTGCTTTCTCCTCAAAATCCGCAAAATCAACCGTCCATTTTCCTTCCTCTTCAACCAGCTGGTTTTCAACCACCTTTCTTTCCCATGCTTCTGTAACATCATAGAATTCAGAATACACAGGAGTCTGAATCATAATGGAGTCCCCTTCCTTGGTAAACACCTTGACAATGGAAGACAGTGCCGGTACAACTCCCAGGCTCCAGCTTACTTTTTCCTTGTCAATCTTCCAGCCATGCCTGCGGTACTGCCAGCCAAGTATGGCATCAAAATAGGAGTCAGGCCGGCATGTATATCCCCATATCCCTTCCATTGCTTTTTCCACGCATGCATTAATGATTGGCTGTGCAGTCTGGAAATCCATATCTGCGATCCAAAGCGGAATCACATCCGTGGTGCCAAACTTTTTCTGCCTTTCATCGTATTTTCCTGCGCGGTTATTGCTTCGGTCAACTACGATGTCAAAATTGTACTTCATATATAGCTCCTTTCAGTTTTATACTTTTATATAGAGCAATACACGTGCCAACTTTTTATCAACAAGAAAAAATATAAATAAAAACGTAGAAAAAGCCTGCAAATGCTGCCTTTTCTACGTTTATCCTTTTGTTATATCTTGTAGAATTTTGACGTGAAAGGAAAAACTTTTCTTTTTGGTTGTCAACTGGTTATAAATAGGTCGTAAATGGTTTGTTAATCAATTACTATATGGTTGTGTACCGGATTATCTTAGCCAATTAATTCATTATCCAATCGACTCCTTTTTTGGTAATGCTGCTTCCTCCTCTGCCTCTTGAGACAATTACGTAGCCCTTTTCCTCTAATCTGCCTAATATTTTACGCACCTGAGGCTGAGTTAACCTTATCCTGCGCTTCTGTGCCTCCAACAGAATTTTATCCCGTCCAATGGATTGTCCTGTACGTTCTGCATCGTAAAGAATCTCCAGAATCACCCGCTCCTGTTCGGTTGGCATGTGGGATGTGCTTTGGTACTGAGGCGGCTTATCTGCGGCATGGATATTCCTTTCAGTATCTTTTATTCCATTCGTCTCTTCTCTGTATTTGCTTATTCGAAAAACCGGAGGCAAATCATCAATTGTTATTACGGTATGACCAGTGAAACACAAATAATCCACCACATTACGCAATTCCCGTATATTCCCCGGCCACTGGTATTTACGGAACAACTCCTTGATATCATCACTTAACCGGAATTTTCCCCCAAGTTCCTTTCGAAAACTTTCCAGAATTAAGAATACATCTTCCTCTCTCTTTCGAAGCGGCGGGATTAACACCGGCAAAGCATTGAGTCTGTAATAAAGATCCTGACGGAACGTGCCTTCCGCTACTTTTTCCTCAAGTTCTTCATTGGTTGCGGCAACAATCCGCACATCAACATGAATGATTTGATTTCCGCCGACCCGCATGATTTCACGTTCCTGCAAAACACGCAGCAGCTTTACCTGCAGCGCCGGACTCATGCCCTCCACTTCGTCTAAGAACAGAGTTCCCTGATGAGCGAATTCAAACAAACCCGGACGTCCTCCTTTTTTCGCACCGGTAAAGGCACCTTCTTCATAACCAAACAGCTCACTCTCCAATAAATTCTCCGGCATGGCTGCACAATTGATTGCCACAAAGGGCTGATCCCTGCGCTTTGATGCATTATGAACCGAATGTGCAAACAGCTCCTTGCCGGTTCCTGTTTCCCCGATTAACAAGACCGGAGATTCTGTGCAAGCCATTTTATTTAAAATAAATTTAGTCTTTAATATGGGCTCTGACTCTCCAATTACATCATCAAAACAATATTTGGCCCTATGCCCCTGGCCCTTTTTCATCAATTGAACCCGCAGCTCATTTTGACGGCGCTCCATGTCATTAAACTTTTGTAAAATGGCAAATGCACCAACGCAGGTCTCCCGCCTTAAGACCGGACGCACGTAAAGGCTTACCAGATTGCCTGCAACTCTCACAACCTGGGGATTTGTCTCCTTTTTCTCCTCTAAGCATTTCCGGAATGGTATATAGGGAAATACTTTTTCCCCCATGGTTAAAAGACTGCGATTTTCAGGAACACAGGTGATATCCACAGCATTTTTGTTGATTGCATATATTTCTCCATGTTCATTTACCGCGATTACGCCCTGATCAAGTACTTCCATAAGAATATCAAACTGGCTTTCCAATCTTCTGGAACGGTTAAACATCTGATCAAAATAATAGGTATTGGTACATACCGACTCCTGATACTGTTTAAACTCAGCTTCTTCCAGCAAATCGTCAAACCCCAGCCTGAAAGCGGCTTCAATCATGGTATCCGCAGAGCAGGTTCTCTGTCCCAGATTTATAATTGTGGGAATTCCACCTGGCACATAACGCTCTTCATCCGGAGTAACGGCAATCTCTGCCATATCAGTCAGCTTGCTTCCCGGTGCATAGAGTATAAACTTTAAATGGGTAATCCCAAGCTGTTCCAGCTGTGTCACTGCTTCTCTTGCCATTACCTCGGTGATATTAACGAAAATAACTTTCGTTCCCTTTGGAATCTCTTCCAAACGGCGCACTGCTTCCTTGAAATACGTAACCTGAATTTCCATCCGTTGTGCATCAGCCGGAATATACCGGTCCGGATCCCCCATGGCATCAAAAGCATCCGTTGAACCCATATATAAATCGCTGGGTTCCATATTAGCGGCCGTTCCATCCATCATGCTATAGTTTCGTACAACAACTCGTTCCCCAAATACCGACCGAACCTGTCCGGCATATGCTTTTCCCGCAAACGGGTCTAATGCAATAACCGCAATTCTCTTTTTCATGCTTTACCTTCCTGTAACAATATAAGCCTCCAACATCAGTCCACGCTTCTCTTACTCCAGTTATCTCTAGTATAACATAGCAAAAAAAGCAGGTAAAGATATACCTGCAGATCATTTCTGTCTGAAACAGGTGGTCACTGGATATACGTCTGACCTTTTAAAAGCGATTGATATAAATTTCTCCGGTATAAGTTATTATACGGAATTTTTTCAAAAGCAAATAGGATTCTCCATATAAGCGGCTGACGCCTTTTAAAATTTAAAGGAATAATAATAAGACTTCCCCTTTTCCGTCAGCCGCCGGATATCTACCTTAAAGATATCACTGATACAGCTATGAACCCTGCGGTCGAAGGCTTCCTCATAAGCGACCACCTTTCCCTTTTCCATCACAGCCAGCCGGTCTGAATAATTAAGAGCCAGATTGAGATCATGTAAAACCAGAACAATGGTCTTTCCAAGCTTCCTGTTTAAGCTGCTGATAAGCTCCATAATTTCGTAGGAAACATGAATATCAAGATAGGTTGTGGGTTCATCCAGAAAAATGACCGGAGTATCCTGAGCCAGCACCATGGCGAGAAAAACGCGCTGGCGCTCTCCCCCAGAAAGCTGGCGCATGTTTTTGTTTCGAAGCGACTGGCAGCAGGTCATTTTCATGGCATATTCCGCCAGCCGCTTATCCTCTGCAGAAGAAAAACTGACCGGAGACTGATGAGGATATCTTCCTGACATCACCGCATCTTCCACTGCCATATCCGGGATGTGGCTGCTTTGAAGCAGCACGGATACGTTCCTGGCAAACTCCTTCCGTTTCATGCCGCCGATCTCTTTATTCTCTAAAAACACCTTTCCCTTATCAGGCTGCAAAAGCCGGGAAGAAAGTTTTAACACGGTGCTCTTTCCGCATCCATTGGGTCCGACGATGGTGGTTATCTTTCCTTTTTCAAAATTTAAGTCCATATCACGGATCAGCGGCTGCCTGTTATAAGAATAAGTCACATCCTCAAGCCTGATCATAATTTCCATCATTCCTTCCGCCTGTTTTTAAGAATCAGATAAAGAAAAAACGGTCCTCCCATAAAGGACATCAAAATACCCACCGGCAGCTCATAAGGCAGAAATAAGGTCCTTGCCAGCAAATCACATAAAATAACGAACATCCCTCCTGTCAGGGCGCTGGCAGGGAGGACGAACCGGTTGTCCTTGCCGATCATTAATTTTACCCCATGGGGAACCAGCAGGCCTGCAAAGCCGATCATACCGGCAAAGCTGACGGCCGCGCCTGCAAGGATGGCTGCAATGGCCAGGTAGATGCACCGGCAGGCATTTACATTCATGCCCAGGGCTTTTGCGCTGTCCCCGCCAAGATTTAAAATGTTAAGACCCTTGGAACAGAGCATCGCCAGAATAAAGCCTGCAATAATAAAAACCGAGGGATAAACAAGAACATTTGAAGTAACAGAGGATAGTCCTCCTACCAGAAAATTTCCCGCACCTACGTAAGCATCCGGGTATAAAATCATAACCGTATTCATTCCCGCGCTGAAAATACTGTTAACCGCAAAGCCTGTTAAAACCAGAAGGACTCTTGACAATCTGCCGGTCATGGTAATGGCAAGAACCAGCATACAGGCAAGGAGTGCACCGAAAAATGCCGATAAAGGCAGGAAAAGCGGGTCTGGCGGCAGAAATGCAGATGCCAGCAGAACAAAAAATCCTGCCCCTGCATTTACTCCTATGATATTAGGGCTTGCCAGAGGATTGTTTAACACGGACTGAATGATCCCACCGGACACCGAAAGGGCACTTCCTGCAAGAAGGGCGGCTGTAACTCTCGGCAGGCGGATCGTAAGGAGGATCCGGTATAAAAAATCATCAGCATCCCCAGCGGTCAGGGTTGCAATGAGATCAGATGGCCTGATATTGCTGGTTCCAAGGCACAGTCCCAGCAAAATTGAAACCACAAGTCCTGCCGCCGACAAAAGGATAAGCAGCCCCGCCTTTTTATTTCTTTCCATAAAGAATCTCCGAAAGGTATTGATAGCTTTCTCCCCATTTTTCATTGGGTTTATAAAGGAACTTTTCCTTTGGCAGAAGAATGTAACGGTTATTTTTGACGGCAGTAAGGCCATTCCATGCCGGATTCTTTTCAATGCTTTCCTCTAAATTTTTCATTGCAAGGGCATCGTCATTTCCCATGGGGATCACAAAAATATAATCCGGATCTTCTTTTATGATGCTTTCCATGCTGAACTCCTTTAACAGGCTCTGATTCTCGTCGGCTATATTTTTACAGCCCAGGTCATGTAACATTTTTCCTGTCATGGTCCTGGAATTTTGCGCCACCGCTCCACCGGAGTAAGTTATGAGAAGTAAAACAGAGGGCGGCTCCTGATTCTTTGTGCCGGCAAGGATTTCCTCAATCTCTGTTTTTATATCCAAACCTTTTTTCTGATACATCTCTTTTCTCCCGGTTATTTCCGTACAGGTTTTAAGCATGGACAGATAGTCTTCAAAATATGTCACTTTAAAATAAGCAGCCGTAATACCTGCCTGTTTCAAAACCTCTTTGAGCGCTGTATGTTCCTTGGTTTCTGATGACAATAAAACCAGCTCCGGATTTAAAGCTATGATTTTTTCCACATTGGGACTGTTATATTTCCCTACAGAAACAGTTTCCTCTGAAAGTTCCATCCCTCTTTCATTAAATGCATCGTCCGTAACACCGGAAAGCCTGCCTCCGGCTGCCTGCCAGACTTCTGCAAAGCTCCCCATTAAAGCCACCACATGCTCCGGATTCCTGACCGCCACCTCCTGGCCCAGGGCATCGGTAAAGCAATACCCCTCCGGTATCTCATCAACCGGTTTCCCAGTCCTGCCGCCGCATCCGGCAAGCATATTTACTATCACAAAAAGCATCACTGCATACACCATGGTTATTTTCTTCAATTTATCAAGAAACCTCCCTTGCATAATTGTTTTCCGTAAGCGCAATAGCTGTCTTCCGACATATAATCACCGTCATTATAATATCCTGCCCGAGCGCGGCAGCCTCCGCACTCTTTCCCGTATATGCAGTCACGGCATGTCCCCTTGTAATCCCGGGTGCGCAGGGTTTTAAACAGGCTGCTGTTTTTCCATATCTCATCAAAGGGTTCTTTGCGGACATCTCCTGCTTCCTCGATCATATAGGCACAGGGGCGGACCTTTCCTACAGGGCTTACCACGCAGTAGGAAAGCCCGGCGAGACAGCCTCTGGTAAAGCGGGTATCCACCTCCAACTCCTTTGCCACTCTGGTAAATTGAGGGGCGCAGGTAGGCTTTATATCAATGGGAACCTCCTTCTGCTTCTTCATAATGGTCTTAAGAAGTCTTTCGTACTCCATAACTTTCAGCGAAGTTTCTTCCAGATATCTCCCCCTGCCAACGGGAATCAGAAAAAACAGGTAATTGGCTACCGCACCTGATTTCACGCTGAAATCAATGATATCTTCCACTTCTTCCTGATTCCAATCCATGATCGTCGTATGTATCTGAAAGGGCAAGCCGGCTTTTTTACAATTCCCGATCCCTTCTAAGGTCAGCCGGTATGCATTCTCATCTCCCCTGAACCTGTTATGCTTTTGTTCATCCAGGCTGTCAAGGCTGATTCCCATAACTGCTGCTCCGCATTTTTTCAGCCTTTTGGCCGCCTCCTCAGTAATCAGCATTCCATTGGTACCAAAAACAGGCCGAAGGCCCGCACCGGCCGCATAGGATACCAGGGTATAAATGTCCGGGCGCATCAGCGGCTCCCCTCCGCTGAATATCATAATGCGAAAACCGGTCCCGGCGATTTCATCGATCAGCTTTTTGGCTTCCTCCGTTGTTAATTCATCCGCCTTTTTACTGCCGGCATCCTGGTAACAATGCCTGCATTTAAGATTACACTGGTTTGTTGTCATCCATGAAACAATCATATGCTTTCTCCTTGTACTATACTTAAACCATTTAATTCATCTTAATTGCATCAGTCCCTTTTCATTCCATAAATTTTTGATTTTTTATCAGCACTATAAAAAACGCTCTTTACAGTACCTTCTATATTTAATTGGAAAAACAGCATTTTGGAAGCTGCATCCATTATAAATTCCTGCATTCCGGCCCCAAAACCTGTGGAAATACAGATAAATTTTTTAACCTTTCAAGAAAAACAGGCATAATTTTACTGAATCTAATAAATATTATCAATTACAATTCCTTATACGTTGTAATTACAACAACCAAATAGGAAATCACATGCTATGATATATATATCGAATAACCCAGACTTTATCACATATAGAAAGGACAAAACATGGCACATTATATAAAAGCTACCGACACCATTTACGATATCACTGAAAAATACCCCGAGACAATCGGACTGTTTGTTACAAATGGTTTTGAGCAATTAAAAAATCCAGTCATGCGCAGCACTCTTGGAAAGACGGTCACTCTGGAAATGGCTTTATCCATGCGAAAGCTCAATCAGGAGCTTTTCATGGAAAAGCTGGAAGAAACCATTAAGCAAAACCTCCCGGACCTCACCTCCGGGCTTGCACCTGCGAGAAAAGAAGGCGGAGGGGATATCCGCATTGAAGGCGTACTCCCCTGCCCCATCCGCCTTCCCCTTCTGGAAAAATTCGAAGCCTGGATGGCTTCCCAAAAAGATTCCATGGACTATAAGGTTGACTACAATTTAAAATCCGCCAACCTTGGACTGGATGATGTAAAGGAACGGATCATCGCCGCAGACGGCAATGCAGATGCCTTGTCAGATCTCTATCTTTCGGCTGGCTTTGACTTGTTCTTTGATAAAAACCTTATGGGACGCTACCGGGATTCCGGTACATTTGAAGATATTTCAGATATTGAGCAGATAAATCCTGATTTTGACAATGATGCCATTTCATTAAAGGACCCAAAGAACCAATATGCCATCATCGGCATCGTTCCGGCGGTTATTATGGTAAATACCGCTGTTTTAGGAGACCGTCCTTTTCCCGAAAGCTGGGCGGATTTAATGAAGCCGGAATTTGAAAACAGCGTCAGCATGCCTATGAAGGACTTAGACATGTTCAATGCATTTTTGCTGCACATCCACCGGTATTACGGGAATGAGGGCATTGAAAAGATGGGAAAAGCTCTTTTGCGCAGCATGCATCCGGCCCAAATGGTAAAATCCCATATTTCAAAGGAAGGAAATAAGGTTCCTGCCGTTACGATTTCCCCATACTTTTTTGCCAGCATGGCAGATGAGAAAAGTCCTCTCCGTCCCGTATGGCCAAAGGATGGGGCGATCATCAGCCCGATTTTCCTTTTGGCAAGATCAAAGAACAGGGAAAAGGTCAAGCCATTTGTGGACTTCCTGTATTCCAAAGAAATAGGTGAAATCCTCTCCTCTAACGGAAAATTTCCTTCTACCAATCCGCTGGTAAACAACCACTTAAAACCTGATCAGAAATTCATGTGGCTTGGCTGGGATTATATTCACAGCCACGATATTGGAGAGCTGATCAAAACTACAGAGCGGCTGTTTTATCAGGCAGCAGAAAAGGAGGCTTTATGAATCTGATTATTGTATCAGGCCCCCCTTCCTCCGGGAAGACGTCTGTGATCTTAAAAACCATTGCTTCTTATCAGAACAGGAATATAAAGGTGGGTGTTGTCAAATTTGACTGCCTTTATACCGATGACGATGCCGCTTATGAAAAAGCCGGTATACCGGTAAAAAAGGGACTTTCCGGCGCCTTATGTCCCGACCATTTCTTTGCTTCCAATATCGAAGAGGTGGTAAATTGGGGCAATGAGGAAAAGCTGGACTTACTCATTACTGAATCTGCCGGTCTTTGCAACCGCTGTTCTCCTTATTTAAAGGAAATCAAGGGAGTCTGTGTCATTGACAATCTTTCCGGCATCAATACCCCGAAAAAAATCGGTCCTATGTTAAAATCTGCTGATTTTGTGGTGATTACAAAGGGGGATATTGTCTCCCAGGCGGAGCGTGAGGTTTTTGCTTCCTGCGTAAGCTCCGTAAATCCCCGAGCAGTCACCATGCATGTAAATGGCCTGACCGGGCAGGGTGCCTATGAGCTGGGAAGCCTTCTTTATGATGAAAACCAGAACATCGAATCCGTCCAGGGCATGCAGCTTCGCTTTCCCATGCCTTCCGCCCTCTGCTCCTATTGTCTTGGAGAAACAAGGATCGGAGAAGCATTTCAGATGGGAAACGTTAAAAAAATCAATTTGGGGGCAGATAAAACATGATGGAATTAAGCTTAGACCAGCTTCTTAAAGAGTATCCCTTTGTAAACGCATACTTTGAACAAAATAAACTGGATATTGCCGGATACGGGGATAAAACTTTTCGGGAGTTTTTAGATCATTTTACAGAGGAAGAATTGGAGGACCAGGCCATTGACAGGGAAAAGCTCCTGTCCGATCTTCCTGTCTATTTAGAGCAGATGAGTGCATTTCTGGGGCTTGAAAAGAGCAACCGGGTCCTTTCCATGACAATCCTGGCGGGATATGACAAATCCGGCAATCCGGAAGGCTTTTCAGAGCTTACGGTGGAAACCTCTCAGATCATTTCTATCGTAGGACCTACGGGGTCCGGCAAAAGCCGCCTTTTGGCGGATATCGAATGGGCGGCGCAAAGGGATACGCCTACAGGCCGCAGCATTTTGATCAATGGAAAGAAGCCGGATAATAAATGGCGTTTTTCCTCCAACAACCGGTTGGTGGCACAGCTGTCCCAGAACATGAATTTTGTCATGGACCTTACGGTAGAGGAATTTTTAAGGATGCACGCCGTAAGCCGTCTGGTAGAGGACCCCCAGACTGTAATTGAACAGATTATCCTGGCCGCCAATGATCTGGCGGGAGAAAAATTTGACTTAACCACTCCTGTCACCAGCTTAAGCGGAGGACAGTCCAGAGCCCTGATGATCGCAGATACCGCTATCTTAAGCTCTTCTCCCATTGTTCTCATCGATGAGATCGAAAATGCCGGGATCGACCGCAAAAAAGCTCTTGAGCTGTTGATTTCTTCCGATAAGATCGTGTTAATGGCAACTCACGACCCTCTTCTGGCGCTTATGGCAGACAAACGGATCATCATTAAAAACGGGGGAATCAGCAAAGTCTTAGATACTAATGAGGAAGAAAAGCTCTTGTTAGAGGAACTTGAAAAAATGGATTCCCTGATACAGACTGCACGTCAGGAGCTGCGTAAGGGAAGTACCTTGTCTGGGAAAACCCTGAACATGGAGATATAATCTTATGTAACAGATAAAAAAAGAATCCTGTCTGGCGGCGGATGGGTTCAGACCTCCGCCGACAGACAGGACTTTTCTGTTTTTATTTCAACGCTGCAATAAATTGGCTGATCGCTTCCAATCCCTCAATCAAAACCTGCCCAATCATTGATTTACAACGTTCCTTGGCTGTCCCTTCACATAAGACTTTAGATTATCCACTGCAATATCCATCAGTCTCTGTCTCGTCTCTTTCGGAGCCCAGGCAATATGAGGGGTAATGATACAGTTCTTTGCTTTCAGCAGCGGATTATCTGCCTTCATAGGTTCCACCGATACAACATCAACTGCCGCGCCACCTACTTTGCCGCTGTTTAATGCTTCCATTATATCCTCTTCCACAATAAGGGGACCTCTGGAGCTGTTGAGAATCATAACATGATCTTTCATTTTCGCTATGGTCTCTTTATTGATCATTCCCTGAGTCTCAGGAAGAAGGGGGCAATGGAGGGAAATTACATCTGAATTTGCAAGCAGCTCATCCAGATCCGCATAATGGCAGGTTTCCGATTCCAGGCTTATATTCCTATTTCTGGAACAGGCTAAAATGTTCATACCAAAAGCCTGTGCAATTTTAGCCGTGGCCTGTCCGATTCTTCCATATCCAATAATTCCCATGGTTTTTCCCGCCAGTTCTGTTAAAGGGTAATTCCAAAAGCAAAAATCTTCCCTTCTGGTCCATTCCCCTTCCATGACACATTGGGAATGTGCACCAATGTGATGACACAGCTCCAATAAAAGGGCAATGGTAAACTGGGCAACAGCTTCTGTCCCATATGCAGGGATATTGGACACCGGAATGCCCTTTTCCTTGGCTGCCTCTACATCCACAACATTGTAGCCGGTTGCCAGCACACCGATGTATTTTATAGCAGGACATGCCTCTAATGTGGATTTACTGACAGGCGTCTTATTGGTATAGACTATCTCCGCATCGCCGATCCGCTCCACAATCAGCTCCGCCGGAGTCCTGTCATATACCGTAACCTCTCCCAATTCTTCCATTCCGCTCCAGGATAAATCTCCGGGATTTTCTGTATATCCGTCTAATATTACGATCTTCATTTTGCACTTTCTCCTGTCCTGCCGCCGGAATTTTTTGTTAATCTTTTGGCAAAGTCCGTGTCTGGTTCATGACACGCATTGTACCAATAAAAATGATTTTACCTGTTTTGTTCATATTTCTTATTCTGCCAACTCACTGGTTTTTTGAGTGATTCTGAAGATTACAAATTCAGCCGGCTTTACAGGTGCAACGCCGATCACACAAATCAGCCTTCCGTTATCAATATCATCCTGGCTCATGGTGGACCTGCCTATGTTCACAAAAAAGGCTTCATCCGTAGAACTGCCGGCAAAAGAACCATTTCTCCACAGATTTGTTAAAAATATACTGATGGTTCTCTCTACACGCCCCCACAAAACTTCATCATTGGGTTCAAATACCACCCAATTGGTGTTTGCCTTAATTGATTCTTCGATAAAAATAAATAAACGGCGGACATTGATGTATTTCCAGCTGCCGTCACCGGAGACTGTCCTTGCTCCCCATACACGGATGCCCTGTCCGGGGAATACGCGGATTAAATTGATTCCCTTAGGATTTAAAATATCCTGCTCGTCCTTGTTAAACTGGCAGTCAAGTCCCACACATGCCCTTACCACCTCATTGGCCGGAGCCTTATGAACGCCTCTGCTGTTGTCGCTTCTTGCATAGATTCCCGCCATGGAGCCGGAAGGAGGAATTGCCGCATTTTTCTTATCCAGGGGATCGAATACCTCCAGCCATGGGTGATAAAGAGCTGCATAGGTACTGTCAAATACCTCCCTGTGAGCAATCATATCCTGTATCTTTTTGGATTCTCTCGGCATATCAAGGATTGCAAAACGGCTTTCAAGATTTTCACAATGGGCCACAAGGGTCAGCTGCACATTGGGATCCGTTACTCCCGGAACCGCCATAACAGAAACCTCGTCATTGTCAAGAAACGACTGGATTCCCGTTCTTCTGCCCGCTCCATTGTCCACACCGATAAAATCAGCCGCAGTGATCTCGTCTACGGAGCCGTTGCTGCCGCCGCTGAGCACAATGACAGGGGATACGGTATGAGCCGCCGTAAACTCGTCAAAGGGGGAAACCGGAGCTTCCGTCTGCTTTCCAATGTACTGAGCAATGATGATATGGGATTTTGCAGTCTTTTTGTCAATATAATTGGGGGCTGACACATTAAAGGAAACATTCTCGAAGGTTTCAACCAGATCTTCATACTTCACTTCCAGATTCATTTCACAGGTTGAAATTATTTTTCCGGGAAGAAGCTCCGTATCCACCACCTCCCCTGTAAATTCTGTTTCAAAGGTGATGATGTTGTCCTGATTGGCAACCACTCTGTTGTATTCCACCGCTGTTTCCTTCTTAGCCGTAAAAGCGACCACGTCACCCGGCAAAAAGCCTGCTCCGTTCTTTACTCTATATTTTTTTCCGCCTTCGCTTTCAAGCACTTCCAAAACCTGGGTTTTGGCCTTACCGGACGGCGTTGCACTGACGCTCACTCTGTCTCCCCAGATTCCCGGATTCTTTGCAATCAATTGAACTGCAGGCGCCTCCTTTGAGGGGGCAAATCCCATCGCCTGCTTTGCACCGGAAGGAGCTATTCTGCTGATAAAGCACCTTGTCCCTCCGTTGATAAAAAAATGCTCCACTGCATAAGCCAGAAAACGGTATTCTCCAAATTCATTTTCTGATAAATACCCGCCATAGGTCCTCTTAAAATCCGCAAAACCAGTAACTAACTGGGGCACGCCGAAAACCGGCCCTTTTTCCGCCAATCCTGCAAACCCTGCCGTACTGGTACCTACCCCTTCTATTGGCTGGGCGCCCGAATCAAATTCTTCGACATATACTCCTGGTGATAAATACTCTGCCATAAAGTTCCCGGTTTCACGGCATAAAAATCTGTGAAACCAGATCCCCCCTTCTTTTGTTTTTTTAATTATACATATCCGGTGGAATCCACAGGGGGGTCCATATTCCTTACGGAATCTCTATAAATAATCGCCGTATTTACAAAGGTAACGCCTCTTCTGCGGACATTATCCTGATCTATTTTTTCACAAATTAATTCAACGGATTTACATGCCATCTGATTAATATCCACCTCCGCCGTGGTAAGCTTAGGAACACAAAGCTCCGCATAAATGTCATTATCAAAGCTTACAATGGAAATGTCCTCCGGCACCCGGTAACCCTTCTCCGTTAACATTCGGATAAACCGGTACGCTGTATCATCACAGTTGCAGACAAAAGCAGTAGGCATATGCTCCGGCAGCATAAACTCCACATTTTCATCCTCCATATCCCGGTCTCCGATGAGCCACTCATCGTGAATAGGAAGTCCAGCTTTCAAATGCGCACGGCAATAGCCGAGATACCGGTCCATAATACTGTTCGTAGCAGTGATTGTTCCCACAAATCCAATGCTTTTATGGCCGCACTTCATCAGATACGTTGTCAATTCACACATGCTGTACACACTTTCTGTAATCACGCAGTCCATATCAAAATCATTGTCATAGGTATCCGCTAAAACGCAGGGAAGCTGTGTCTGTTTCGCCTCAGCCAGAAACGTTTTTTCAATATCACCCAGAAAAATAACTCCGGCTATGTCATGCTTTTCCAGCAGCAGCTTTCCTTTCCTGTCCTCTCTGGGGTTAATGGGAAACAAGTGAGCCAGATAACCTCGTTCATTTAATTCCACAGAAATCCTCTGATAAAACTTTAAATAAAACCCGGCTTCTCCATAAGCAAACTTTTCCTTCATAAAAATGGCAATATTTTTTGAATTTCCGGAACATGCCTTTGAACTTTCCGGAAGTTTATAATTCAACTCTTTGCTGACTGCTATGATTTTTTCTTTTAATTCCCTGCCAACTCCGTCCTTTCCATTTAAAGCCTTGGATACGGTTACTTTACTGATTGACAAATAATCTGCAATATCCTGCATTGTTACATTTTTTTTTCGTTTCACCTTCTCTACCTCTGCGCTGTTATTACTTTTTTATTTCACTCATTATAATATATATTGCCAGATTATTCTACGCTTTTCAGGAATAATTCACTAACCCCCCAAAACCGCCATACATCTTAATTTCTCCTTCCAGCTCAACTTTTACCACAGTCACCAGATCGTGGCAGTCTTCTGCTGTCATCTGAATCCAAGTGGTCCCCGGAATCTGAAACCAGGGAACTCCGCCATGGTTTTCATAATACAGCTCTTTGCCTGAATGCAGAACGGTAATTTTCTTTATGGGGCTGCACAATCCCTTCAAACAAATGGATTCCTTTGGATTATCGTACACAAACAGATATAAAGTTTCCCTGTCAGAAGATATGGTACTTCCGCCCAGATAATAACAGGTCGTAATCCCTTCATCTGTGTCATAAACAGCCTCCTCATGCTCCCGTATCCAGGAGCCAAGCCCTGTTAAGATTGCCTCCTGGCGGGAATCAATGGTCCCGTCCTGGCGCGGTCCGATATCAAGCAGCATATTTCCACCCATAGAAATGCAATCGCAAAACATACGAATGATCTGGTTTAGAGATTTGTACTCATTGTCCTTTGGCTGGTATCCCCAGGAACTGTTAATCGTAGTACAAAACTCCCAGTCTCCCTTTGGCCTTGTAATAGGGATTCCCTGTTCCGGCGTCTTATAATCCCCATAGCCCTGCAGTCTGGAGTTGATGATCAGATCCGGATTCAATGATTTTAAATAATCCTTAAACCCAGGCAGCCCCCATTGGCTGGCGCTGCGTTCCCAGTCTCCGTCAAACCAGAGTAAATCCACCTTTCCGTAATTGGTAAGCAGTTCCTTTAACTGATTGTTATTAAATTCTAAAAAACGCTGCCATTTTTCCTGGTCTTCTTTTCCATCAACAGGGGACGTAAAGGGGTTTATTTCCTTTGGATTATCAGGAATTTTCCCATCTGTATAAACGCTGGCATAATCCTTATGGGACCAGTCGATCAGCGAATAATAAATCCCCAGATGAATGCCGCGCTTTCTTATTTCCTCTGCATATTCTTTTACAATGTCCCGTTTTGCAGGGGTCTTTTTTGCCACGCTTAAATCACTGAATCTGGTATCAAACAATGCCACGCCATCATGATGCTTTGCAGTCAGGACAGCGTATTTCGCCCCTGAACGCTCAATCAGATCTGCCCAGGCAGACGCATCAAATTGATCCGCATAAAATCCATCCAGCTGTTTCATATAGTCTTCATAGCTGATGGCTCCATTGTAAAAGGACCAGGATTCTGCAATTCCGTTGACTGCATAAATCCCGTAGTGTATAAATATTCCAAGCTTTGCATTATGAAACCAACAATTATTCATGATCATCCGCCTTTATTTTCTCAGCTATAAGTGGAATCAATGTATGAGTGCCGTCCTGACTGTATTCCCAGAACATGATACCTGCCAGTTTCCGGTCCTTGATATAATTGATTTTACATTGGATCGACTCTTTATCATCGTAGCTGATAAAGTTACATCCATTAAATAAATAAGGTGCCTTTGCTTCCTCATCCCAATACCTTGTGTATCCGTTTTTATCAATATAATCTGTAACCAGTACGCCATAATCCGGCCCATACCCTCCGGTGGTTTCTGCCATCTGCATAAGTCCCCTGTTCCTGTCAGGCACGCCTTTCCAAACCCGGGAATAAAAGGCGGCTCCGATAACAAGTTTCTCTTTGGCAACCCCCGCCTGTTCAAATATGCTTACCGCATAATCCGTACTGGCTGCGGATAGATCTGCATTGTTCGTATATAGATTCGTATGATGTCCTGTCTGGACCGAAAAACCGCCTCTTAAATCATAGGTCATCAGCATCACATAATCCAAATACTCTGCAACCTGATCCATCTGGGTACAGCGGAGATAATAAGAATCTCCGCCTGCCGCAATGGATAACGTACAATCTCTGTCTGTAATGGCATCCAGTTCCTCCCTCAGCTTTTTTATAAGCAGGGTAAAGTTTTCCTTATCATTTTCAGAACAGTCAATCCCTGCAATTCCCACACAAGGATATTCCCAGTCAATGTCAAGCCCGTCTAAGCCGTATTCTTTCATAAGTGCAACCGCTGATTCGGCAAACACCTCTCTGCCCTCTTTCGTGGAGGCCGCTTCGGAAAAGCCCCCGCTTCCCCAGCCCCCTATGGACAATACAAGTTTCAAATCCGGATTCAGAGCCTTGACCCGTTTTAGTATGTCTAAGTGCCCCATTGGATCCCATGTTACCACATGATCTTTGACTGCGGCAAACGCCAGATTTATAACATCCAGACAATGAATGTCCCTGTCTCTTAACAGGATAAGATTTTTGGTTTCTATATATCCGATCACCAGGTTTTTCTGTTTCATTTATTTTCTCCAACAACTGATTATTAATTGCTTAAGTACCGTGCTAAGGCTGCATTATAAATTTCCATGTACTTTTCCAGCCCCACATTGTTTAAAGACTCCAGGTATGCTTCCCAATCCTTGTCAATGTCAGACTGATTGGTGGTCCATCTTGCCTTATTTTCATCTACAATTTTTTGAATGTCCACAAACAGGGAGGAAATCTGCTTTGATTCTTCTATTGTTAAGTTAATAAGCGGAACCGGAGGAGCCAGATACTTAGAATAAAGCTCTATTCTTTCTTTTTTCTCTTTTATGCTTTTTGTTTCAATAATATATGTATCCATAATTTCGGAACATAAATTTGTGGCCACATAGGATTCCGGCGCTTCGGAATTCTTTCCGGGAATGGAGGGTATCAGCTCATACTGATCGCCAACCGGCTTTAAAGAGTTTCCAAATCTTAAGTACAGCGAGTTTTCTGTTTCAAAGAAGGAGTCCATATATCTCATGGTAGCCTCCGGATATTGGTTGGAAGTAGTGATCACACCTCTGTTCTTATCAATACTGAAATCAAGAGAGCCCCATACCTGATCCCCATTCGGCCCTTTTAATGGTTCAATGGCAATATATTCTGTACCTTCTGTTTCCAACGGCCCATTGGTAAGGTAGGCCCCCACACGGCTGGAACCGATTTTCGACATGTACTGATTATGGTCCTGAGTGAATAGTTCCACGTCAATTAATCCCTCTTCATAGAGCCTGGCCGTCCACTTGACGTACTCCTTATAGCCTTCCTGGACAGGGGTAAATAAAAATTCATCTCCCGATCTCATCAAATAGGAAGAACTGTCTGTAATACCAAATGCTCCGGAAAATCCCGCGTCACCATTCCAGATGTTATAAGGCGTCTTTGGCTCATAGGTAAATGGGATTACGTTATTTTTTCCACCTCCGTCAAGGTCCATGGTTTTAAATGCACAAAGCACCTCTTCAAATTCATCCGTTGTCTTTGGAATCTCCAGCCCAAGCTGGTCCAGCCAGGTCTTGTTAATATTTAATGTGGTAGACTGCACCGGCTTCTGGTCTTCATTGATTGAAGGAATTGCATAAATATGACCATCAGGGAAGGTAATTGCTTTCCGGATCTCCGGATTTTCATCCAGCACACGCTTAATATTGGGTGCATAATCTTCAATCAGGTCCTCCAACGGACGAAGGATTCCTTTTTCCGCATAAGAAAGAATCTTTTGGGAAGACAATCCGGAGAAGACGGCATCCGGTAATTTTTTTGATGCCAGTGCCAGATTCAGCTTTTCATCCGCTCCGTCGCCGCTTATGGTCTGGTAATCTACGAATACATTTGTCTGTTTGGAAATATCCTGGAAAATTGGATAATCATTCCACTCTCCGTTGCCGGGTTTTCCAAAACCAATTGCTTTGATGTAAATTGGTTCATCCGCAACGGGATACCCTGTTTTCTTCACCTCTACCGTTTTTGCACTGGTTTTCTCTGCCTGCTTCCCACACCCCGACACTGCAACAGATGCCATAACAGCAAGGAAAGCTGAAACAATGATTCTGCTTTTTTTCATTTTTTACCCTTCCTTTCATCATCTTAATTCAAATTTATCACTTATCCCTTTACAGCTCCTATCATCATTCCTTTGACAAAATGTTTCTGAACAAAGGGGTACATACAAAGTGCCGGCAAAGAAGCCACTACAATCACACCATACTTTATCATCTCTGCCAGATGACGCTGCTGCTCCAATGCATCTAAAGTCATAGCGTTGTTCCCTGCCACCTGTTGCTGCTGAATTAATATTTCACGGAGAATCACCTGCAGAGGAAACTTGCTTCTGTCCACCAGGTAAATCAACGCGCTGAAATAGGAATTCCAGTGTCCCACTGCATAAATCAGCATCATTACTGCAATAATGGGCTTGGAAATTGGAAGCACAATGCGAAAGAAGTATCTAAAATAATCACATCCATCCACAACGGAAGCCTCATACAGTTCTTCCGGAATGCTCTGTTCAAAGAAAGTTCTTGCCACAATCAGGTTATATACTCCAACAGCCCCCGGAAGCACCAGAGCCCATATTGTATTATCCATATGAAGGGACTGTACCAAAAGATAAGTAGGAATCAACCCTCCCCCAAAGAACATGGTAAAGACAAATAACAGCATGAGGGGTTTGATTCCCGGCAAGTCCCTTCTGGAGAAGGCAAATGCGGCAGGGATGGTAGAAATCAGGTTAATTGATGTACCTACGGCCGTGTAAATAATGGAATTGCCATACCCTGTCCAAATGTCTTTATATTTAAAAATCTCCTTATATCCGTCCATATTAAACCCTTTCGGAAACAGAATCACTTCGCCGCCGGCAACGGCAACCGGTGAACTAAATGAAGCGATTACGATAAAATACAGGGGATACAGCACAACCATCATCAGCGTAAATAATATGATATGGTTCACAATATCAAACACCTTATTTGCCAGGCTTTGATTTACAAATTGTTTTCCAAATACTTTTTCTATCATCTCTACCCCCCTACCATAACGACGTTTTTGATATACGTTTTGCAGCTTGATTCACCGTAAGCAGTACAATGCAATTTACCACGGAGTTAAAAAGACCAACTGCCGTAGAAAAACCATACTCACTGTTTACCAGACCGATCTTATAGATATAAGTAGATATAATTTCTGATACTCCCAGATTCAAAGGATTCTGCATCAGATAAGCTTTTTCAAATCCAATCCCCATTATCGAACCGCAGCTTAAAATTAAGGTAATAACTATAGTAGGTAAAATCATAGGCAGGTCGATCCAAAAAACTCTCTGAAACTTCGTTGCACCGTCTATAGTAGCAGCTTCATGCATCTCAGCGCTTACCCCGGCAAGTGTCGCAATATAAATAACCGCATTCCAGCCCATGCTCTGCCAGACACCGGACCAGACATAAATATGACGCCAGAACCTTGACTGCCCCATGAATAATATAGGATCCCGGCCAAAGAACTTTACCAGCTGATTGATCAAACCGCCGTCCGTGGAAAGAAAAATATTTAAAATACCGACCAGAACTACGGTGGAAATAAAATACGGTGCATATGTAATGGATTGTACTGCCTTTTTAAATCTCAAATTCGCTACATAATTTAATCCCAATGCCAGGATAATAGGAATGGGAAATCCCACAATTAAAGAATAAAAGCTGATGGCCAGCGTATTGATCAAAAGATTCTGAAACTGTGGTGAATGAAAAAATCTGGTAAAATTTTCAAAACCCACCCATGGACTCCCCATAATTCCTCTTAAGGGGTTATAGTCCCGAAATGCAAGCTGGATTCCATACATGGGAACATAGGAAAATAAAATCAATCCAGCCAATGCAGGCAGCAAAAATATATATAGCTGCCAATTCTTTTTCAATCTTTTCCCCATACTCATGCTGTGTCTGTTTTCTTTTGTCTGCTTTTTTTGTCCTTTTTTCACATAATACCTCCTCTCAGCCATTGCCCTCCCTTTACTTGTTAGCTATTGTTAGCTATTGTTACTTAATCTATACTTAACTTTTCTTCAATATATTACCTTATTTTTCGCCTGATAGCAAGCTTTATTTTGGCATTTTGTTAGTTTTTCGTTGACAAGCCCTCGCATAACTCCTGATTATTTTATAATTTTCAAGAAATATTTCTGCCTTTTTTATACATTTTGACCGAATCAGGCAAGTTCTCCACTTCAAATACGAAAAGACGGTAATTGTGTTTTTAATGTTTCGAATAACTTTTCCGTTATCTGAAATAATAATACCAAAAACAAAAGTGAGGAATCCTATGAAAAATAAAGTGAATGGTCTTACTGCAGGACGCTTAACGATGATGGCTCTGGGAACCGTGATCGGCGGTTCCTTTTTTTTAGGCTCGTCAGTTGCCATTAAGGCTGCCGGTCCGGCAATCATTCTTTCTTATTTGATTTGCGCTATTATGGTTTATTTCATTCTATTTGCGCTTTCGGAAATGACGGTATCCAATCCGGATTCCGCTTCTTTCCGAACATTTGCATCTCAGTATATAAACAAAGGCACAGGCTTTGTGGTGGGCTGGGTCTATTGGACCGGAATGGTCATCTCCATGTCGAGTGAGGCCACCGCAGTTTCTATATTGTTCCGGACGTGGTTTCCGTCCGTCTCGATCCCAATCCTGGGTACCGCCCTGATCGTCGGGGTAACGCTATTAAACCTTTTGGGAGCAAAACAGTTAAGCCATCTGGAAAGCATTCTCTCAGCTATAAAGATTATAGCGATTATCGGATTTATTCTTTTAGGCTCTTTGATTGTTTTTGGTATCTTACCGGGTTCCCGTCCCTTAGGGATCAGCATATTGCGATCGGAGCCATTTCTCCCCGGCGGCCTAAAAAGCCTGGCCGGAAGCATGCTGATCGTTTTATTCACCTATGCAGGTTTTGAAATCATCGGACTGGCTGCCAGTGAAACAGAAGATAAACAAAAAAATGTGCCCCGTGCCATCCACCTGACGGTTTTCTGGCTCGTGACACTTTATATTCTGTGTATTTCAATTCTTTTGCTGCTGGTCCCCAGCGAATCCTTAAGCGAAGACGTCAGCCCTATGGTTACGGCCTTAAACCTTTACCAAATGACCTGGGCCGGAACTGCTATGACAGTTATCTTGATCAGCGCAATTTTGTCTACTATGGTAGCTGCAATGTTTGGAATCGGAAGAATGCTCCGTTCTCTTGTGGATGACCGGCTTGGTCCTGCATTTTTAAGGGACCAAACTGATGTTCCCTACCGGGGAATCTTATTTTCCGGTCTGTCCATGATGCTGTTTCTGTATGTCGGATTATTTTTTCCCGAAGTCTATCTGTTTTTGATCAGCTCCGGGGGATTCGCGTTGCTTTTCACTTATATCGTGCTCATGTATACCCATATCCGTTTCCGGAAAAAGAACGGGAAACCGGAAGGAAACTGCCGCCTGTGCGGATTTCCGTATAGTTCCCTGTTTACCATGGCCGGATTGATCATAGCCATATTTAGCATGCCTTTTTTAAAAGGACAGACCTTAGGTTTCCTTGCAGGCATGGCACTTGTTGCTTTTTTTACGGTCTGCTACGCAATTGTAAAGGTAACAGGCAAACAAAAGATGCCGGAACAGAAACAATATCCAGCAGGTACACCGGAGCATCGCCGTATTTTGACGGAATTTTCGGAGGAAATCTCTGATACGGACAGGAAAAAGAAATAAAATATTTCCCTGGCAAGTGGCGGCTTTGAAAAACACTCAATTCAAAGCCACCTCTTACCTGTTTATCTCCCTTTATTTTTTTGGATATGATATACGCTTCAAATTTTCACTCCATATTTTGCTGCTGTTTCTGAATCAAAGAGATATTGAACCGCTCGGTTTCATTCAGCATATTTTCTTCAAAATCTTCTGGAGCAATGGTTCCTTCATACCAGCTGCATTGATTAAAATATCTCTTCAGTTCCTGATCAGCAAATCGCCTGCCATGTCTTGCATAAATCTCGTTTTTGGCGATCCGCTGCTGGCCGGCTGAAAGATTCCATAAATCCTGCTCCTGCAACCGACTATGGCTGCTGTTAGGAAATACAAATTCAGCCCCGTCATATTTTGCCGTATCAGACTGAATCCGGAAAGCATCCCGGATTTGACCGGTCTCACTTTGCATCTTATTGTATTCCTCTCTTATTGCACTGTCTTCCATATAAAATGTCACATCTGTTGGCCGTGACATTACGTAGACATAGGGACCATCATATCCCCATACTTCATAATCCGGCAGATTCACATAGCTGCAGTCCGAATACGTCTGAATATAGAATAAAACTCCATCGCCCATCAAATCATAGGATTTTTTCTGATGGTAGCTGCACCCTCCCTCAAACTCTTTTCTAACTGCAAGGCCATTCCAATCTTCCGGCAAAACCAGCTCAAAGCCTGGCGCCTGGGAATCAGAAGCCTGAAAAGCCGGCTCCTGCTCCGTTTCAGACACCTCCGTTTCCATTGACTCCTCTTCTGCCTTCGCTGTATCACTTGTTTGCGATATGAGTTTTTCAGCTTCAGTCTCTTCATATGCTCTCGTTTCACTTGCTCCCGAATATGTACCCATTAACATATCGCCACCAAACACAACCGTACAAATGCAAAGCACCCCGGTTAAAACAATCCGGCACACAAGTCCGGCCTTATCTTTGAGAAAATCCGGGGATTCCAAATAGGTACAGGATCCATATCTCATGGCCTCCCTGACGGCTATATTTTCAGGGCTGTACGAAAGCAGATTATTGCAGATATCTTTTGCCTTTTCAGTTTCACCTGCCTGCACATGAACTTTCATCTGAATGGGCATAAGCGGGATACGATGAAATGCATCTGGATAACGATCATAATACACATTCACGTAGGCTTCTGCTTGTCCAAATTTCCGATCCATATAAGCCTTCCTGATTTCAGTTAACAGAAGTACCGCCTCTCCCTTCTTTTTTAATTTAGGATAATTATTTACAAGCTGCTTCTGGTATGCAAATTCTGCTTCGGCCTCTTCTCCCCTTCCTAACCCCAGGAAGCATGCCTGAAGAATATTACTGTGAAACAGCTGCATCATTTTCTTTTCCTGAACACCTTTCCAGCCATAATCCGCCAGTCTCAATGCCTGATCATATCTTCCTGCCCTGGAAAGTCCAACGGCAGCATTATGTACTTGTATCTTATAGTAAGACTGATAACGGTAAGAACCATATGACGCCTCCATTAAAAAAGCTGCAGCAGCAGTAAGAGGCCGATTCTCTCTTGTAAGTACCTCTATATGCTTTATTGCCCAATAAACTTCTAAAACAACTCCTAAACTTACAATCACCAGAGTGAAAATTAAAACAGTTCTTATACGGTCTGCTGAATTCAGAAAAACCCACCTGTATAAATATTCCTGAAGAACGTAAAGACTTAATCCACATACAAAAAATACTATCAGGCACCGGTTCCAGTATCGTCTCCTGTCATGAATCAAAAACCACCGTTTCCCGGCTTCAAATGCTGCCTGATTTTCCGGATAATCCATAAATTCCAACAGTATTTCTTTTGCATGGTCTCTCTTTTTTTTATTATTCTTAAAAAACGGAAAAGCGCCCAGTATCCCAAATATGGCAACAACATACGGGTAAAGGTACGCCCGAATATTGGCCATCCCGCCTTCACTACAGCGAATGGAAGACAGCCCCTCAGAACTTAATATTTCCCATTGCCACTTTTCTGTATTGTCAAGGCCAAGCAGCCAAAGATGAATTGGCGTGCTGTCTGATATTTTTTTCCTGATATTTCCCTCTATTGTCAGCCTCGTCTGCTGCTCTTCCGATTTTCCTGTATTGCTGACCGCAACATGAACGCCTTTTACCGCAGTAAAAACATCAACATTCCCGCCATTTGCCCCAACATTAATTACAAATTTCTGATCTGACGGCATAATTTCCATATCCAAAAAATGCAGCCGCTTTCCTTCACTCAGAGAAATCCACAGTACAAAGCAACCGATCAAGACGCCCAGTCCATAATATAAGAACCGCACTTTGCTTAACCTTACCCCAACTTTTTTATCCATTCTTCCACTCCTGCTAAAAATATATAGAATAAATTTAATGATAGCACAAAAATGAATCAAAGAAAAACTAAATCATAAATATCTTCTAACAAATCATCTTTTTGCTCTTCTGTTTTTAATTCTTATTCAAGCGGTTCCTTCTGGCCGCCTAAATAATTCGGCCTGCCTGATGCCGCCCTTAATAGCATAAAAATAAGCCCGATAAAAGGGCCAGTTAATTTATTTATTTTGTTTTGTTAAATAATATAGCAAAAGCAGTATCCTGAATTTGAAGAATACCGCTTTTAGCCTGAGACTAGCATTTGTTATTAATGATTCCATACTACAAAGCAAAACGGATGCCCGGCAGGATCGAGCATAGTAATCCACTCTTCACCGCCATATTGCTCATTAGCAATTTGGGCACCTAATTTAATTGCTTTTCCAATCGCTTCCTTTAGTTCATTTTTATCGGCTACTGCAAAGTCCAAATGCGCCATCATTTGCTGTTGCCCCGGTTGTGATGGCCATGTTGGAGGAATGTAATTTTCATCATATTGAAAAGCTATTCCCATTTCTTCTTCATCCGAGTGTATCCCCACAAAAGTATCTAGTTCAAATACCACTGGCCAATGCAAAAGACCTGTGTAAAAAGCTAGCAGCTGCGGTATATCGCTGCATTCTAAAATCACTGTTTTTAATTTAATTGCCATATAGACCTCCTTTGGTTTTCTTTATTGTAACAAAGAAGGATATTACTTAAAACCTCAATAACAATTAATAAATAACTATGAGTACAGCATTATTGTTATACTAAATAGCGATGAAACAATGGGGTTGAATGGGGTAATTCCCATGGTTTTGATTCCCGGCTGTTAATGGGGGCCAGTCACCCGGTATTATCTTCCCTATTGTACTTTTAGGCGGCATAGTGATCGGTCATGTCAATTACATATTTACCGCAAATTTATTATTCTGAGTAGTTTAATTGCTGTTTTAACTCGTAATTTAAGATTTAAAACGAACATATGTTTGCTTTTTGATTTTGTATATGTTATACTACTTATGAAAAGATACATAAGGAGTAATTATAATGGAAAAACAATTTAAAAAAGATGAATGTTGCGTTTTTATTGAATACGGATTAAATGCGTTGGAAGAAATAGGTTGGTATGGCGAAACAAAATTTGTATGTCCTCTGTGCGGATATAATAATGCCAACGCTAAAAGGATTAAAACACCTAATAAAGTTCGTAATAAGTCAACCTGGTTATATTGTGAAGAATGCGGAATGCTTGTTCATGGATAAAGGATCAGAGGGAAAGGCATAAATGTCCTGCCTCTTTTTTATAGAGGGATTATTTTTATTATTTAGTTTCAAGATTTCCTGAAGGCTAAATATTTACAATGATTTGACTTCTACGCTTTTTTAAGAGCAAGGAGCGCATTTTCCCTGCTCTTAAAAAACAGACACCAAAAGCTGCTATTGTAATAAAATAAAGTGCAGTCTTCCTATATAAATCCTTAACTATTCTCCGCATTCATCGTGATGTTGGTGCTCATGGCAAACAGAACCTGTAGATTTCAGAGTACCTTGCAGATAAGCTTCCGCTGCTGCTTTCGCATTACCACTTGCCCCGACGATCACTTCTATGCCTTTTTCATTAAAGATATCAACGGCACCGCCGCCCATTCCACCTGAGATAACTACATTAACCCCCCTGTCATTTAGAAAGTTAGGAAGAAATCCAGGCTTATGCCCTGGGTTTGGTATAGACTCACTCTTAACAATCTGATTGTTTAAAGCTTCAAAAATATTGAAGTTGACGCAATGCCCAAAATGCTCGGTTACCTTTTCGTTTTCACTTGCCACAGCAATTTTAATCATTTTCTTTCTCCTCCATTTTTTCTAATATTTTTGCGACTGAATCAAACCAGTTTCCGTCAAAAAGCTCTATCATACCCTTATCGCATGCAGCTGAAATTTTCGGATCAATCGGCAATTTTGCAAGAACCTTTAAGTTATGCTTCTCAGCAATTTCTTCAATATGGCTATCACCAAATATTTTATAATCCTTGCCGTTATCAGGACATTTAAAATATGACATATTTTCTACCAGGCCAATGATGGGTATCTTCATCATCTCAGCCATTTTGACCGCTTTCGATACAATCATCGATACCAGCTCCTGCGGAGATGTGACTATTATAATCCCATCAACGGCAATTGATTGAAATACCGTAAGGGGAACATCACCGGTGCCCGGCGGCATATCAATGAACATGAAATCCACATCGCTCCAGATAACATCAGTCCAGAATTGCTTGACGGTACCGGCAATAATCGGTCCTCTCCAGACAACCGGATCGGTATCGTTTTCTAAAAGTAAATTGACAGACATAATGTCAATGCCAGTCCTGGTTTTGACGGGAAATAATCCAAATTCGCTGCTCGTAGCTTTTTCCTTAATACCAAAGGTTTTAGGAATAGACGGCCCAGTAACATCCGCATCAAGAATGGCGGAATGAAACCCCATTCTGTTCATTGTAACCGCCAGCATGGAAGTAACGAGTGACTTTCCGACACCTCCTTTGCCACTGACAACACCAATCACCCTTTTGATGCTGCTCATTGTGTGCGGTTTCTCAAAGAAATCGGTTTTTTGTTCTTGTCTTTCTGCACACTCTTCCGAGCAGCTGCTGCAACTTTGGTTGCAATTATTGCTCATAATATCAGCTCCTTTATTTTTCATTATTATTATTTTGAGTTTCTTTTTTAAACGTTCTTAGTTCTTCACCATGATCATCATACCCCTAGCCACCGCCTTCTTAAAACAGCAGTTCCATGGTCTTTTTATAGATATCTTTTACTGCCGCCCCCGCTGCACAATTACTATCCACAATGGTCTGCCCTCGATTGATGGCTTTGACTGCTTCCGGATCAAAAGGTATCTTACCCATAAAAGGCAGGCCTTGTTTCTTACAAAGCGCCTGGATTTTATCTGTATTTCCATAATTGGTATTAAATTTGTTAACACAAACTGCTGTTTTCGTTCCAAACTTTTCCGCAGTTTTTATAATTCGCTCCATATCACTTATGCCTGATATGGAAGGTTCAGCCACAATTAATACCATGTCCACACCCCTAAGGGATGCAATGACAGGACAGCCTATACCAGGAGAACCATCAACAATAGCAAGTTCGACATTCGCTGATGCCGACTTCATCTGTTTTTTCACCTCAGTGACCAGCTTACCAGAAGTACCGCTGCCCATTTTAAGTTCTGCTGTTGAAAAAACTTTTTCTTCATTCTCATACAACATAAGCGCTCCGGCTGCAGCTGGCTTTAAAGATACAGCGCCTGTAGGGCAAATGGCTTCACAGACCCCACAGCCCTCACAAGCAAAAGGGTCTGCCTTGTATGTCTTATTTATAGAAATAGCATCAAACCTGCAGTTTTGTCTGCACTGGTCACATTCAATACACTGTTGCGGGCTTATCTCAGCTTTGGGCAGGCCATAATAATCTGCTTTCACCGGTTCAGAACGCTGTCCTGTTATAAGGTGTAGGTTCGGTGCATCCACATCACAATCCGCGTAAGCCCTGGCATTGGAAAGCTTGATATACGCGCTGGCTATCGTCGTTTTTCCCGTGCCACCTTTGCCGCTAAGGATTAGCAATTGTTTCATGCCGCACCTCCTTTGTCACTGTTTCTAACAGAGAAGAAAAAATTGCCTGATATTTTTCATTTTCCCTTACGGCAATTTTTGCATTTGAATTCAACATCCCAAGCTCATTATCAAATGGAATTCGGCATAATATCTTAATGTTTCTTTCCAAACAAAAATTTTCTGCAGGATTTTCTCCTTCCAAACATTTATTAAGAACCACTCCGCATTGCTTACCTCCATGACTATGAAATCCAGCATGAATTTCATCCAGCAAAGAAAGTTTTCCGGCAATAAACGCATCAATATTCTCTTTGGCTGGAGCATTTGTGGTTTTGAATATTTTGATATCAGCAGCATTGAACACATCAACAGCATTTTCACCACATCGGGGAGTAAGCAATGCGTCTGCCTTATTGTCTACGATTATTTGTGCAGCCTTAACCCCTCGCCGCCTGTACTTACCGCTGCAGTGTTACCAAGAAATGTACCTTCTTTCGTCTCCGAATCCACATCAGTCTTCGGCATACTATGAACATTTTGAGGACACACAAAGGGTTCAATTACTTTTTCTGAATATATGATCAATCACCTTGATCCTCATTATCCGGACACCCACGGCTTCGCTCATATCTACGGCAGCCACGACCACAACCATTTCCCATACCGTCGCAAAGCCGATATTCGCCTCCTTCAATCAACAATACCTTTCCGTTTACTAATGATTCAGCCAGCTTCTTTCTCGCTTCGATATAAATACCTTGTACCGTTGTGCGAGCGACATTCATCTTATTTGCACACTCTTCTTGTGTAAAGCCTTCTAGATCGATAAGTCTTATCGTTTCATACTCGTCAACTGTCATATTCACACAATTCGTCGCATCTGCAGGGAAACCAAGAGGTCCGAATCGATTGCTCTCGGGTAAGCAGCATACTTTTCTCCATTTCATTGGCCTTGGCATAATCCTATCACCTCACTCGCATTATGTAGTAGCAGTGTTTATAGTCCCGCTCCAAGGACTTTATTACTATACTGTTTTAGATACTGTGGACTGGTTTCACCTCTCTCCCGCTTGATGATTTCAGAAAGGAGAAAACCGATAAAGCGGATTCCCATATCATTGCCGCTATACTTATGTCTGGCATGAACTTGAAATCCTGCTCAGACACATCTTATCGTAAAGAAGTATTTAAATCATATGACCCGCTACCGTTTTGATTAAGTGCAGGAGCGGGCATAATATTTCCAGATGCCTCTCATATCTCTTCTGCCCATTTTATAAGGCTGTCAAACCTCTCTATGAAGCATCCAGGTGCCATACGATTTAAACCCCCTTTATTTATGACATATGTCAATTACATTTTCTATTATACTCAGTTTATGACATATGTCAATTACTTATGGAATATTTATTCTAATATACTTATTAAAAATATTTTTTTAAAGCAATTAATGTCAGCAAATTGCATTCATAAAAGCCCGCCCATGGCTGATAAACATAAAAAAGAGTAATCGTTAATTAACGACTACCCTTAATTATTGGTTTTTGGGGATTATAAAGATTTATCTACCTTATTTTTAGCTTCCGAAAGACTGGCTCCTGGCCTTTTCCTTTGTTGTTTCATGGGCATTTTGTACTGTGTTTCTGCAAATTTAAAGTGAACAATATCCTCCACATCCATATCCTGTAGCTTATAGTCTTGATATCTATCAATTTTATATCCAATAGCACAATGGTATGGGTGAAGATAGCCAAAATCAGGTAATAGGAAATTCTCATGCATAGAGTCTACACCACCATGCCAGCATTTTAAAATTCCTCTGGCAAATCTCCTTTAAAAACGTGAGCCATTTATGTGTATTGCAAGACAGCAATTGCCTCTCATAGATATTCTCAATTTTACATTGCTCATAGATTGTCTTTCTCAATAAAGTTATGTTTGTTGAGGAATAGTTCTGCTATCTCTGTATTTTCATGAGATTACAGATTTTGCAAATACCAACTCAGTAAATAGCCTGCACCCAATATGAAAAAAGAAGCACCTAAAACAACGACATATTTTCTACGCCAAAATACCAGGTAAGCGATCCATTCACGAACAAAGGCATTAAGGGAAAAATATAGCTTGGTACGGGAGCCGCGTCCATCGCATAAAATTCCCAGATGCTTGGATAAAAGCAGAGCGCGGAACACATGGTAACGATTTGTAACCACCAGCAGATTTCCTATTTCCCCTTGTGCGTCCTGCTGAATCATCTGATAGGAAAATTTTAGATTTTCTTCAGTATTCACAGATTGGGATTCTACCAGAATATCCTCTTCAAGAACACCATGCTCTATAGCATAATACTTCATCGCTTCACCCTCCGGGAGGGCCTCATCGCTTCCTTTTCCCCCAGAAAACACCAGACGGCTGCCAGGATTCTGATGGTACGCTTCTATTCCTTTTTGAATCCGGCCCGCCAAAAGTGGTGTTACTTCTGTGCCATTTCTCAATCCACTTCCCAAAACAATGATATACCGGTATATTTTTCGACGGTTTCTCAGCAAATTTAAAAAATTACTTATCGTATACATTGCAAATAAAGAAAGAGTAAAGAAGAACACAAACGAAAGGTATACATACAAAAAATTGAAGAAATCATTCTCCCATATATCACTCAACATTGGCCAGACCACCAAATATGCGATATAACATACACCAAATCCAAGAGAAAGCATATGCGAAAGGGAAAATCCCTCTTTGCGTATTAATTGGATTCCTGAAATCAACATCGTTGTAATGAGCACAAACGGAAACATCAAAATTGCGGCTGCAAGTACAACCGCACAAACCACTAAAACGATGCGAACAGGTAAAAATTGTTCAAATGTTACTAGAACAAGAACGCACAGTCCTAATATCGGTAATAGCGCCGCCAGAAATGAAATCCCTAACCAGAGGCTTCTTTTTTCTTTGTGATACTGCCACTCAAACCATGCTGTTCCTGCAATAGCAATCAATACAAATGGAATAATAAAAATTAGTTTGTAATTCATAATAATCTCCCGGTTCAGTTGTCAGAGTTAATGCCAATTACAACCAACCTCCAGCACAAGTCTAACTATTTTCTAAATTTTTTAAAAAACTATAAAAACTATTATTACTTGGTGAAATAATAACAGTTCTGCCATCATTTTTCAACTTTTCAAATACCCTTTGATTCCTATTGTTTGCATTAATGATATAAGATATTAGCATTATATTATGTTTCTGCAACTCTGCCCATCAGCTCCCGCAGCTGCTCCAGCAGTGCACCGCTGCCGGCTACGTTGATATTACCGACCTGCATGCAGATCCGTTCCAGACACTCTAATTCCTTTAATTTATACAGCGTTTTATTTTCATCCATTAGCTTTGCCGTATTCAACAGCGACCGGGTGGAAGCTACTTCTTCTCTCCTGGTAATGACATTAGCCTGAGCTTTCCGCTCGGCGATCAGCACGGTATTCATAATATCCCGGATCTCTCCCGGTAAGATAATATCCTTAATACCGACAGTCAAAAATTCGATGCAGTAGTCATCCTGTACTTCTTTCAGCTGCTCACAGATAAAACCTGAGATTTCTTCTTTTTGCTCCAGAATCTTCATCCAAACGATATTTGCCGATATATTCCCTGACTACCAGCTGCACGCAGGCATATATCTGAGCTTCCAGATTTTTGATGGTCTCAAGCATTCTTTTCACCTGAGTAACTTTGTAAGTACATAACAGATTGACTCTGATACCGATCCGGTCGGCTGTCAGGATTTCCTGGCCGTTGATCTCTATGGTTCTGGCTTTTAAGTCGACCACCATCTGATTGTCAAAGTACAAAACACCTGTTTCACCCGGTTTAATCTCAACTTTCTTATAATATTTCAACGGAATATGAGCCAGGCAGGATTTTGTTATCTCTTCCTTCATTTTCGGTTCTCTCATATCCAGCAGCTCATACTCATATCGATTCCAATTGTTCCAATACAGATATACCGGCTCGGTCAGCACCTGCTGTACCGTACCATTTGATCGCAGGACACCAATATGCCCCTCCGGAATCCGAATATGTAATACTCTACCGGCAATGTACCAAAATCGACTGAACCTTCCATTTCTTCAATTACAACTTGATAACCAACCATTCCCGGATACCAGTATTTGCCGCAGTATAAGGTTTTAATAAAAATACCGTCCTTCATTAGAAAACCACATTAGTTGTTATGGAGATTTTAGACGAGCGTAATGCACTGGAAAGAACCATGCTCCACTTTTCCTGCTATCAGAAAAAAGTCGAAAGAGTAGATGAAACAGGTAAGTATCGCTGTTCCATCTACTACGACAAAACCAGGGAAACCGAGCTGCTAATTCAGGTGCTGGCATTTGGCCCATTGGTGCGGGTGCTGGGACCAGTTTCCTTTCTGAATCAGGTTAAGGAGCGGGTTCGCCGGCAGCAAATACTAAACCCACCATAAAACAAGTATTATCTATCATAAGTATAAATTTACATAGTGTTATTGATGGACGAGGGACAGTAAACATCCCGTCAAAACAATCAATTATAGGGATAAGTATACCTTCACTTTACTCCCCCCCTCGTCTACGGGATCATATTTCCAGTCCGAGGCCAAAACACGCCAAATGCATTGGACCTTGGCGGGATACTTCTTAGTCCTCAATCCTTATCCGATACCAGTTTTCTTTTATCCTTATATCGGTTCTGTCTTCATAATCATATTCCATCAATAACTTTGTATCAATCCGGTCGTCCTCGGAATAAACCATAAATTCAGAAGCTCCAAAACGAATTGCATATTGCAGAAAAGCCACATCCTCATGACCAGCTTCGCCACCTACAGAAAAAGCAGTACCTTTTTCTATCTCTCCCCTGTGAATTTTATCTACAACAGTTTGATACCTGCTAATCTGCAAATCGGTTTTAAAATCTGACAGCAAAGGAGATATGTATGGCTCAACAAACCATCCGCACGCAATTAACCCGATGGAAATCAAGACAGACAGCAGGCTGTTTCTAAAATATATTTTCTGTTTCCGATACCGAATCGCCTGTACGATAGTTATTAAAGACAGCATGGGAACAAATAAAACAGATGTAAGCAAGGTTAGAGTAGTCAGAAGTACTGCAAGCATACTGACTGCTGTAAAAACAAGTGATAAACTGTGTACAATTGCAAAGCATAACAGGATGATTCCCGGAATAGAGTATGCTTTTTCTTTTTGTAATGGTTTTGTATAAGAACCCTCTTGAAAACTAATCTTCATTCCACCCATTCTCGCCCCGTCAGTGTATTTTAGTTCTTATATCTGGTATTAAATTCATCATAATATAAGCTCCATTAATTTAAAATTTGTCGGTTTCCTGTTATGCTCATAATCCATGGTTGTGTATTTTCTTCCTGATTCCATTGCGCTCAAATTTTCAAACCATATAAATATAATATATCAAAATTATCCCAAAGTCTTTAAAAAAATATCATTTAGACTTTTCCATTCACGCTTTCTATCATCTGCAATGCCTTCCACATAGTTTTTTTGTCTTCCTATTTCACTGATAATAAAATCCCGGATAATAGGAATCTGCACACCTTTTTCTCGTTCGTCGCTCCTTTTTTTGATTTCCAGCAACTCATTAATTCCATTACGCAGTTCTGCCGGCATATCCATTTTCATAAGATCATCAAATAATACTGGTGGCGGACATTGACATTCCTGTATGTATTTTCCTGCAAGCAGCGGCCTTAAAGCATAAAAATACTTCTTATATTTTACCGACTCTTCCTGTAAATACCGGTTATACGTACTATTTGCAGTTCCGTAATAATGATATGCTGCCACTTTCACAGAAAAGTAGTTTTTTGCCTCATCATATATCTGTTTCCATAATTCTGTCGTCTTATATACAATCGGGGATTTACTCCATTCAAATAAAGTCGCATTTCCCCCGTAAAACTGTTTTAATACTTTCTTTAAATCCCAACCATTGATATCCAGCACTTCATCAAGCTGCCATTCTATAACATCCCTTGATTCATTGAGCTTAAGATAATCTTCTTTTCTTCTGACATAAATAAATCGCACATCATAATCACTATCCGGTAAAGCAAATCCCCACGCTCGACTCCCTGATTCCACCGCATGCAGTACAATCACATTTTCATTCTTTTCAATTTCTAATAACTTTTGTTCAATTTCTTTTGTAATATCACACATTAATAATCACCCTCTATTACTCTTTTGTTAATATACTCCACAAACGCCTCTACTTTTTCCATATCCGGATTATCTGGTAAAACACTTACTTGAACCGCCCTTTTAAGCCGCCCCTCGTAATCAGCAAGTATATCATAAAATTCTATGTCAAATGTCCCATCCTCTCGTTGAAACCCACCATTTCTTATCTTCATAAGCAAATCCAGGTCATTGCTCCGATTCGTATTTATTTCACCTTTTTCCAAGATATCTATCGCCATCATAAACAATCGGATTAAATGCATGGCGTGCTTATTCAAATGATTATCATCCTTTTTCTTATTACGTTTTCCTATCTTATCATAATCCCTCACAACATTATGCATGACAGACCACATATTTTCATAATCACGAAGCGGTAAATGTTTATAGACCGCATCCACAAAAATTTCCGTATCCAATTCCGGGTTTTCAGCCTTATCTATGTAAAGATGTATACTTCCTCTATCGAAACTGGCATAACGTCTCTGAAAGTCCTCCAATGCATTTTTGACCGAATTTAATATATGTCTCTCCTTTTCTGTCTGCGGCATGGAATCCCTGGCTATCGCATTTTGGAGGCGTCTCAGCTGTGCACTGGCATATCCCCCAAAGGATTTTGCTGCCCGTTTTGATAGAAAAATCCCCGTATTATCAAGAAGTTCCTGACCCAATTTCGTCTTTATCAGATACTGCTCTTCGTCTAGTCCAAGAATCTCACAAGTGTTTGGATTACACTCAAGCAGCAGCTTCACTATCTTATTAAATGCATAAATCACTGTATCCGTTTTTCCATCCTCATACTGCTCAAATTCAGTTAAGCCAATAAGATCAGATGGCATATTCAAGGTAATACCCCGAAAATCAATATCACTATCCCCGTTATTTGTACCATAAGCATAACTTCCACCCAGACCAAGAAGGATAATTCTATTCCCTAACCTTTCATGTTCTCTAAGGAAATTATATTCACTTGTATTCATTAGCTTTTTGAAATCTTTCATGTTCTCTCCCCCAGCATTCTATTTAAGCCACTACTTCCTTAATTCTAATTATTCACCCAAAATTCTGAAAGTCCGTTGTTTACCGCTCTTTCCGGCTTAGCAGTCAAACGGTTTCCACATTCCTCGCTGAGATGATTCTGATGCCTGGAGGGCGTGATCGGACCCTAGCTGGATCGATCGGGGCGGGATCCTGAAGTCTGGCAACATTATATTTCTTCTTCACCAATGGATTTTCATTTATTCTTTTTATTGTCTATCTAATATTAAAAAAATAAATTTAAAAAGAGATATATGAAAAATACACAATATAATCCTAATGTTAATATCCCTTAAATAAATTATTGTCTACGAAGAGCATTCCAGCTGTAAACGTAATTACCGGAAAAAATATATACTCACAAAATAACCCTAAGGCGCTGTTTTTATGCCCGGAGAGGTTACCTCCTAAAATGCAGGGCCTTTGTCAACACCTTAAACTTGGCTCAAAATCCTTCATACGCTTATTAACATGATGAAAATCGAGTGTATGAAGATTCCTGCTTATTTTCTTTTCCTGGATCAGGACATGGGCTATGATGACGCTTGACTTTTCAAACATCTCTAAAACTTTCGAAACGTTTTAACAGCTTTCGAAGCTTTCGGTTCATAATATATGTACATATGCCCTGTTGCTGGATAAAGTCCATGTGACGTGTGCAGACGCCGCCAAAATATGCCTCTATCTGGCAATTAGTTTTCTCATATTCTTTTTTTCTCCTTTGATTTTGTGCTTTTTCCCAAAAGATTTACGTGTAGTATTTACTGTACAAGTATAGCATTTTTCGTTAATTTTTTAAATTAAATTTTTAACCTTTCTTATAAAATCAGCAAAAACTCAAATTTAATGGGCGTTTTATCGACATTTTATCTTCTCATATGGTAAAGTAAAACTATATATTGGAATTAATTGTCATCCAATTTTATAAAATATAGGTGCTGTTAAGGATTTTTGCAAATTTTTTAGACATTTGGTTAACGGAAAGTTAACCGGCTATGTGATCGGGCATGGATGATACCAAGAGGTACAGAAAAATCAAAAGATGCAGAATTTAAAAGAGGAAAATGAAATAACAGCAAGTAAAATCAAGCAGCAATCTCTCTATTTCTTTATAATAAATGCAGGGTGATTGAAACGAGGTGAATAAACAAATGTACGAGTGGCAGAAACAAATTCAAATAATCGTTGATGAAATTGACAAATGTATTAAAAGTTATAATGACGAAGCCTTGACACTACGCTTTCTTTCTCGCAGGCTGGGTTATTCCGAATTTTATACAACGAGAAAATTCAAAGAAATATCGGGTATGCAATTTAGGGATTATCTGCGGCATAGAAAATTAGCCTTTGCACTAAAAGAGGTTCGGGATAGTGAAAAAAGCCTTTTAGATATTGCTTTTGATTATGGTTTTTCATCACATGAAGCTTTTACCAGAGCTTTTAAGGGAACATATGGTGTCACTCCAAGTGAATACCGAAAAAAGCCTAAGCCTGTCGTTCTTCGTACAAAAATAAACCCTTTCGACCGCTACTTTTTAGGATTAGGAGAGATTGGAATGATGAAATCTACAGATAATGTTAAAATTTATTTTGTAACCATTCCCGCACACAAATTTTTGCACATTAAAAACTATGAAAGTAATGGGTATTGGGATTTTTGGCAAAAGCAAAGTCTTATTCCTGGACAGGACTACGAAACAATTTGCGGATTACTCGATAGTATCAAGGGCAAATTAGATGACGATGGCGGAAGCGAACCTAACTGCGGAAGCGGTCAGATTATGGCGTACATTAACGACCCAAACGGTAGGCTCTGCGACTGGGGTATTCCGCGTACAGAGTGTTGGGGTGTACGACTTCCTTTTGATTATAAAGGGGAAGTGCCACCGCAAATGCTTATGGCTGATATTCCCGAAGCCGAGTATATTGTTTTTGAACATGGGCCATTCGATTATGAGCAGGAAAATCGTAGTGTAGAGGAAAAGATTGAAAAGGCAATGGCAACTTTTGATTTTGCAGGCACTGGTTACTGCTTTGATACTTCCCCCGGCAGATTAATTTACTTTTATTTTAATCCAGAACGGTTTTTTAAGTATATCAGACCAGTGCGGAAGTAAATAAAATTAACTTCCTATCCATTACACAGACGCTAATGAAGAAATCAAATAGAACATTAAGTAATGTATACACTTGCCGCCATAACAACGGTAATAAAAAACCGTTGTTATGGCGGCAGGATAGCTATGCGTCTGTACAAAATGCAGTAGCCTAACGGCGGTTTTGCCTCTATGGCTAGATGAACTTTCACACAACAAACATACACCAACCTGTCCATGTAAAAATCAATGATCTTCATTGCTGCTATTTGAGAATATAAGAAAGGATTAACTCAAGAGGAACTATCAAAAAAATAGGTATTGCCGTAAAATCAGTACTGAATTTAGCAGTCGCAGCCATTATCGGTAACAATGGCGCTGAGTGTTGCACCACCGATAATAGGACTGACATCAAACGTAACTACAACCAGATAGGTGCAGCAGTCATTCATACAGGAATCGCAACCACAATCACATACATTAAAATTAAATGAATCAGCTATAGTTGCAAAAACTGTTGTGGAATATTCATATATTCCGCCAACTGGAATGAGAGCCAGCTGATCTGAACACTCTTTGAAGATTTGAAATCTATAGCTGCCTATTAAACCTATAACAATATTCGCAGCAAATGAAAGCAGGATACAGGGATGCTCATATTCTGAAGTATCAATCTGTAATGAAGCAATCGTACGCGTTATACCTACTCCAGTAAAATAAGGAAATACAACAAATCCTGGACTTCCGCATCTTAATGCAGTTGGGGTTGATTTTTCTTGTTTCTTCTCACAACAGTCATCGCAGTAGTACTCACATTCACATTCACATTCATAATTCATATAAAAATCTCCATTGTTTAGGAATTATATTTGATAACAAATTTAATAATTTTTACCTGCATCTTATACATTATTATATTACGTTAATTTTAGAATTGTGAGCAACTCAGGATAAATGTTTTTTTAAATGGCATCCTTATGAATATATCAGGGCTAAAAGTCCTGCTTGTCCTCGAAGCTTATACTATCCCAGGTGCTGGTTACTGCTTTGATACTTCCCCCGGTAGAATAATTTACTTTTATTTTAATCCGGAACGGTTTTTTAAGTATATCAGACCAGTTCGGAAGTAAATAAAATTAATTTCCTATCCACTATACAGACGCTAATGAAAAAATTAAATAGAACCTTAAGTAAGTACACATTTGCCTCTTTTAAGGATATGGCGGTATCTTAGGAGGTATCGCCATGTTCTTTTTGATTTTGTATTATGCAAGGACCAAACAGAAAATAAATGTTATGCCTGATTGAGGTTTTCTCAGCCGGCATTTCTGGGTTTATAGAGCCTCGCTGCCGTTCTCGGCCTCCGTTCTTTTAATTTCAGGAAAATTCAAATTATCTGTTCTCTGTAACTCCTGTAACATACGCAACCAACGGCTCCATTGTTGATTGATCCGTAAAATCAATCTGTTTGCCATACATTTCTAACATTGCTTTATCTTCTTCACTTCGCTCAAATATCGGTTTCTTTTCAACCGACTTTTTGTGGCTGATGTGGAGCAGCTTGTCCTCGACGAACCCACAACCGGCCTCGATCCGCTGATGGAGGGCGTATTCCAGCAGTGCGTCAAGGAGATGCGGACTGCGGGAAAGACAGTGTTTCTCTACAGCCACATTCTTTCGGAAGTGGAAGCCGTTTGCGACCAAATAGGCATCATCCGTGGAGGAAAAATGATTGAAGAATGCAGTATGGAAGAACTGAAAGCACTCATCCATCAACAGGAACCGCCTACGTTGGAAGCGTTATTCTTGAACTACTACAAGAGGGATGCCGAAAGGGGGCGCTTAAAGTGATGAAATATTTTCACGGCACACTTTCTCTCACCAAGCTATATCTGCGGCAAAACCGCATCTTCACACTTATCTGGCTGCTGCTGCCTGGGGTATGGCTGGCTATTAACACGATATCGTCGCTGGTGCTGTTTCCTACGCAGGAAGCGTTGGTGGAGATGGGTGTCAGTCTCATTGATCCATTGACAGAGGCCATACACGGGCCACTGCTGGATATTTCAGTGGCCGGATTTGTCACTTGTCGTACCAAAGTGTTTTTGGTGCTGTTGGGCGGGATTTTCAGCGTGGTCCACATGATTCGCCACACCCGGTTGGCCGAAGAACAGGGCAAGCGGGAGCTGCTGGACGCCAACGTCACCGGCAGTCTTGCAACCCTGACGGCGGCGCTTGTGAATATGATTATCATCAACTCTATTGCGGCAGTGCTGGCCGTATTCACAATGGTTGCACTTGGTTTGGGGTTTGCCGGTTCACTGGCCCACTGCCCGGGCTTCTTTGCCTCTTCCTGCGTGTTGGGAATTCTGGCAGGAGTAGCCGCGCAGTTTTTTGTAAGTGCCACGGCGGGCTTGTTCCCCAGCGAACGGGCAGGGCTTTCGCAAAGCCGGGGCTTCGTAATCTTAGTGCCCTTGCTTGGCGCACGCAAAAGAGCCTGTTTCTCGCATGGTTTTGCTTTTACGGAATCTTTTCCTTCGCGATCGGCTGTGCCAGTTACTTGATGGTGAGCGCCGTCAGTTCAGCGAAGGCTTTAGCAGAGTTGATCGAGCGGCTGGGCGGTATAGACCGGGCGTTTTTATCGCTGATGTTGTATATTTTCGGGATGCTGATCTCTATTTATGTGATTATGTCGGCAAGTATTCTTCGCCGGGAGGAGACGGCCAAAGGTGAGACATTATTGTCTATGCCGGTGCATCGAAAGAGACTGTTCTTGAGCCATATGGTCTACAGCTTCGGCGGCTCGGCGGCTATTATGCTGGTATCTGGATTCTGTGTAGGCTTGGGTGCGGTAATCGGCACAGGAGACCGCGGGGCGCTTTCCCGGCTTTTCTTTGAAATGGCGGGAATGATTCCGGCAGTCTGGATTATTGGTGGTATCGCCTTGTTGCTTTTTGGTGCATTTCCAAGGTGGATGATCGGAAGCAGCAGATTCCCGAAGTACTCTACGCCCTCTCTCCCTTCTCCTGGATTACACCGTTGAAAGCCGTCCAGCCAATGGCCGCGCCGCTGGCACTATGTATTGTGACAATCATACTGACTGGAATGGGGATTGCCCTGTTCCGCCGAAGAGATGCGGCGTTGTGATATCGGAAAACAGGGCAGCTAATGATCGTTGGCATTGCTTAAACGGAGCATGTAATTTTAATGGATATTGGCAAATCTTCACAACAAAGATCCGGTAACTTTGGATATTGAATTATATGATAATATAAAGTAAATTCATTCGAAAATACTGTGAATAAATAAAAATAGGCTAAATCTGTAGGTTGTTTAAGTTCACCTAACGCTTAGCCTATTTTAAATTGGAGGTAAATCGATATAGCACATCAGTAGTTGTTCAGCAACTTCCATTCCATCATGACCTGGAAGTTTAATATCCTTTCGTTCACAATTTGTTGAGGCTGTAATTCGGATTTCTGGAAGACGTGGTTTGGCCTTGGCGGAATGATTATTCCAGACAAAATAGACGCTAAGTCTCTTTTTTGAATGGCTCTGTTACGTCCATGTTCTGCTCTTAGATTATGCCATAGATTTTAAGATTTAAGGCTGCCTAAAGCACCACCTATATTTCCTCTACTTTGTATAAGTCTGTTCTTCTGGCACTCAAAAGCGGCAATTTACTTCGGATATTTTTGTTTACTTCCAAATTAATATCGATTACAGCAGTTGTCGGCTTTTCGTCAGCGCGGTAAACAATGTCTCCCCATGGTGATACCACAATAGAATTTCCATATGAAATGTAAGGACCATTTTCATCCCTAGCAGGAGCCACACCGATAGTATACAATTGGTTATCAACTGCTCTCTGACGGAATAAAAGCTCCCAATGGGCAGGACCTGTTATCATATTAAAAGAAGCAGGAACAACGATCATTTGCGCATCTTTCAATGTCATAATCCTACTCAACTCAGGGAATCGCATATCAAAGCAGAGGCAAAGCCCTATTTTAATACCGAAAGCTTCCAACATAGTAATACTGTTTCCTGCAGAAAAAACATCAGACTCTTTAAACCTCTGCCCGCCTTTGACATCAATCTCAAAAAGATGAATCTTTCTGTGTCTCGCTATTTCATTTCCAGCAGGGTCAAATACAAACGAAGTATTGAATATTTGGTTTCCATCTCTTTCTGGCATACTTCCGCCGATAAGAAATACACAGTTATTTTTTGCTGCATCAGACAGCATTTTCCATGTCTGTTCCCCTGCTTGTTCAGCATAAACTGGAAAATTCTTATTACTATAGGGGCACATAAACATTTCAGGAAGTATAACCAACTCTGCACCTTGTTTGGTACACTCGTAAATGCTCTGCACAGCATATGAAAGGTTCTTTTCTTTTTCACTTGTGACTGGCATTTGTATCAATCCCACTTTCATATTAACCTCCATCATATCCTGTTTCTTAATCCATTTTTCTCAATAAAATAAGTAATCCGCCAACATAAATCAATACTATTTCTCACAGCGAAATCAATCAAGTTTGTGTCAAATATCTGCTTCATTTGCTCTTCTGTAAATATCATTCTTCGCGGTGTGTGCATAATTTTTTCCTCGCTGTATAGCCTTATGCTATTAGCTCAGCCCTTTATACTCTTATTTTAGTGCAAATATCTTTCAATAATTTGATCTCTATTATAGATATTAAGTATCCTTATTATTTCAAGACCTTTCTTTTCCAAAATATTTTGATAATCATAGTCAAAGGAAACATATCCATACAACAAACCTTCTCTCTTGAAGAACAACCAAATCCCTAGCCAAGCCAGCCGGCTTGCAAGAAACATAAACAATCCTATCCACGCCAAAATCAATGATCTTCATTACTGCTACTTTTGGGTATAGGAAAGGAGATTCATTAGTCCCCTTGAATTCACAATTGAAGACCTTCTCGAACTATAAGCCATATTATATTATATCATTCTTCCGAAAAAAGTACATAGATTTGCAGAAGATAGCAGTAAATAGCAAATTGAATCAGCTCCGTGGTGTATAGACTCATAGCGCCCCTGGTCTCACCGCGGAAATCACATTGCGGCTCTCAGAGAACGTATTTAGTGGTTGCCCACCACAATAGAGGTAAAAATCATGAAGATGAGTCCCGGCAAACTAAACATAGTAAGAACGATCTAGAAACTCGCGGATATAAATTAACGCGGGATAATTATGCTACTATTACAAACAAGAATACCTTTGGTAAAGCAAGATATTTATACAAGTATCGGATAAAATTATGAAAATTTTATAAAACACAGATAAATAGGACTAATTTATAATATTGTTCAAAATTATTCCATTATGATATTGATATTATATACTTTTTAATATATAATATTATTAAACTATCCCATACCAATCAAAATTGATTACAATATAAACACGCGAAGTACCAATTAGCGATCTATAGTTTTTGATACGGTAATACAGGCAAACTGTCAAAATCAAACATGTGCTCATACGGGAGCAACAAAACAACCCGTAAATATATATTACAAAGGAGAATAAAGATGAAAAGTTTTACTACATTCGATTTGCAATATGCACATAGGTTCTTTGGGTTCAAAGGAGAAGCACAATATTTGCACGGACATACGGGTATACTGACAATTGAAGTCGAAGATACTATTAACGCGGGAGTCAATATGGTATTCCCCTGCAATGAAATTAAGAAAACCGCTTGGGAAGTTTTACAAAACTTTGACCATGCTTTGGTTTTAAGGGAAGACGATCCTTTGCTGCCCGCAATTCTCGGCGTCTACGAAGCACAAGGCATTAAGGACGGCGCACCAACCAATAAGCAAAAAGGTCCCGCTTTCAAAACGGAACTTGCAACAGCGTATCCGGAATGTCGGTTAGTTGTTACGAAAGAAACAATGACCGTTGAAGGTATGATTAAAATAGTTTACGATTTACTAAAAGATAAATTAAATATAGTCAAAATCACGTTTACCAGCGGAGTAAATGGCGCTATTGAAGAATACGAACCCCAAAAAGATATAGACCGTTGCCCATTATGCGGAATTGCGTTAAACGAAAATGGTGTATGTCCCAAATGTGGATACAGGAAATAATGTAATTTGCTATTTTAAATAATAAATAAAAAAAGGCCATAGGCTATCCACATATGGAAGTGGTGTGCTCCCTGTCAAAAGGACAGTAAATAATTAAATGGTTTTTGTACCGTCAGTCATTTTGACTGGCGGTACTTTTATGCCGTTAATAAATATTTCTGATGATACTCCATTGGGACATTACGAATAGTTTTCTCTGTATTCTTTGGTTGTTATAATAATCAATAGGATTTTGCACTTATGGGTAAACGGAAGGTTGAGCAACTGGAGGTACGAACCATGAGTGGCGGTGGGTACGTATTTATGAAGAAATAGGACCGTCAGGATTGCTTAATCAAATACATAATCAGTCCTACTCAAAAGATATAAAGTTGCAGGCTATCCACGATTACCTGAACGGAAACGGCTCTCAGAATGATATCTGTAAAAAATACGGAATTCGTTCTCGAACCCAACTCCGACGATGGATCAAGGTGTATAATACTGGTGGAACGTTAAAAGAAACCACCGGAGGTGCCTCTATGAAGAAAGCGAAAACTACAACACCTGAAGAACGTCTGATTATTGTAAAGGATTGTTTGGATAATGATAAAAATTATGGTGCGATGGCACTCAAATATAACTGCTCTTATCAACAGGTCCGTAACTGGGTAGTACGATATGAGAAAATGGGGGCAGCCGGTCTGGAAGACCGCCGCGGCAGGCGTATCGGTTCACAATCGAGCCGGACTCCGGAAGAGGAACTTCGTAATAAAGTAGCTGAGTTAGAGCGAAAGAATAAAGACTTGCAGATGGAGTTTTATACGACATAGCAACCACTCTTACTAACTAGTTTAGATGAGATAACCATTTACCCCATCTCAATAATCCTCATTTTTCCACTTTCCATTTTTACTACAATGCGGTCCCCTTTTTCGGAACAAAAAAGCGTTCCATATTCACACCCTCCAATGTAAGAAGAGCTGATTTCGTATCAATGCCGCCTGCATATCCGGTCAAACTCCCGTTGGCTCCCACAACCCGGTGACAGGGAATGATGATAGAAATGGGATTATGGCCAACTGCCCCGCCAACCGCCTGACTGGACATGCTGCTTCTCCCCATCTTTTCCGCCATTTTTCTCGCAATATCGCCATAAGTAACTACCTGGCCATAAGGAATTTGACAAAGGATTTCCCACACTCCCTGCCTAAATTTACCACCAATTGGCGCTATCGGCAATTCGGAAACCGCAGGTTTCTTACCGGCGAAATACCGGTCTAACCAATCCTCTGCATTTTTAAAAATAGAACGGCTATGATCCTCTGCCATTTTTTCTTTTATTGTACCGCCAAAATACTTTTGCCCTTCCAGCCATAATCCCACCAGAGCCCTGTCATCAGCAGCCAGTCTAATCACCCCCAAAGGTGAACTGTAATCCGTTGTATAATACATAAAAAAACCTCCTATAGTGAATTCCAAAGATTCAACGTAGCATAACTGCGCCAGGGACGCCAATATATATTCCCGTTGATGACACTCCCATTAAAAAACGGCCATCAAACCTTGCGTCCTTCGCCTTAAATGCCGCATACAATCCAACATCATTCTTCATTTCTTTATCATCTCCTGTTATAAACATGGAAGCTACTCTCATTTGAGCGATTGCTTGCATAAGGTCATTCTTACATAATAATATACTTCGTACGTTCAATGGAATCACCTGAGAATTAACTTTATTTAAGTATATCATACTGATTCAAAATTATCTGGCAATTTTCAGACATAGATATCATTAATATTCTCTGGTATTCCTAAAATATATAATATCGAATCAATTCACTCTGGCTAGCCAGCTCACACATCTATAATAAAACACCAGTCATCTGCCTAAATATGACTGGTGTTTCTACAGTTTAATGCTTATCTATTTTTTTCAAAACGTTCATTTTCCTTATCCCACCACGGTAATTGGAAACATATTTCACTTTAATTGAGTACAAAAGCGCGCCTACACCTCTCCACACACACAAACCTTTGATCTGCTGGTCTTTACGATTCAGCAGAACGAGGGTTTTAACATTCTTTGCTGCTGTAATTCTAATGACCATTGAATTTAGCACAGAATATCTGTAACGTATCAACTTGTCAAATTCTGTGTTGATTTCCTCCTGATTATTTAAATATCTTGGTAAACCTTACGCCTAAATCATATGCCATTTGGCAATGGACAGGGAATTGTTCTTCCTTTACTTTAGCCTTTTTATCTCCGTCAAAGGTAGTAATCACATATTTCGAGTAATCATCAAACTGATATGTATCATTGACAACTAATGCTTCAAAATAGCCGAATACTCTTTCTAAATCCATTTCCGAAAATCTTAATCCTTGTACATATCCCAAGTCATTCATTTGCTCTGCCGTTACATTCATGGTGTAAATAAATGCGGCCGGTATTTTTCTTCCGAATACGCTCCTATAGCCGGTTGTATAGGTTTGATATGGGAACATCAATCTCTCCATAAAAGAGCGCATATTGCCCGTAACCGATTCAAAATAGATCGGGGAACCAAGAATGATTGCGTCTGCATTGGCTGCTTTTTCAAGAACAGGCGTCAATCCGTCTTTATATGCACATTTCCCATAGCTCTTGTCATTTTTCAGTTTGCAGGCAAAACAGCTTATACAGCCTTTATAATCCAGATCGTAAAGATGGATTAACTCCGTTTCGGCTCCCTGGGATTTTGCACCTTCAAGTGCTTTTTCAAGCAGGGTCGCAGTGTTTTTTGTTTTTCTTGGACTTCCATTTACTGCGATAACTTTCATAAAATTCTTCCTCCTAAAGATTGTTCTTGACTTTACTCTTAAAACTATATATCCTTATACAAAAGTATACAAGTATGCACATATTTGTTATATACTAAACTTTTGGTTAGTGTTGGAGGTTTATATGATAGACTTTGAAAGCAGATTCGGAAAATGCCCCATGTACTACACAATGTCAGTAGTCGAGGGCAAGTGGAAATGGATTATCTTATGGGAAATCTATAAAGCCGAAATAATACGGTATAACAAGTTAAGAGAAGAATTGCAGCCTATTGCACATAGAACATTGAGTAACCAACTAAAGGAATTGGAAGCAAGTAAATTGATTCATAGGGAACAATATAACGAAGTTCCTCCTAAAGTAGAATACTCATTGACCAATAAGGGGAAAACGCTTATTCCTATCCTTGATCTTATGTATCAGTGGGGAGAGAAGCATATCAATAAGTGAATGAGGGATTACCGGTTGGCACAAAACGTATATCCACTGTACAATCTGTTATATTTAAAAATCGACCTTCTTCAATATCTCTATTGGGTATATTCCGGACCTTGCTTGCCTTTGTATAGATATGAGGCAAAGAAAAGAAGCCGATATTTACTGTTCTTGTTAGAGAAAATAGATTTACCAAGCATCAGCTTGAACAAAACCCTGAATTTACAATAAATATGCCCTATGGACCGTTTAATAAAGAAATATTGGGATTTTGTGGGACAAAATCAGGACGCCAAGTTGATAAAATCAAAGAGCTTAATTTAACACTCGAAGCCCCTAATATCATTTCGGTTCCAGCAATCAAAGAACTTCCGTTAACACTTGAGTGCAGAATTATATACAAACAAAAACAAGACAGCCATGCAATTACCGAGGAAAATAAAAAGAAATTTCATCCTCAAAATGTTGACAGTTCATTTCCTATGGCAAATAAAGATTTTCATACTGCCTATTACGGCGAAATTGTTAGTGCATATATTATAGAATAATTAAATACATTAGTTAAACTTTAATCATATTAGAAAACAGATGATGATATAAGGGAAACTGGGCATAACAATTCAAGTTTTATAGGGGATATCCCAAGAAACAGCGTTATAATACAGACAAGGACAGAACCTTGAAATAACTGTTCTGTCCTTGTATAACTATCAACATATCTTATATCAGGAGTATCCCAAAGATTGTGTAATCACAGCTTTTTTAATACCCAATAAATTTAGGTTCAACTCTTCTGCCTGCGATTTGTTCTATTGCATAAGCTGTGTTTAATAATTCTTCATCAGTTTGGGCGGTGATATTTATTCCAAAAGGCATTCCATCATTATATAGCCCGCAGGGTACTGTAATCGCCGGTAAACCTGTATATTGAACAATTGGGTGATCTTTAAATATAATACATACATTTACATCCTTAAGCTGATCCTTCATATATAGTTTAGTGAACTCTATATCTTTTAATATATCCAGATAAATAGATTCTGTCATTTCACCAGAGGTATTATTCTGGGCATCTTCTAATAATATTTGACCATATCTTAAAGTTTCTTCTTTATGAATATTGTTAAAATCAATTATTTCCTTTAAATTTTTTATTTTATAATCTAACGGTAATTCAGCTAAATATTGATTCATCGCATGTTTAAACTCATATTTTTTAATGATATCTATCTTTTTATTAGGAATTGTGTTGAGATGTATTTGTTTTAAGATTGCACCAGCTTCCTTTAAGTTATCTAAAACACCATTAGCCTTCTTTTCTTCTTCCTGCGACATATTATCTATGGCAGATTGATCAATTCCTATTACAGTACCTTTAAGATTTGTCTTTTCTGTAAAGTGTATTTTATTAGCTGATATTTCATTAAAAATAATGATTGCATCTTTAACGGTTCTTGTCATGGGACCAGCCATATCAAGAGTAAAACTTATCGGTATAATCCCTTTTATGCTCAAAGTCCCCTTGCCTGGACGATACCCTACAATACCATTCTTTAAACCGGGGGATATGATAGAGCCAGAAGTATCCGTGCCAAAAGCTGCCGTACATAAATTAGCTGCTACTGCAACTCCTGAACCGGTGCTAGAGCCTGCCGGATTTTCACCTAAAACGTATGGTGATTTTACAATTCCTCCTTTGGAACTATATCCGTTTGGCATTCCTTTCGTCATATAATTGGCAAATTCAGTCATATTTGTTTTGCCAAGAATAACAGCACCTTTTTTTCTCAAAATTTTTACAATCTCAGCGTCCGTTTCTGGGCTTGAATCTGCCAATGCCAGTGATCCTGCGGATGTGTGCAATCTATCTGCAGTATTTATATTATCTTTTAAAAGAATAGGTACCCCATAAAGCAAACCAGAATCATCCTTATTTCTTTCATCAAGCTCTTCTGCTATTGTAATAGCATCAGAATTTATCTCAAGAATAGAATTTAATCCATTAAAACCTTTGTCGAAAGAGTCAATTTGCTCTAAATATTGTGAAACAATCTCTTTTATAGAGAAAGTTTTATTTTTTATTATTTTACTTAATTCAGTTATTGTTACTTCGTTTAAATTTATTTTGGCTGCCATATTAATCTTGTATAATGTTTTTAGAAGTTAAACACCATAGCTTCCTTTCTTTTTAATATCGTGGTTCAATACATTCAGATACTGTGGACTTTTGATTATTGCCCTGTAGCTTTGACTACTCTATAGGAGTGTATTGCCGCTACCTTTATCTGAATTGTTTATTAGCTGGAGGTGCCGCAGCATTGCTCCTGAGTACTTATTTCAGTCAAGTCTACGATGATAATGTTTGGTGAATATCACGGTATCAGACTTTTAGAAAAGGAGGGTTAACCTCATGATTTACGTTGGTATTGATATTGCCAAACTCTATTATTTCGCCTCCGCCATATCTTCTGATGGCGAAGTACTCATCGAGCCGTTCATATTTTCTAATGACGGTGATGGCTTCCAAATGCTAGTCTCTAAACCCGATTCCCACGAACATGACAGCAACATCATCGGTCTTGAATCAACGGCACACTATGGCGACAACCTGGTCCGATACCTTGTTGCCGGTTCCTTCAATGTGTGTGTTATCAACCCGATCAAGACATCTACTATGCGTAAAAATAACATACGCAAGAAAAAGACGGACAAAGCCGGCACTTACATCATTGCCAAAACGCTTATGATTCAGGAATCCTACAGGTTCTTTACTTTTTATAACTTAGATACGCCCTTGTAAATGCAACTCATAACGTTATGAAAAACAATGCCACCTTCAAGGCTTATTATGATACCAAGATGTCGGAAGGCCGGACTCATTATAATGCTCTTGGCATTGTGCCGGAAACTTGTCAGGGTCATCTGGAAGATGCTTACTGACGAAGTTGAATTTAATCTCGATTAAAAGATCTGTATACCAATATCGGTAGATTTTGAAAATGCACCCTTAGGGAACTTTATTAAAGTTACTCTTTTTTACCATCGATACAAAAAAGAAATTTCCTACAAATTTATGCTTGACTTTTCATAGCTGGTCTCCTGCATCTATTTGACGTTCTCTCATGTATCAATAATAGTTTTATTTTTACTATTATCTTCCTATATATTTCGATTTATTCATAGTAACGTTAGCAGATAAGTATTATAAAGCTAAGCTTATACCCCAAAATACGTTGCAACGCCGCAAAGAAATGATATTGTGGTCAATTAACAAAAATATTTTGCCATTTCCTAACCTTATTAAACAGGTCTTTTTCCTCCCGTTGAGCCGAATAGCTGCTTCATCGAAAGTCTGTTCCCCTGTTCCGGAAGTTAGCTGCAAACTCATTAGCTGTTTGCCGAAGGTAAGACCTCCCTTTTGGCAGTGAGGGATATCGCATTGGTTTCCTTCGGAGTGATTCTAATACGCGAGGTTGCTGATGCTCCGGTTATCATGGGTATCTCAAAGCCTGCTGATCTAAAATTCCCACCGAGAGGAGGTGATACGATGAACCCACTTTACGTTGGCATTGGCTATGACCTCAAATACAAAGAGGTCAACAGGTTTCAGCACAAACGTGCGCTCGCTTTAACTGCCCGAAAACTGGTTCGGTTGGTTTTTCGACTGCTGAAAGACAACCGCCTATATATCCCGGTCGAGGACTAAAGTCCTCAACCACAGGCCGCCCTGTTTTTTAAAGCACAAGGGCAGGGCTTAAGTTTGTGTTGCCTTTTTACCGTCAAGCAAGCCTTTAAGGTGGCTTTTTAACTCTTTCATTTATTTTTTTCCTCTTGACTCAATACCATTAGACTTTTTGAATTTTGACTAATTATACCTTATTTTTACATTGTTTTCAATATTCCTCTTGCTATGTATAAAACATTCGCATTAATCTTGTTAATCTTTTGTTTATTTAATAAAATACTATAAAATATGTATTTTAACAGATCAATTATCGAATCTGCTCAAAGTGCTTTTCTTTTATTCCGCAGAATCATCGGATTTCTGCCGCCAGGTGCAACAGGAAATTTGAGATAGCAAAGTATTCAGTTCATAATACAAAAACTGCATTTTGTTTAACTTTATTCTGCTTTATTTAATCCATTCTCACGCCTCTAATCTTTTCCTTTTTTTCTTCTTGCCTTAAACATATGATGTAATGAAGTATGATTCTGTCTTTTATATTAATTACTGTTATCTCAAGCCATATTTATTCATGCCTTGTTGGCAAATCCAGTCCGGGAAAGCCGTATTGGAAACAAATCAAAGATTTATTAATATACTATAATAAGTGGTTGTGAAATTTATTAAAAAGCTGAAATTTATATGGCATTCAAAATTTTGCAGACACCTAAAATATAAGCAGAAAGGAGGTCAATAATGGCTACGCAATTATTCAAACTCGTAATAGATGCTACTACTACAACCGATACTGCTATTAATCCGGAAGTTGATAAATATTTTTATGAGCTGAGAGAAGATGAAAGAACTGGTGGTACAATTACTATTCCAGCTACTCAATTTACGGATAACAATGGTGATATTATGACAGGTAATCTTACCACTGCTGCTACAGATAATGGATATTACCTTTTATTTATAAATGGCGTATTACAGCAATCCAGTTTGTATACAGTCAGTACCGACGGTTCGCAGGTTGTTATTACTGATGCAGCTACAGTTCCTGTTGGCGCACCAATTACCTTAATTGTAAATAACTTTGCTCCGGTATCTGATTCTACAACCACAGTAACAACGTAACTATTATATTTAAGGATGTGTAATCATTTGCACATCCTTTTGTTTTCAAGGATTTCTATTTTTATAATAAAGAACCTATTTTTTATGGAATACATAAAATAATAAAATAGTATATCCTTATTCTTGGAGTGATTGCTATGTTTTCTAAAAAACTATTACATGCAGATGTTTATCAATATAATGCCTTGTCTGATGGCATAAAAAAAGTTTACACAAGTAATGATGAATTAAAAAAATATGGGAACAGAGGCATACTTAATCCAGATAGTGTTTCTTATTATAATTTGTTTATTAACGGAGTATTGCAGCCAAAGGTTAACTATGAAATTCAAAAAGATCTCCTTTTGCTTAAAACTGAAGATGTTCCTATCATAGGTTCCACTATCATTATTCTTTTCGTTGCCTTTAAAAATGAGGAATTCACGAACCTTAACTTTGCTGAAGCAAAAGGAACAATACCTTCAGGCCATATTTCCGTTGGGCCTGTAACAGATGTGGGGATTTCCATTAAGGATACCGTTCTATCTCCCCTGAAACTGGAGAAAGTTATAAAAGCCGGGCCTGATTTTGTTCTCACCGGTTATATAACCTGCTGGGAATTCATGCTGACAGTAAATAATACAGGCAATATACCAATCAACAATATTGTTGTAACCGATCAGATCTTATTGGATTCTGTTTTAAATGTAAAAATCTTATCCTCCTCTCATGGTAACATTTTAATTGATGAAGGGGTTATTAACTGGAATATAGACATGATAGATGCAGGAGAATCTGTCACTGCAACTTTTAAGGCAGAGGGTTACTTTTCTGCCAGCGGTATCCGCTGCATCAGCAGTGGCCTTGCAGCCGGAAACAGTCTTTCCGGACCTATGAAAACCGATATCATCTGCACCGCGCCAATAAATGTGGGAAAAGGCCTGAATATTAACAAAATCACTACATGCGGCCCTGCAAAAGTAAATGTTAAGAAGAACAACGCCTGGAGAGTTGAAATAAACTTATCCAATCTTAGTGATAATAAAATATTTGATATTTTTGTGGAAGATGTTTTGCTTATTGAAAACATCAGTTGTGTTAAAATCGTCAGTGTATCTTATGGAACTGCTGTTTTAAAAGACAATAAGATTCTCTGGAACATTGATATGTTGGACAAATCAGAGAACTCCATCCTTGTGGCAGACATCATCGGTTCATTTTCTGCAGATGGGATCAGAAGCTTAGATGTCGCTTCAGGAATCGGTCATATAGGTACGGGCAAATTATTTACAAATACTTCCCGGGATTTTCAAATCACGGTATCCCCAGCCACTGAACCGGTAAAAAAAGAATTATTGCTGCAAAACTTTGTACTAAATGAACCGTTGAGTGTACCTTTGGGTCAGGTTAAAAAATGGTGGTTTTCCCTAAAAATCACTAATCCCACAAATGATGTTTTAAAAAATGTTATTGTGACAGATTATATCCTGTTTGATGAGCTTCATAGTGTATGTACGAAATCCATATCTTCAGGTCATATTTCTGTTTCTGATAACTCTATAATCTGGAATATTGAAGAACTTCTTCCCTGCAGTACATTAACAGCCACTTTTAAAGTGGAAGGCTCTTTCCATGCTGCCGGGCTGCGTTCTCTTACCAAAGCTATTGGAACGGCTTCAAACCCAAATTCAGACGCATGTATCATATCGAAGATATCTTCCGGATCATCAATCAGAGTTTGTGTTTGTAAGCATAATAAAAAAAGAATCCCTGTTGTGGGCAAAGCCTTTCCTCAATATAAACAAAAATATTGTGTTAAAGATGTTTGTGTGGATATGGCTGACCATGACTTTAAGAGTATTACTTTTAAACCCGGAGTTATCACTGAAAACTCTCTGACAATTACCGACCTGGAAGAAAAATCAAATTACAAAAAAGTCAGCTTCCTCTTAAAACTGCCTTTTGAAATAACAACGTCAAATGATACTGTCCTCCAAGGCAGTCTGCCAAATATAGAAGAGAACATAATTATGCTTTTCCCAGAATCAGAGGATGACCTGTCCTCTCATGTTGTGGTAGAAACCACTTCAGAACTTTTAGAAGCGTTTATGGAACGAGACGGTGAATTATATTTTTCAGTCAAAGCATATATTGTGATTAAGGCAGCGGAAACTGTACAAACATTAATTCCTGACTTTGAATTTTATTCAGATAATTCAACCAATGTTTCCGGGAATAACCGGTGTGCGGATATATTCGGCAATCTGACCATAGAAAAATACATTGTATCAGGGCCTTTAGAAGTCAGTGGCAATACCCCCTTTACCTGGAGAATCCAAATTAAAATAACAAACAACGGACATGGGCCGGTCAGTAATATTGTTATGACAGATCATTTACTATTAGATGCATTTGAAAGTTTTCATATTGTCAGCCTTACACAAGGAACGGTAAACAGGAATAACACTCAGATTATCTGGAATATAGGAGCCTTAAATTCTTATAGTACCGTGGTAATGACGGCAGAAGTTACCGGATTCTTTTACAACAAAGGGAAGCGGATTCTTAATGCAGAAAACTATCAATATAACACTGTGTCCGATGGGATAAAAAAGGAGTTCACCTCTGATGACGAGCTGCTTCTGTATGGCAGCCACGGCATACCTGATCCAAATAATGTGTCTTTCTTCAGTCTGTTTATTAATGGAGTATTACAGCCAGAACCTGTCTATACAGTAGAACCGGGTCTTTTAATCCTGAAAACAGCTAATGCACCTCAAAAAGGAGTACCCATTACTCTTGAATACTTAATTATAAAGGACGAATCAGGCCAGCTCCTAAAAGCAGAAACATATCAATATAACACGCTTTCAAATGGAGAGAGAATTTATACAAATTCGGATGAATTGATTATGTATGGTGACAAAGGAATCCTTGATCCCAAACAAACTTCCTATCAAAATCTTTTTGTAAATGGAGTTATACAACCCGGAATCAATTATATAGTGAAAGAAGGTATGCTTATATTAAGAATAGAAAGCACGCCTGCAAAAGAAATTCCTATTACAATACAATTTATTTCTCTATTCACATAAATGAACTGTTTTATGAGAAAACCATCTATTCTAAATATCATATGTTTGAACTATAAAAATGTATAGGAGTTTTATCAATGGACAATAACACGAAACTAATGAGCATTGTTTTTAGTTCGGAAGAAAACCCATTATTTACAAGAGAATATGCTTCTGATATTGTCTTGTTCCAAACGTTTTCTGCCGCACAGACCAATACAGCAATCTGGACACCAGATTCCGGTAAAAGTATATTTCTTACGGCATTTCAGGTCTCGGCTTCTGTTCCGTTGACTATTCAACTAAAGAGAGGGGGTAATAATTCTTTTTTGTCAATCATTCTTACAAGTACACTTGCCACTTATGGTGAAAGCTACCCTTCTCCAATTAAGTTTAACCCGGATGAAGTAATCTCCGTCACTACAAGTGCTGCAGGAACCGTAAATATATCCCTCATGGGCTATGAATTTTAAGGCCATGATAAAACATCGAAGGAGGATTTCATGGCTAAACAAATTATTCAAAGAAACAATAGTATGGTACAGGATAACCAACAAATTAATGTAACCCTGGAAGAAAGCTCAGATATCATTAAATATGATAGTTTTGGTATTTTATCTGCCAAAAAAAGTATTTGGGTTCCGGAGGCACAGAAAAGCATTCTTCTCACTGCAGTGGAGGTATCGGCGCCCCTGGATATATCCATTATACTAAGTGATGGTGATAATGACTTTCTCTCTCTGAGAGTAACGGAACTCCTCAGCACTGTAAGCCAGCGCTTCTCTTCCGCTTACAGGCTTAAAACCAATAATGCCCTTATGATCAGTACATCTGATGAAAAAATAAACTGTAATACTTCCGGTGCTGTCAGTGCAACACAAGTTGCTTATAATAGCAGAAGCGATTTCATTAATGTTAATAATGCTGTCGGACTTGCTAACGGAAGTCTTGCTGTTTTAAATTCAGGATTGCTTAATCAAACAAGAGGGAGGATCATTTTAGGATATAGTATGCTGCCATCAAACTATGCCTATTTAGAAATTACAAGTGTTGTGATTAAATATTATTGCCGCCTTAGTCTGACCCTGGCAGTGGGGGTCAGTTCAATGATACTCTATTGGCGGCCTGATTCCCTGGAAAACTGGATCGAATTACAGCAAATGAGCCTTTCCTTAATAGGAGCTATTGATTATTTAACAGTTCCTGTCACATATGACATAACCAATGCAGTACTGCAAGCATCAAATCCCTGGGAAGTAATCAGTAATATGCAGACATCATTTGTCGGAACTCATACCGGACTGGGCCTTGGAAATGCAGTGCAGCTGGATGCGGTAGAAGTTAAAATCTGTATGTCCGGTAAAAACCAAATTACACTTTTTGGCTATGAAGCCTAGGTTGTTAAATGAACGTAATAAGTGTTAATGGGTATGAGGAACATTAAATAATGTTCCTCATACCCATTACGTGCAAAGTGTTATATTATTGTACCAACCGGAGGAGTTTATCATCTCCGGGATTCGGAATCCCTCTGCCATCCAAGTTACTGGTTGTAAGGTATATAAAACCATCCCCCGCCTGATAGGCCTCCCTTAATCGTCCGTAATTGCCTTGCAATAACGGTTCCACATTAACCACTTGTGTCCCTGATTCATCAAAGGTGATTGCCAGGAGTATATTCCCCCTGAGTGTCGATACAAACAACTGTCCCATTCGGGGACCGGAGGTTATAAAGGCTATTCCCGCAGGGGCCCAAGTATTATCCTCACTTTGTATGACAGGTTTAATAAAATCATATCCCTGCATTTCCTCATCACCTGTAACCAAAGGCCAGCCATAGTTGCCGCCCGGTTGTATAATATTAATTTCATCATGGGCTGTTTCTCCATGATCCGAGGCATATAGCAAACCCCTGTTATTCCAGGCCAAGCCCTGAGGATTTCTAAGTCCCAGGGCGTAAACTGGTAAACCCTGAAAGGGATTATCAGGCGGAATACTTCCGTCTGTTCCAATCCGCAGAATCTTACCTGCAAGACTGTTTATGTCCTGTGCAAGATAACGTTCACCGGCATCCCCAGTAGTTATATACAGGTAACCATCGGGGCCAATTTTTATTCTTCCGCCATTATGGAACTGACCTGCCGGAATTTGGTCCAAAATAATTTCCTCTCCGAATGCTGTGTTACCCTGGATATGCATACGTACCACACGGTTGTAAAATCCTCCGTTTTCCTGATAAGTATACATAAGATAAATATATCCGTTTGAAAGAAAATCCCTGTCCAAAGTAAGCCCCATAAGCCCGCCTTCTCCTGTACTGACAAAAGGAGAGTTGAATGTATATACCGGCACCGGATTTAATATACCGTTTTCTATGACACGCAAGTTTCCGCTGCGCTCCGTAAAAAACAGCCTGCCATCCTCACTAATGTCTATTGCCCAAGGTATACGGAGGTTTTCTGCAATAGTCTGAATCTGGAATGAAGAATTCCAAAAGTTAAGTATACCTAACTGATTATAATCCTCTTCGCTTAATCTGATAAACCTTCCGTTAATCATGGCTTCTTCCTTAATATGCTTTACCGGCATTGCCTGCCGTATCTTTCCTAGTACTATATGTAAAAAACAGAATTTTGTGTGCGGTATCTCTTGTTTAAGTGGAATAATAAAAACATCCCCACCTGAAAGTACAATGCTGTTAAAACTATGATTAACCGGCAGTCCTATACTAAATATCATCGGTACATTAGTATAATCCTGTCATTAATCCAATACCAAGCATGCATAAAGCTACTATTACACAAGAAGCAATAGACATAATTACTCCTACTTTTTCAAAGTCTTTGATTGAAAAACAACCGGCAATGAAATTGGAATTGAAATGCCTAATAGTTCTGATACTTGAGGAGAAAATACCCAAAGTAAAACTGTAACAACAAAACTGCCGTAATCCGACAACTCCGGTGACCAGGGCAGGTACCGGATCCATTGGCCTCTGCCGTTTCAACCAGCATATAGACGACTGCATCGTCTACCGCATCCCGCTCTTTGTTGTATTATAAAGGGATTTCTTCTTTATCTTATCTCGTTAGCTTCTTTTCAGTAGTACAAGACCGCACACTAATCTTGTATATATGAGTGTATTTCATCTAATAATTTATTGTCATCTACAGATATTACACTATTTTTTGAAGATTGCGTATAGATGATTGAATCCTTGCCAACTCTGTTTACCGCTACAACATATTTTCCACCTATTTCAACACTTCCTTTCAAAAAGGTAACCAATATTTTACCATCCTCGCCTTTTTGCAAAGAATCACCTTTGATAATATCTGTAACATCACACGTATAAGTGTTTCCATTATGCACTAAGCCTTCAACCTTTAAATCTTCGATAGATACTTCCAAAACCAGATCCGCTTCTGACACTATTGTTTTCATATCAGTGGATTCAGTATAAGTAGTTTTACCACCATCCGTTGCAGAAGTGCTTTTGCTCAAACTTTTTATGTCTCTGACATATTTACTGATTTCGCTGGCCTGATTAAGTTTATTTTTATTATTAACAATTATAGGCTGATCGTACATAGTACTTTCTTGAGTATCTGTAAGAGGAATAAATATATTTGTAATCTCCTTTCCCACAGAGCAAATGGACAGGCGAAAGTAAAAACCGCCTGTCCATGTTCAAAAGTAACTTTTTTGGTTACACTTTTTAATCATCCACATAATTAAAAATATAGTTATTGTATATCAACTTAATTCTGGGGCACACAAATTTAGTTCTGGCCCACTTGATATCCTTACAATGCCATCTTTCACCAATCCTCTCCTCATCAGATCGTAAGAATTCTTTCATTTCACACATAAAATCTTGATAGCAATCCGCCGAGAAAATATATTACTAAATATCAAACAATGCTAATACCTCTTTAACTTTACATTAGAATTTTTGAATCAGTATTATAGTAATACTATAAATACTTCCTAAATTTAAAATTTTCACTTTCACACGCTCCTTTCAATTTTACTTTTATTGCATTTTGGGCAATAAAAAGGCCGATGCATAAATACGTCAGCCATAATTATTACTCATTAACAAAAAAACCTATTCACCTTTCATTAAATTTTCCGCATCAATATGTGAGCAAACATTGTATTCAAATTGAATACATTTAAGAAAAAATAAGCTGCTTCCATGGTTTACCATACATAGTATGAATTTAAAAATTATTTAAAAGTGCTTAGATAACCATTAACAGTATCACTATTTCCAGTACAATTAAAGAAGAGATTGGAGTTGTTAAGCTCACTGAGGCCATGAAGGAAACCGAAGAGTTTAGAGAGCTAGTCTTACAGATAGACAGACCGCTATCTAAGCCCATGCCCTTAAGGGAACCTCCGTTGATGTTCTACTACAAGCTGTAGTAAGCAACCGGCTGCTCCGGTGTGATTTCTACACTGGAGCCATATGCATGAAACCAGGTGTTTCCATCGTGTTCCTAATCAGATAGCTTGAACCCAGAAACATATAAGACATAACAGTTGCAAACAAAAGGCAGATAAACATAATCAGAATATTACGCAGCATTTCTTTTTTAGGTTTTCCAGTAACTTTTCATAAAATTCCCTTTAATTGTCAGAACTTGAATTTGCCCCTTCGGCGGCCTCTGCATTTGACAGAAGAGGTTCTGCGCCTATGCTCCATAATGGAGTTAAATTCATCAGCGGAAATGCCTGAATCTTGGAGGCGTCTCATGCGCTGCTCCCGGCGGATTAAAGATTCCTGCTCTTCACGGTGTTTCCGATAAATCAAAAAGGATATGATACCTCCCAATGCTGCGATGAATATCACACCTCCTAAAATCAACCAGGCAATCAATGGAATTTCAAAGGGGCGCAAGGCTCTTTCTCGGTAGTCATCTGAAGCCGAAGGTGTTGACTGTTCATCTAAGGGAAGAGGGGGGCGAGGAGTAGATATCTCCTCTTGTCCCTTAATTAGAGCCTGATTCACTTCCAGGAAGGTATAGCCCACCACCCGGTCATTGTAGCGGTAGTTGATTTTTGCAATAGCGCCTTCCGGGTCTCCGGAAGAAATATCGTAGCTAAGCTCTGGTATTGCATCGGAAAAGTCCGCTGTTTTGGGCAAGATAATCCGGCTGTCAGGGTCCAGGGTCAGGGCTTCCGGCTTGCTCATAGACAATCCGCTAAAATTTAAGTCACTAGTAATAAAGCTGTAGGTCTTTTCGTAATCCGCAGCTTTTAAGGAAACGAAGTTTTCAAAACCAAAGTCCAGAAGTCCCTTGGTATCTGTCCAGTACTGGGGGTTGGATCCTTTTAAAATGACAGCAATTAGCTTTAGGTTGTTTTTTTCTACACATGTTACTAGTGTATTTCCTGCCAGTGAGGTGTAACCCGTTTTGCCTCCAATTATACCAGGATAGTAAAAAGAATCATTTTTTTTCATCATCCGGTGTTTAGGATATATGGAAAATCCCTCTGGGTTGATGGAATTGGGGGGAAGTTTATAATAGGTTGCGGAATCAATTTCCTCAAAAACAGGGTTGCTGAAGGCTGCCCTGGAAATGAGGGCCATGTCATATGCAGAGGTGTAATGCTCCGGATCGTTAAGTCCGCTTGGATTGGCAAAATGGGTATTAGTACATCCAAGTTCTTTTGCTCGGGCATTCATCATATCCGCAAAGGCTTCGATGCTCCCAGCTATATGCTCTGCCAGGGCATTAGCCGATTCATTGGCTGATTTAAGCAGAAGGGCGTAGAGACAGTCCTTGACCGAGAGCACATCCCCTTCGTCAATTCCGGCATTGCTACTATCAGCTTCTACGTTATATACGGCATTGTGGGAAAATGTCACCATTTCATCCAAATCGCAGTTTTCGATTACAATCAGTGCAGTCATGACCTTCGTAATGCTGGCCGGATAATACTGTTCGTGTATGTTCTGGCCCCAAAGCACGGTTCCTGTGTCAGCATCCATTAGAATGGCTCCCTGAGCCTGGGTCGATGCGCTGGAGGGCCACTCAGGTGCTGCCCAGGCATTGGAAAAAGAAAATACAGAGAACGTAAAGCATAGGAAATATAGCAAAATTCTTTTTGTAAATTGAGTCATATTGAATAATTTCTCCATAAATTTGATTAAGTTTTGAAACCCTTAGTTTGAAAAATATAGGTTATAATATTAGAGATATTAAAAAGTAATAAAACATTATTTTTAACTATGAGAGGGTGAAGAAATCTCTATAAAAACAACGCTTCTTTGATAAGTCTTAAGGCTGAAGGCATCTTGATGATCTTTTAGCCATTGATTTATATATACCCTACCTTTCAGGGCGTGTCAAGTGCAGGCGATATTTTTCTGTCTTGAACACAATTATGATGGCTTAACTGAACAATTACTTATTTCGTCTTATAACCATTCCGATCCTCTTCATTATAAGAACTCACTGACTTGCAATATCGCAGGCAATCATCCATTTCTACTTCCATCATTTCTTTGACGGTTCCACTGAGTATATCTTTTAGTGTATCTCAAAAATCCTGAGTGAATTCTATGTCATACTCCTCAAGAAACTGCCGGATAATGTTGCTTTTTTATCTGTCACTTGTACTTTTTCTACAGCTTTCTTTTCTATAGCCATAAAAAAGGTCTTCTATGTTTGGTGTGCTCCCTGTCAAGAAGACCTTTAAAAACCATATTTACAGAAAAACTCTTCCCGAACCTTCACTATTATTGTGTGTAAAATCACGTAATTTGTAATATATTTATAAGATTTTAACACATTCAAAACGGCTATTCTATATTTACCCGATTCTTCATTATATAACTGAAACAATATTTCAATTGCAAGATCCCTGATTTCTCTTATCCCATCACAATCTAACAGTCCAAATCGTGTATGCGAAATACCTCCATTTGATGTCGCCTCAATAGATTGAAACTCAAATTGTAAAATCCATTTACAATAATATATTATCAAAACTGCTACATTGGAACTATTGGTTTGATGATAATAATCAATGAATTGTTTTAACAGATTAAATTCAGATTTATAATTATAATAATGTGATTTTTTGTCAATGGAAAGTTGTGACTTCAATAGAAAATAAAAGTCCATTGGCTGTTCCGTATTTCGCTTTAAATGGAATAACAGTAATTGAATCGCATCATCAAATTCATCTGCTCTCTTAAACCCAGCAATCATCCGAAGAAATTCAGATTTTATATTTTCATTATTACTTTTGCTCTCAAAATCATACATCAAAAAATCTTCATGTATTTCTGGCAACTGTTCTATTTGCTGTTTTATGAAATGTAAGGTTTCCGTTTTAACTGCAACATAGAATGCAGACAAAAATTCCATCTGCACTTTCTTGTTCTTAGTACTAAAATACCCCCACGACTTCTTCATTTCTGAAAAATCATACTGCTGCAGCTCATTTGAATAAAACAAATTCATTAGTGTGTTAAACGCATACACAATTCTCCCTCTATATTTAGGAAAGCAAATGTTCATCGCATCCGAAATTCGAATATATTTACTTTTATAAAACACCAAAAAAAGCAGATAATTACTCAACGCCTGTTCACTAGATTTAACTGCCAAATCTTTATATATATCAACAATCTCCAATTTATGCAGTTCAAAATAAGCATCCTTTATTTCATTTTCTGAGATATTATTTGTTGCTGCCAGCTTATATATTATATGTTCTGAATCATCTAATCTTATAGAATCAAATAAGGCTAACAATGCCCCTGTAATGACTAATGCCCTACCCATTTTATCAACAATGTCCTGATAATAAAAATCATAAATATCGATAATATTATTTAGATTGCCTACTTTTTTTTCCATTAGGCTAGTGGCTGCCATAATTGCAAGACGCATATTTCCGCCACTCACCTTAACGATACGTTCAATGCAATCACTATTTAGCACCCCAAATTCCTGCTTTAATATTTCTTTTATATTATTGTCAGAAAGTGGCTTTAGCTCATATGTTTGCGGCAGCACCTGTTTCTTAATGCGTATTAAAATATCATTATACGCATAGTCACGTACCGTTATAATTAACTTCGTCCTATATTTTCGACTTTTATTAATGCAAATATCCAGAAGATGCGAGAGATGTGCTAGCATATTTGCATCATCTACAAAAACGCAATAATCAACCTCATCAACAAAATGTGCTTTCAGATCCTCATAAATCGGTTCACCATTCTGCTTAACACAGCGAAATACATAATTGTTTTTCTTCGAAAATTCTCTTCCAACCTCCAAGGCTAATCTAGTTTTACCCGCACCTGATTTACCGCTAATAACCACAACGTCAGAACTATTTAAAAAATCTAGTACTTCGTTTTTTTCCTCCTCCCTACACAATAGCTGGTTGCTTAATGGAGTTGTAAATGCACTAGATTCTGATTTTTTTATAAACTCTACATCTTCTAAAATTTGATTTGTATCTATTGAAACATTCAAGTACTCTTTGGCCAAAGCTTGATATTTGTAATATAAGTCCTGTGATAACTCACCAATGCCAACTAACTTAACATTGCTAAACAATTCATGCAACACCTTATTCTCCCCTGCAGTTAATCTGGTTGATGTATGGCAACAAATGATTTGTTCAATATTCGATATATCAATCCCTGTTTTCCGCTTATCAAGACAGGATTCAATATCGGCTTTGATTTTGACAAAAGGACTGCTTTTTACCGTTCCATACATAAGTAAAACATACTTTCCATCTTCTGTCCGAGCATACGCATCTGGAGTTCCTTTTGTTGTTTTATCAGTTCCTAACTGAGCACCTAAGGGAGACCAGTTATCAACTCCATATTTACGATGCAGATAGCAATCAAGAAGTTTTTGGTAGCAACCACCCTCCATCTGTAAAATCCCATTTTGGATATCATTTATTTTCGACATGACAGTCTCCCCCAGAAACCAATTTTCCAATATTATAATATAAATTTGAAATAAACCATAGGAGGGCAAGCTAATCTTTTTTAATTAAATTGATTTTTGCGAGAATGTAATGAACTTTTTCATATATGTTCTAACCGTAGTTATATATTATCAAGCCTTAAATATCATATAATAGAAAAGGACATGAAAGTATCCACTCTCACATCCTCATTCATTACCGCCTATCTTCTAATCCTCTTTATTTATTTTTCGCTGTAACAGGACTATGGATTCTACGTTCCTTTGAACGAGAGTTTTATACTACATGGCAAAAGTAATTCCAATTTTCAACAGAGGGGTAGCTGATTTCCCCCATCTAGGAGCAGATTATTTTTTCCCTAATAAATAAAACTTCCAATTTTCTATTTCAATAATATCATTTGATATATCCACCTCCACTTCTTGTTGCTTTTTATACGATGCTTCAATCAACTCGTAAAGCAAATTAATATAATCACCCGATTTTGTCTGATTAACAATTTCACAAATATTAATAAATCGGTACCAATTACACCAGCAAGCCTCATTACTACTACTATGATCTATTGAAAATCGTGAAAAATGTCTTCCTATAACAAATAGTCTATAATGCCACTTCTCTTCAAATTCATACGATTTAAGATTAAAAGCATCTGCCTTCTCTTTATTACTACTTTCCTCTAACCATTTATGAACAGACTCTATCCATTTATTACTTGTACTAATGAAATTATTTTTCTTGCTATTTCTTTTAGAAAGAGAATCTCCAAATGGTTCCTGCCATTTCAATTGGAACATAGCCATGGTATTTGTCCCTTTATCAATTATTAAGGCATCTATATCTGTTATCCTCTTCTTATTAGCGTATATGTTTATATTCTTATCAATTTTCATAAATCCAACTCTGTCAGGAATTTTTTTATATAATTGTCGTCTAAATAATTCCTCTCGCCCATTATTTTCCCTATTCCAATCGTTTGGAAATCGATTTTGCAACTGTTGAAATAGAAACATAAATGGATCCACAAGAAAAGACAGGGAAACTCTCATTAATATCGTTTTTGATACTTTTAAAAACATAGGATATGAATGATTATGTGTATCTTTAAGTTTATCTAAATCATCCTTTTGAGTTGTTAAAATTCCAATAATTTTTCTTGCAGTCGTAATAGGTATATTTAAGGCATAATGCAATGTTAATGCATTATCCTCTTCCGTATGATAAACATCTACAATATCAATTAATTTTATTTCCGGATGCATTTCAATATGTAATTTACAAAATTCCAAATGTTTTAATGTAATGCCTATAAACGTAATTATTGCAGCAACATAATCTTTATATTCAACTTCACCAAATATTGCATTATCTTCAAAGTCTAAACATCCATAAAATTTAGAAGCCTTTTCAAGTGCTTTCTTTTCAAAATACCTATCAACCCTATCATCAGCATTATAACCTATAAACTTCTCATTATGGACAAATAGTAATTTCTTCATTATATTTTGTATTTCAGCAAAATCATCCTTGTACAATTCTACATTAGCTAATTTATCACAATAATTATAATAGTCTTCTAGTTCAAATCTTTCCATTGGATATTTATCAGTATTTAAAATAAATTGATATTTATAATCACCAATCTTGCTAAATCTTCCCAACTTATACTTGCACATATCCAGAAACTTTTCGATAGCTAATATTTTACTATAATAAATCAGCATCAATTCAACGTTTAATATTTCTTTATCTGTTAGACTAAAACCAGGATACCCCTCATTATCAAATTCCTTGTATGATAATTTTAAAATTGCTGGCCAAGCCTGAATCGCTAATGGATACCCTGTGGCTTTTTTTTGCTGAAATCCAGCATCTATATATTTCGCAAAAATAATTGTATAAATTAGAGAATCTTTATCTATATCATTTTTCATTTTTCGTTTTAAATTCCCTAAAAAGTGCTCTATATCTTCATATTCTTGTCTCCCACACATAATCATCTCCGCTACTGTTATCATAAATACTTCTATCTTTTGCCAAAATGTTCATTTACTTTACCCCACCTCAGTAAGAGTAAACATATTTCACTCCAACCAACTGTAAAAGAACACGTACATCTCCTGCTCAAATCCCGAAAACCTTTGATTTACTGCACTTTCCTCTCCAACAATACTACCGTCTCCACATGCGGTGAAATACAATTTTTATACTACATAGCAAAAGGGGTCAATTACCCCTTTATTATTGTTTAATATTTTATAGATGTGTGAATTATTCTGTTTCTTATACTCACTTCACTTTTTTCCACTCTTGAACTCTCTTATTTATACTCTAATATCAATAATATCTATTAATTTTTCATCCCTATTCAAAGTTGGTCACCATTATATATTTATTATCTATTATCTGAAACACATTTTACTGTTTATCATCCAATATATCAAACCAATTTTGATATATGTCACTAGTTCTCACACCTGTACTTTTACTTAAATTACATTTATCACATAACAATTGCAAATTTGACACATCATTTATGCCCCCTTGTTCTAAAGAAACGATATGATCATAATGCAGCCCCCGTTCCTCCATCACACTATATACTGAAGTCAAATCTCTCCTACAAAAAGTACACTTGCCTCTATCTCGATGAAACACTGCCCTCTCTACCCATTTAGGAGTATATACATGGGAGTATTCATTGTCATGAGTACGAGCTATATACTCATTAAACTTTAATAAAAACTCTCTGTTCAGAAATAATATATAAAACATCTCATGAGCGATCTTCTCCATTACAGCTTCATACCAACCCGTTAATTTTAATTCTCCCAAATATTCATATAAAATATCTTCTATCAGCTCTTCATCGCTATCCAATAACCACTCAGTAAATTGGGGTTCATGGTCAAAGTAAAACTTGAGTGCTTTATCTATTTGAAGAGTATATTCAGCCCCTTCTGACCATATAGCTCTAATAATATTCTGCTTTTTAAACTGTTCGTGTTTTTTTAACAAACCATGATATTTTTTATTTTCACCTTCCAAATCAAAAAAATTATGCAGATCATCTATATCCGAATTATCACATATATTTTCATTTCTTTGACTATTTAATTTTTCAATTTGTTGATTCAAGCTCTTTATGTCATCAAACATATCCTCTTCCATAATATTGCCAGCTGCCCATTGACAAAAAAGAATCAGTATTGATTCTTTTTTGTAATTTTCCGGTATAGATTCTATATACAAATGAGAAAACTCCGATAAATTCACTAGAAACTCTTCCGTCTGATATTGAATTATATTACTGACAACATTACAATAATAATATACATTAAAATATTTCATCTCAATATTCATAAATTATCCACCACCATAAAATAATTTAATTTCTCTTCCCCAGCACAGTAACCATAAACACATTTCACTCCAACCAACCGCCAAAGCACACCAACATACTCCCTTTAGCTTAACCGCTGGAGCCCTTTGATTAAATCAATTATCTTAATTATCATCTTAATCCTCTCCATCTTTTGTGATAATATCCTCACCTATTTTATTACAGAAAATATGCTCTTCTATCGTTTTGATGCATCCATTAAGATCCTTTTTTATATCTTTTCCCCAGAACCGCAAGACAGACCAGCCTAAATTACGGAGCTGCTTATTCACTTCTTCGTCACGCTCCATGTTTCTGGAAATTTTCCTAAGCCAATAATCACTATTATTACTTTTTTGGAGACGGACTTTCATTTCCTCCCAGTCTTTTCCGTGAAAAAACTCTCCATCACAGAATATGGCTATTTTATATTTTGTAAAAACAATATCGGGATGACCTGGAAGCTTTTTATAATTTTTTCTGTAACGATATCCTCTTGCCCATAAAGCCTTCCTTAGAATCATCTCGATTGCCGTATCTTTAGCTTTTATACGTTTCATATTCTTTTGTCGTTGCTGAGGAGTGAGATTATCCACATTATCACCTCTGGAATATCATATCATTATGGTATTCAATAAAATCTTTTGCTGGTAAGAATTTATCTGGAAGACATATCTGCCTGTGGTTATAACTCATAAACCATCCTCTGGTTTTCTCATCCATCTCAGCATGTATTACAGCATTGGAGACCAAAATCCGAAAATCCTGTGTAATTGTAATCAGCCCTCGATCAAAAGCTTTATCATGTAAAGAATTCAAGCAAATCCCGTTTCGTGGATTTGTCCGTTCTGTCTGTTCATCACTCACTTTCCACGGTTTTATGTGGCTCGCAATAAGCAAATCTGATTTAGACAATCCCGTCACGCAACATCGGCTACCATAAGAATTCAGAACTGTTATTCTAAAGAAATACTGTCCAATTCTTGTTTTCATCAACTGTTCTCTATATACTCCAGGCGGAATATTATCTATATCCCCCATATCTATGATCTCATGAATTTCAAGGTTCTGCATATTCGCTTTGATTAACTGAGCCCGATATGTCAATTCCGTCCAATTGCTGGAAAACTCGGAATATACTTGGGCATCCATTTTGCTTCCATGTGCCATAGCCGTTACATTCCGTTGCTGTAATTTCGTATCAAAATGTGCTAGGTTATGCATCTTTAAACCTACAGAACCTGGGGTTCTGCCCAAAAGCTCTGCAAGCTCAATTATATCTATATTAGATTGACTGATTTTTCCAAACGGTGTACGACAGTACAGATCAAATGCCAGTATTGTTTCATCTCTGCTCCATTTAACTCCATTTCTATTTTTCATATGTAACACCTATCCACCGTTCTGCTCTCTATTTTATCTCAGTAACCTGCCAAATATCCTTGCTAATCTTGAATTTAGCTCCTATAAAAAGACCTTCAAGTTTAGGCTTTGTCTGTAGCTTGTTTTTATCAACCGCAATAGGCATTACTCGCTGTGTCTTCAGATTCATGACAACAATTTTACTATTTCTCTTAACAACCTTCCTGTTTATAGAGTTTATATCTTTTCCAGAATTATCATCGTTCTTTTCTCTAAATTCCATTTCAAGTACCACATTATCTAGTGTAGACTTTGCCAAGTCATATGCCAATTCTTTAGACAACGAATCCAATACGATTACCCCACCAGCTTGATTCAAATTCAGAAAATATTGTCTGATAACATTACGTTTGAGGTCTCCATGTTCTTTCAAAACTTTTAGAGCAGCTAAGAGCAGTTCTTTATTCCTAGCCAATGATCTCTCTGTTGAAACAGCAAAAATATCCTGTTTACTCAAAAAATACTCTGTCAGTTCATAAGGATTGTTTACATTGCTCTCATCATAAGTTAAATAGGCACTCCAGTATAAACGTGCAATCCCCTGCCGGACAAATGCTTTACCCTTTGAAGCCTCATAAAAATATCTTGTTCCAATGCGAGAAACTATTTTATCTTTCCCAGCATCATTTTCGTCATCTTCAAATGCTACATCAATCCCCCACCTCTCCCTCATATAGTCCCAATAAACGTTGTGTGCTAAGAATGCCCACAATCTTAGATCACTTGCCTGCACTGGATTAAGTCTCCCCTTGAAAGCTTCATAAATCCTTATGGCATTTTCACAATCTGTTTTAGAATCTCCTATAAGAAGTTCAACATCAGGAATCATCATACCAGTATTAAATGAATAATTACTAAGTCCTTTTTCTTCAAAATAACTGTCAATCCACTTATCTTTTGAATTGTATAGAAAAACATTGTTGGGTATATCAGACTTAAGCATATCAAGTGCATTATCTTTCATAAAATTAATAATCATACGTACCTCCTGCTTGCTACTATTGTTTTGCGGCCTTGCTTAACAACTCTAGTGACTGAGCCGAGTTATCATTTAGTAGGAGTTGAGCCGTTCCTATTGGGTCGTTAAGTAATTTTTTATACTTATTATCCTCCCCATTTGCAGCCTTTGCAATCAACACCTTTAACGTCTTATACCAAGCATATCGTGATAAATATCCATTTTCACCATGCAACTCATCACGGCATACCTCTGAAATAGCCTGAACAATTGTCGGAACTACATATATTGCATTCAATAATGGTATTTTCCAAGGTTCGTACTCCCCAATAAGATTATACTGTTCATACTGCTTTTTGGGTAAGTGAATCTGTATAGTTGCATATTCCCATTCACAAAACATTACTGAACAATTTTCATCATTTATAAAATGTACAATCGGGTCACCTTTTTTAATAATATCATTCTTATATATTGCATCAAATTTCTGCCTTTCGCCTATGGCCACGGCTTCTCCCTTATTGATGCTAAACGATATTCCTTCAAAATCTTCAGAAAAATCTTCATTAGAAAAGTCCAAAATATTCGTTAATGCAATTATACAAGGGCATAAATCTACTCGTTCATGTACTGTACTAGACGGAATAAAAATATTCTGTCTATTGTCTCTGCTTATTTCCAATTTTCGATACCAGGTGGAAATGCATTGTATTTGTAATGCATAAGCTAAAATCCCTTGTTCCAGCAACTCACTAATTCTGCTATTCGTCACTTCATAACCAATAGATAAATCAAATCCATCATTTCGATTCGTTTTCTTAATATCTGCTTTAAAAATTCCTGACTTATAGTCAATTGCCTGATTACGCAAAATTGGATATGGATAATTCATCGCACTATTCAGCATAAGCAGTCACCTCCAATGGACATCGCTTTACATTATGTAACTCTATGATAAGAATCACTTTTTCACCTTTATCTATATGAGGAATTTTTATAAAATCCTTCTCCAGTTTTAATGCCACCCCTTTATTTACGGCTGACTTAACCTTAGCATTTCTCTTATCCTCATCATCTGAACCAATTCTGAGACGTATGTAGACCTCGTCTGCTGCTTTTAAAGGTATGAAAGAAACTCTAAATGTGTTATTTCTACTATCATAAGGCGTTTTAACCCCTGATATCGAAATACCATGCAATATCGCTTTACCTGCATTTTTAACTTTTTTCTGTTCTTTCTTACCTAGCATACTTACAGGTCCATCTGGATCCGGCAAAGGATCCGGTGAAGGGTCTGTTCCCGGGAATGGACCTGGATAAGGTCCCGGATAAGGCGGGTGTGGTAGTTTTGGTTCTTGTGGTTGTCTTCCACCTGATAGTTCTTCCTCTCCCTCCCCAGGCACAACAATATCAATTGGCTTATTGGCTCCTGTTTTTTTAGGAACAACTGCTATATCTGATACTTTTGGGACGTTATTTCTTATTCCGACAGGAACTATATCAACTGGCATTGGTTCAAAAAATGCATATGCACTTTCCTCCTGATCTTCTGTTCCATCACTTTCTTGGTTTGGAAGCAAATCACTTAAACCAAAAGCACCCGTTTCCTCACTAACAATTTCCGGCATTTCTTCTTTAATTTTATTTAAAATCCATGCATGAATTGCCTTTAATATTTTATCGGCTTCTTCTCGATTATCTTCATATTCATCTTTGCTCCATGCGTCATGTGCTTGGTTTTCGCATTTTCTCAAAAAGCTATTTATATTATCTGTTGGTTCATCAGATTCGCTACATTCCCCTGTCGCAATAAAAATACCGCGAAAATATGCACCTATTCTAAATGCTGTATCTTCCTGTATTTTCATTCCTGCTTTTCTCATTTGAAGTATACGCTTTTCAGAGAAATCCGGATCTACCCGCAAATATAGCTCCACACTACCTTTGTTCTTAAATATCTCATTAAAATGTTTTGTCATGCCTGATGTATCATTCAAGATATTCCAATAAATAGAAGCGCTAAACTCAATTTCATTTTCTTTACAATATGTCTCATAAATTGATATCATCTCTGACAAGTTTTCTTTATTGATATCAATTCGTTTATCACCATCAATAATGGATACTTCCAGATTCCCCTTAAAAATTGTATAAAAGAAGAATTCAAGAACACTAACAGCTATCTGCTGCATCCAATCCTCATCTTCCTGAAAGCCTAACACAAACAAATCGGTTCCATGTTCTGTCCGACGAAATATATCTGGAACGGCTTGAGTGTCATAAATAGCTTTACAATCTTCTTCCTCTACCAATCCGAACAACCCTACATTTTGTTTTAACTTTTCATCTTCATCCTTAAACGTGGTCAAAATTGTCTTTCCTTGTAACGCTACTTCCTCATTCTTATTATATGTAGAATAAATAATCGTTCTCAGTGATGAAAAATTGAAGGGAGCAAACTTACCCACACCAAATGAACCACTTTGTCCATTTCCTTTATTTGTTGCACTGATTTCCCTAACTAATCCAGTCCAGTTACTGCCTTTTTCCTGTTTTGCACCGATGAGTCCAATTGTATTGTAATCACTTATTTTCAAAACCGGAATCAAGTCACCTTTATCAAGCAGTTCTTCTGACGCTTTTTTTAAAAGAGCCATTTTCTTACCATCATCGCCTTCGTGATAATAATCATAGCATCTCTTAATGACTTCTGACAACCTATCTGCACCAGGAACTTCTCTTTTTGAAATCTGTATTACTTCAAAACAAGCACGTGCAGGTCCCTCTATATTACTATCTTTTGCATCTATTACATTTTGAAGAATTTCCTTGGCTAGCCCAATATAACGTTGTTTCTTAAAAATGCCAATACCAGCATTATTTACACCAACCTTATCTCCAGTACCTAATGGACTAAAGCACCATTTATATCTTTCGTTCCATTCATCGCCCATACCCCTTCTCCTCCAACGTAAACTTACTACCATTCTGGTTATCTTGCTTATTGTATCTTTTTTTTGCTTCATCCAATTCAGTCTGAATTGTATTAAATATCTTAGCAACATCCTTTTGCGAATAATCGTAGAGGCTCTGATTAGAACAATTCCCTAACAATTGAATCATATTGATAATTTTGTTTGTCCTAGCTTCAGCTATTCTCACAAATTTTTCACGTTTAGACTCTTCTTTCATTTGATACCTCCGGCGATTCTATGAATTTTATATTATGATTATAATATATCCCAAACGTTATGTATATGTCAATTATTTTCATATTATTTTTAAAATAAATATATTCATTCTGTTTTTATTAAACAGTATATGTCAAGCATAAAATTAAAATATATTTATAATTTTCATTTTAAATTATTCATTTTAAAATTATTTCAAAAATAATAGGCGTAGGTTATCATTTCCCTACGCCTTATTTTACAAATATTTTAATAATTCTTCTGCAATTCCTTTTGCCATCAAAATAGGTACAGCATTTCCAACCTGTTGATATTGAGAATCTTTTGTCCCTTTAAATATAAAACTATCTGGAAAGGATTGCAGTCTCGCTGCTTCCCTTACACTGATTGCCCTATTAAGTGTTGGATGAATCCACATAGATTTTCTCACATTAATAACTGTTCCACTTGGCTTCGAACTATCAAGTTTCAGGTATATACTGTTTTGTGTCCTTGCTGGGTCAGCGTAATTATCTTTCATATCATCAGACAGCTTATGGAAGTTTTCTCCCTCATTTAGAGCCTCAAATCTTTTCTTGGCCTTTTCTCTCGTTTTTGGCACAATGTGATTATTGACACCCGTAGAATCCTGTCTCATTAATACCGCATATTCCGATAAATTTTCCTGCCCGATGTAAGGTATTTCATTAATTTCTTCTACATCATCTGTTACATTATATACCGCTAAATCCATAATTGCCTGTCCTACGTTTACAATTGGCAAATGCCTGTCTTTTGGCATCTCTATCTTCTCAGCCTTCAACTCATCAGATTTTACTCCCAGTACTATGTACCTCTTTCTCTCCTGGGGAACACCAAACCAAAGAGAATTTATCTCACCACTATTAATTACATAATCATCTCCAAGAATTTTGTTTATATAATCAATAACCGCATATGATTTAACAGATGCAGTTATCGCCCCTGTATTTGGATTCCTTTGAAATTTATATATGATTTCATTATCTATTAATTCATCTCTAAGTCGAAAGCTTTTCTGAAATTTAATAAATAAGCCCAGTTCTTCAAAATATTGGTGTAATTCTGGTAAGTGAATATATTTTGCAGTATTTATCAGAATATCAAATTCAAATAAATCTTCCTGTAAACATTGTTCTATTTTCCTTACTATTGTCTGCCCGTTCTTTTTAATGTATTTTGGAAGTCTATCTTCATTGCTTCTATTTTTATATAAAACATTCAGTAATTGAAATAATTCATCATTAATTCTATATTTATCCTCATTACCATTATCAAAAATATCCATCAGATTAACTTCATCATAATCTCCTTCAGATATTACCAAGTCGTCATCTCTCTTTTTTATTCCAAGTGCTTCAATAACTTCATGGTCACAATATGAATCATAAAAACGATGTGTGTCAGATGAAAGCATACTGACGTTTTCCATAACAAAGGCTCTAGGTTCTATTTCCTTTATTGCTCTAAAATATTCTTTTACCAGTGAATTGTTCATACTAATGATATGATTTTTTTGTCTGTTTGCATTAGAGAATCCTTGGCATGGCGGGCCCCCAATAACTACATCTATCTCTCCACTTTTCTCTGCTAGATCCTTAAAATTGTATCCTCGCACATCAGGAATCATAATAATATTCCCGCGTCCCTTATGATTTTCTACATATGTTTTACTTGCATTCTTGTTATTTTCTGCTGCTGCAACTATTAGGAATTGATTAGTTAACTCAAATCCGTAGCTCAAGCCACCTGCTCCAGCAAATAAGTCTACTGTTTTTAACATAATTATTCCATTTCCTCCGCGTATACCTTAATTTTTCTTAACGAAGTCTCTCCCATTTTTTTTTGAGCCAAGACCTCCAGCAGACTATAGGCCTCTTTATGACAGGCAATATAGTCTGCTATATACGGCGGCAACTTCCCTCTTGCATTAGATGCTTGTATAAGCAAATCCTTATACTCATCTTCAGTTAAGTTCATACAGCCCGCTATTTTCTTTAAATCTTCATCTGAAAACGGTCCATTTTTATTTGTTTCGACACCACTTATTAACATCGGCGTCTTTCCAATTGCACCAGCAAGCTGTTTCTGTGTGATTTTCTTGGATCTTCTCAATTCTCTAAAGTATGTTCCAAAGCTCATGTTTTCACCCTTTTTAAGTAAATAAATTTACTTATTTAGTATATCATGTTCTAATAAAAAATCAAGAAAAACTTGAGCATAGTATTTTGAAATTTCCGTCCAGCCGGCTCATATTTTTACCCTTTTAATTTTTCCACTCAATTTCCGTCCCCTCCAGAAACACTGCCACAATCATCCCACTCTCATACACCTTGACATGATCCACCGTCTGGAGCATTAAAGCAATATCCATCTCCTGCAAGGGCTGCGCCTCCTTCGTAATCTCCATAAAGTCCATCGCCCGAAACTTTGCCAGCATGTCAGCCCCCTGCATCTTCCCCTCCCATTCCGGTGCAAGCATCTCTCTGCACTCTAACAGCCGGTTCCATGCCATCAGGTAAATCTCAATCAAGGTATCCTCTTCTACATGCCTATTTGCACAACCCATAACGCCCTTCACCTTATACCGTTCACTACACTGCCAAATTTTCCTCGTTTCCCCGGCATTGCTCCGCCACCCTTTCCGGGTAAATACCTTATTACACTCCCCACAGACAACCTTTGAGGCAAACGGATTCTTCTCCGTATTATTGGAATAGGATTTGGTACCATGCTCCTCCAGATACCGTTTCCGCCGCTCAATCTCCAACTGCACACATTCCCATATCCGCGGCTCAATAATCGCTTCATGGTCATCTTCAATGTAAAACTTCTGTATTTCTCCCTGATTCATCGCCCGTTTCTTAGTAAGGAAATCAACAGTGTAACTCTTCTGTAGTACAGCATCACCTTTATACTTTTCATTTTCTAGCATACTCTGTAGGGTTGTCACTTGCCATTTTGTACTTCCATCCCAGTTAACAACACCTTCCTGCTCAAATATCCGTTTAATATAATCAACCGTTTTCCCGCTTAAAAACTCCGAATACAATCGCTTCACAACCTGTGCCTGCTTCCGGTTAATAACCAGTTTGCCCTCCTCATCCGTGTCATAACCAAGGAACCGTTTGGTACTCATCTTATGCTTCCCTTTTTCAAACCGCCTGCGTATTCCCCAGGTAGAGTTTTCAGAGATAGACCGACTCTCATCCTGTGCCAGTGAAGAAAGGATAGTGAGCAGTACTTCCCCTTTGGTATCCAAGGTATTTATATTTTCCTTTTCAAAAATGATACCAATACCTAATTCTTTCAGCTCCCTCACATAGTTCAGGCAGTCCAGCGTATTCCTTGCAAACCGTGAAATAGACTTTGTAATAATCATGTCAATCTTTCCCGTCCGGCAGTCTGCTATCATACGTTTAAACTTATCCCTCTTTTTGGTATTGGTTGCTGAAATACCCTCATCCGCATAAGTACCTGCATACTCATAAAGGGGATTCTCATTAATAAATGTAGTGTAATAATTTACCTGGTTCTCATAACTTAATAACTGTTCTTCTTGGGCGGTTGATACCCTGCAATAAGCCGCTACCCGTAACTTCCGCACACTCTGGCTCATACTTTCGTCCGTTGATGAAATCTGCCTTGCAGGTATAACTGTAATGTTTCTTGCCATGTACATTCACCTCCTCTACCACCGTTGGTTCTGTAATGTTCCGCTTTATGACCTCTGTATCATCTACCCGCACTCCCCGGCAAGCTTGTTTTCCCTCTTTAATATAAGTGCTGCACAGCCACTGAATCTTTCCTTTATATACCATTCTGCGCCGGAGATTCTTTCCGCAATATGGGCAAATCAGCATTCCGCTCAGCGGATATCGGTTCTGGTACTTCTCAGTACCGTCAGCAGCAATATTACTATTTTTCTTCCGGCGTTCCCTTTCCGCCTGTACCCGGTTCCATTTCTCCTCACTCACGATAGCCGGGTGGTTATCTGTGATGTAGTAACTCTGCACTTCACCACGATTTAATCTTGACTGGTTCCGCTTATTCTCCGGCGTGAAGTATTTCTGCAGGTGATAGTCCCCTTTGTACTTTTCATTGGTCAGCACCCCATTTACCGTGCCTTCATTCCATTCCACATCGGTCACGGTCTTTACCCCAAGAAAATTCATTAGGCTTTTCAGTCTGGAATTTCCCAATCCCAACAAGGTCATGTCATAAAGAAAATCCACTACGAATGCCTCTTTCTGGTTAATTGCCAGTCCACCATACTCATCCTTGTCATACCCAAGGAACCGCTTGGTATTAATCATGATTTCTCCCTGCTCAAACTTCTTTTTAATGGTCCACTTGTTGTTCTCGCTTATGCTCCGGCTCTCTTCCTGTGCAAAAGAAGCAAGGACGGCAAGCATCATCTCGCCGTCCCCGGAAAGGGTGTTGATATTCTGTTCTTCAAAAAAAATACCGACACCCAGTTCTTTCAGCTCTCTTGCAACTTTCAGAACGGTGACGGTATTTCTCGCAAATCTCGATATTGACTTTGTTATGATTAAATTGATTTCCCCTGCCCTTGCTTTTTTCAGCATTTTCTGGAACTGTGGACGGCTCTCGCAGTAGCCGGAGATTCCCTGGTCGGCATAGACTCCGGCAAACTCATACTCTGGATTAGAATTAATCAGGCGCTCATAGGTATCTGTCTGATTTTCCAGCGAGTCCTCTTGCCTTCTGCTGTCTGAAGACACCCTGGCATAAGCACAGACACGCTTTTTCTTTTGTTCCACTTGGAAAACAGGTTCCAGTATCCGGATTTTCATGGGCAATCACTTCCTTCAAAATAATCCCGGGCAAACTGTTGAATCCGTTTATATATGGGTTCAGCTTCTTCTGGTCCACGGATGCAGATAACCTCTACACTGTTTTCCTTACATGCTTCCATAAATTCCATGAACTGTTTCCAATCCCTTGCTATGGTGTCTGCCTTCATGGTCACTACCACATCCCACTTACCAGCCCGAATCTCCGACTTTAACTGGAGAAACTTTTTCCGATTCGGATTTGTACCAGACTCTATTTCAAAGAACAATGTCATTTTCCAGTTCCCTGCTCCGTATCTTCCATCAAGGCTCTTCTGAATTTCCTCCAAAAACTGTGTGTAATCATGGTTGCTATGGTTCATCCTACAGTAGAATGCTGCTTTTTTAACTTTACCTGAAACTACCATAATAATAAGAACTCCTTTCATTTTTTGGTAGTCTATTAATCACTCTTAACCGCTATAAAGTCAAGCAATTCAGCGGTTTCCACCGCCTTTTCTTCTGTTCTATATTCTGGGCTTGCTGGCATCTAAATACGGGCAGCATAATCCAAGGATATCCACCCATTCCTGTTCTTCTGATAGGACTTCAACAGCCCCCATTTTGCGGCTCCCTGACCCGCAGATTCCTCTACGATGGTAAAGACGCCGATTCCTATAAAACCCGGCTGTTTTCCGTAATTTGTTCCGGGTCCTTTGCGGATATGCAAATTCGGAATTGACACTTTCACCTTATAGGAGTTAGAAGACAGACTTCCTATGAACTGTTCATAGTCCTTTACATAGGAAGAGTTACCTTCATTATCACCAGAACCACAGCTTTGAATCTGCAGCTTGAACTCCTCCCACATGTCCTTAGCCCGGATTTGTGACGGACAGTTCTTGGCACACACATCATAATGCTGTAATACCCGGTCAGCCGGAATTCCGGTTTCTTTCATCAACAGGCGAACAAATGCCACTGTGTTTGCAAACGCCTTATTAAAGTCATACCCGGCCTGTACACACATTTCCACACCGATACTATTCTTGTTGTTCACAGTTCCAAACAGCCGCCCGCCATAATTTACCCCTACGTGCCAACATCCACAATCATTGGAAGCTGCCTGGTACACCGTGTTACCATCATCCGTATAATAATGAACGGAGGTGCTTAAGTTCCCATTAAACTGTGCTTTGGCATGAGCCAGGGCATCTGCTCCGGCACGGAAGTTGTCCGTATTGTGGATTACGATATACTGTGGATCATTTACGCTGTAAGTGTTATTAGATGTCACATAACTCCTATTTACCTTCATGGTCTTCATTCTCCTTCAACTGCTCCAGGACATCCTTCATCTTCTTTGGAATGGGAAGTCCAATCAAAGCGGCATTTTCCAGAATGGAAATCCCCTCATTGGACAGATAGAAGAAAATCACGGTTGTCCGCAGAACACTCCCATTCTGAATCACATGAGTGTCAATGATGTGTGCCACCGCCACCAGTGAAAAAATCACCACCTTCTTAAAAATCCCACGGAAACCAATCTGACTGGAAAGTTCTTTATTCGAAATTCCAACCATCACTCCTGTCATATAATCTACTACTACAAAAACAATCAGTGCATATAGAAAGCCGTCAAAACCTCCCATTACTGATCCAAGTGCGCCGCCCATGGCGGCAAAAACATACTGCATCGTGTTTGCAACATCCTTCATCGTATTGCCCTCCTTTTATTTTCCTGCACAAAAAAAACAGCCCGAAAGCTGTCCAGCTACTGTGATATAGAATTTCCTCATTCTTGCGTCAGTGTATATGTTATCTTCATGGTCTTATCTACTGTCTTCACCACTGCCGAAGACAGGTTATTAATAGATGCCAGATAAGGTGTCAGCAGGTACATTGTCCGGTATTCGGAACCATAGCTTCCACCCCAGCTCAAAAGGAAATTTTTATACTGAAACAATGGTGTTGCCGCATCATTCAGTCTTTCGCTCCCTTGGGTTGGGATAATCTTATCATCAATCGTAATTTGGAAATCCCCTCCGATAATCAAATCACCAATCAGGGTCATATAAACCTCACAGTTTCCTTTGTCACAAAGCGGTTTCCATTTGGAGACAAATCCCAGATTGATTAATGTTACATCCGAAGAATTCGCCGTATTAATTTTATATACCCCTTCTTTATTATTTGCCATAACATACAGATATCCCTTCCGTACACAGCATTTTAAAACCCGCTCCGGATAAGAACCGCTCTCATCCCGGTTTCCCACATCTATGAGCATTGCATTGGAAAGTACCCATTCCCCCTCCGTTATGGAATAATCGGTCTTTGAGATTTTTACCCACAACATTGTAGCACTGCCGGAGGAATTTCCTTCATTGGAAAATCCGTACCAATAGCCATTCGCACCATCCAAAAATTCTCCATAGAGTGTATACTTTCCCAAAAAGCGAAAGGTGGTGGTCTGGATTACTTGATCATCCAATACCGTACAGGTCGTATCATCCAGTTTCTCATTTAATCCGATACTGAAAATGGGAACACGTACTTTACGAATCCGTACAGCGGTATCCTGATAAGTAATAGAGCAAAGCAAATCATTTTCATAATCCACTTCCACCGCCTCAAACAGCACCAACTGCTTTTCATTGGACAAACTGCCGATATCTACACTCTTTAGCTTCAAAAAGGTGGTGCTGTCATCTATCAGGCTCCCATAAGCATTTGTTCCGCCTTGTGCACTGGTTAGTGCTGCCGCCGCTATGGTTCCATTCCCCTGGCTTGGAGTGAATTCCCATACGAACTTGTAGCCATTTTCCAATACCTTACTCTCTGTAAGATTCAAACTTCCTCTCGCCAAATTTGCCGTTGAATTCACGTTGTTAGAAGCATAAGCTACAGGCAGGTTATCCGATGAAGAATAGATATTATCTTTCTTCTCGTCCAGTGCTTTGGAGAAAAGCAGGATTCCTCCAATCATATTCGGGCAGATGGGAAGTAACCCTTTGTTCCACTCAATCCCGTCAATACTGGCTGCCACCTCATAAAAAACTCCCAGTGGATTCAAACCAAAGATGTGATTCACGGCATTGGTAATCATGTTTTCCTCTGCCACTGTTTCCACTTCCCCGGTATTTATATCCATAAGTTCCAATGTCATCGTTCCTTTTAACTTCATTACAACCTCCTTAACTGGTATCCACTGGTAGACCAAATGCACCAATGGAAATCCTGCTCATACTGTCAGCCATCTGACTCTGCATCAGTTCCATAGTCTCTATTCCGATGGACTCTGTAAAATCTTTGACCATAAACCCTGCTCCAAACCGGAATGAAGAAATGGTTTCATCTATCGTAATCTTTCCGTCCCAAGCCAAAGCTGCTGCCATGCCCTGTCCGCTGATTGAAGCAATGCAGCCACCCGTTTCTATAGTTCCGCTTCCGCCTTCCATTCTCAGATACACATTGAACGTATTTGTGAAGTTCGGAATCAGATTTTCGATTGGATAATACAACGGCAGTACATGCTTTCCGCTGCCCCAGTTCTCTACCGGATAATGAGCTAGAATTTCTTCATCGTTGAATTCGTACTTCACAAATGCCACAGCTTTCTCGTCTGCTGAAAACGTGACCGGCAGTTCTACATGTACGGATATATCTTGAGTGGTTTCCATTCCATCTTCCCCCTGTACTGGAATGGGAACCAAAATGGTTCCTGCTGCCGTTCCGATATGCTCCTTGATATCCGCTATTACATCTACCAGAACTATAGCAAAAAACTGCACATGGGTTTCCTCTGCCGCCGCAAACTCAATACTGATAATCTTCACACTTGTATCATTCATCGTATACTTAGAAGCATTGGTAAAGGTATGAATTCCTATCTTCCCCGCTACAATCTGGTTCAGCAGTCCGGAAATGTTCTTGTCATTCTTAGACTTTGCCTGCGCCAGTCTTGGGTTCTTCCCTGCGCATTTCAGGGAGTGTTTTCCGTTGATTTTTACCTGATATCCGGTGACGCAGGCTAACTGATTTTCATCTGCATGACCGCCTGAGAACACCAGCACATCTCCCAAATCCAGTGCCGGATTGCCGATGGTATCTGAATCAAAAGGTACATAGCGGATAATAGACAGATCTGTAAGTATATTTTCCAGCAGTGTCTTTCTTGTTTCAACCAATCCAAACTGCAAAAGCGGATTCACGCCAAGGTTCATAGTTAAACCATCGTCCGACTCCAATGCGTAATACTCGGAAATCTGCGTCTTGATATTGGTGGAACTAACGGCGGTATACCGGGTAATAAAATCAGAGAAGCTGCTGGAAAACCGTTGCCTGTCAGAAACCGTCATCACGGGCTGATTCCCATACTTACGAAGCTCCAGCTTTCCTTCCCGGTTAATGCAGAAGAACCCGCCAAGCACCTGTCCCACATAGAACAGCACATCCCGGTATGTTTCAATGTCATTCTCCGTATAAACCGACAGCAGCTCTGATCCATTGGGCATGGCTTCTATCTCTGCCTGGGTGTGTACCAGTTCCACGTTACATGCTTTACAGCACAAAGCCAGAAACGCATAGGCATTCCCTGCCGTTTCAAATCCATTAAAGCTTTTCTCAAACCGGAGCATGTAATCATATGCCTTGATTTCCAAACAGCGTATGGTGCGGTTTGCCTCACTGATTTCAAAGATTCCCATAGGGACTTCCTCGTACACACCATCGGTCACTTCCAGGCGAAAATTCATTCTTATTTCCGCCCCTTCCAAAGTATAGCGGTCAATCCCGGAAAGCAACGTGATTCCCAGTTCTGCGGCATATACCGTTCCAATTTCTATCTCTGTACTTCCACAGCATTGACTGGTAATATACCCGGAACCTTTGACAATGTCCTCACTGCTAAAGGTATATTCCATTCCTGCTTTTGTGGTAATTTTCCCAGTCCAGCAGAACTTCCGGGTGTTCTCCTGCACCGCTTGTAAAAAGGCTTTGCTTACCGGATACATGAAACACCACCTTCCTTAGAATTCCCGCAGTGTAAAGGACACCGTCCATAAGCCTTTGTAGGAAGTGTCTTTCACCAGGCTTGCTTTATAGCCCTCTATATACATCTCTGTTTGACGGATATCCAGTGTTTCTGTATCAAAATACTCCACGATTATCTTGGACTTCCTGCGAAATTCCGCCATGGCCTTTACCCACTTGGGACTTAAGGAAAAGGAAACCGGAATGGTTACCACCCCGCTCCTCACCACATCCCTTTGCGTGGTTCCGGCTTCCGTTTCCCCTCCGGTATCCGCCTCCACATCAGACAGTTCCACTTCATAGGAATCCGGCATGGGAAGCGGTACACTGTCAAAGGCCAGATATTGAATGAATGCCATATTTACCGCCCTCCTGATCTGAGATTCTGCCTGTTCTGTGCATTGATCACAACTTCATCCAGCAAAGTACTGCCAAGGTACACCGGGATAATGATGGTTTCCGCACCGTCCATAGTGATTCTGCTTACCGAATCCTTAATGCCAGAAAGCGAGTGACTGATGGAATTAGTAGATGCCGCCTGCTGTGCCATCATATCTGCAGTATGCACCTGCGGGCTGACCACCATATCGGAAGCCACGCCTTTCACGGCGTTTTCCACTAACCCCCGGCTCTTTTCAATGCCCTTTGCCAACCCCGCCATGAAATCCGGCATCCAGGATTCGTATTCCGTAAGCGGTCCTTCGTCCGGAACGGAGAAATGGAGGAATGCCGCAATCTTGTCTGCTATGCTCTTGACCGCATCCACTACATTTCCAACAGCATTACGGATACCGTCTGCGATTCCATTGACAATATCCACACCCCAGTTCCAGGCGCTGGATGCAAGTCCCTTGATATATCCGACCGCTTTCTCAAATCCATTCTTTATGGCATTATATACGTTACCCATGGAACTGCTGATGCCGTTTACGATGTTATTGAAAATATTTGTAACAGCGGTTTTGATGGCATTCAGCACCGTAGATACCGTATTCTTCACAGAATTCCAGGCTGTACTTACCACGTTCTGTACCGTACTCATGACCGTGGATATTACATTTTTAATACCATTCCATACCGAAGAAACGATGTTCTGAATCGCATTCAGAACGGTGGTAATGACTATCTGGATCGTATTCCATGCCGTAGTAAGGAATGTCTGCACCGCCGTAACTACCGTTGTGACCACTGTCTTGATGGCATTCCAAACCGTAGTGACAATGGTCTGGATTGCTGTCAGCACTGTGGTGATGATGGTCTTATAAATGTTGAAGTAGGTAGTGACAATAGTTGAAATTACCGTCAACACGGTTTGGAACAGGTTCTTGATACCTCCCCACAAAGCGGAGAAAAATGTGGCAACCCCATTCCAGATGGTCTGTGCCGCCGTGGAAATTCCTGTCCAGATGGTAGAGAAGAACTGGGAAATCGCTGTCCATGCCGCACTGGCTGTCTGCTGAATGCTCTCCCACAGTCCGGTAAAGAACTCCTTTATCGCATTCCAGATGCTGATGCACGCAGCCTTAATTTCATCCCAGTGAGCAATCAATAACTTGCCAATGGCAATCACTGCCACTATCACAGCGATAATAGCCAGGATTGGTACACCCACACTGGCAATGACCGGAATCAAAGCAGAAATGGCAGGTGCTATCATACCGACCACACTCATTACTGCACTGATTCCCGTGGCAATCTTACCTATGATAATCAGTACCGGACCGACAGCCGCCACAATACCTGCAATGATTACAATCATCTTTTTGGTACCATCTGACAGCCCGGAAAACCATGTGGTGAATGCCTGCATTTTCTCCGCCAGTACCATAATGATCGGAGCCAGTACACTCATAATGGCAGAACCCAGTTCAATGGCTGTGTTCTTTAACTGGTTTAAAGCCTTCTGGATGGTATATGAATTGGTGTTCAGTTTTCCGAAAGCCGTCTCTGTTGCTCCTGTAGAATTATGCATTTCTACCAATGTTTCATTAAAAGTTGCAGCACTGTCACCAAGCAGAATCAGTCCAGCTTTCCCAGCTTCTGTACTTCCCCATAAATCACTAAATGCCAGCCCCTGTTCCTTTGCACTATCAGAAATAATCTGCAGCACGTCAGAAAGACTGGCTCCCTCCTGCATAAGTTCCAGAAAGGATTTTCCGGTTTTCTCTTTTAAGGTATCTGACACCTTTGTACCAGACTTGCCAAGTTCATTAAGCATGGAATTCATGTAGGTGGTGGATTCGGCAGTTGCAACACCGTTGGAAGTCATAATCGCATATCCTGCCCCCACCTGTTCCAATGCTACACCATTGGCTTTCGCAGTAGGAATAATTTTTCCCATGGAAGAGGACAATTCCCCCACTGTGGTTTTACCAAGATCCTGTGTCTTAATCAGCACATCGGATACCCTGGTTACCTCGGATGCCTCAAGACCATAAGCATTCATTATGGTAGTAAGAACATCCAAAGCATTTCCAGCTTCTGCAAACCCAGCTCTTGCCAGTTTGGTTGAATTGGAAACGAAATTAACCGCATCTCCAGTCTTCTGCCCTGACGAAATCGCATCATACACGTTGTTGGCAATTTCCGCGGAACTAATACCCGTCTGGTTGGATAAGTCTATGATTGCCTTTTCCAGTTCCGAGAGAGGAACTTCCGTAGTATCCGCAATGGTATTAACTTTCGCCATAGCGTCTTCAAAGTCCATTGCCATCTTTGCCGAAGCCCCGCCGGCTGCAGTGATAGCTGCAGTAACCGGGAGCAGCTTCTTTCCGGCGGAAGTGGCAGCATCCCCGAACTTTCCAATCTTCTCTGCTGCCTGTGTAAACCCTGACAGGGAGGTATTCGTTTCCTTTGCCTGTTTTTCAAGATCTTTTAAGTTCTGCTCTGTTTCGATGATTTCCCTTTGCAGAGCATCGTACTGATCTTTGGTAATCTGGCCATGCTCAAACTGCTGCTGTACCTGCTGCTGGGCTGTTCTTAACGCCTCAAGCTTCTCTTTCGTTTCTCCGATGGCATTCTTTAAAAGTCTCTGCTTCTGTGCCAACAATTCCGTATTGTGCGGATCCAGCTTTAAAAGTTTCTCCACATCCTTTAGCTGGAACTGTGTGTTGCGGATTTCCGAATTGACACCCTTTAATGCAGTTGTAAGTTTGGTGGTATCTCCGCCGATTTCCACCGTAATCCCCTGTATGCGGTTGGCCATTGGATACCCCTCCCTTACGTTTGAACAGAAAAAAAGAGCCAATTAAGGCTCACAATGCATAGAAAAGACACCTGCCATTTCTGACAGATGCCTATGTATTTACTATTCTTTTTTACTGTTCCAATTGGTCTATTTACTACTCTGGAATTTATCGCTCACTCATATACTTGTTGATTTCATCAGAAGATAATTTTCGTACTTCTGTAGAAGTATATTCTTTATACTCTCCTACAGCGAATATAGGTACCATTTGTTTACAAATTTTATCTTTATTTTTAGTTAAAAACAGCTGTAAATCCTCATTCTTTGCAAAAATTTTATAAGAAATTCTTCCCTTATTGCTTACGATTTCATAAATACCACATGATTTTTTCATCGTATAATCTGCTGTCCGCATATAAAGTTTTGCAATTTCTAATGTCTTGAAAGGAAAATTCCACCTTTGCAGACCTCTTTGTGGGTCATGCTCAATACATATACAACGCCCACAAGTTCCACAAATATATTGAGTATGGTTTTGCAAACAATCTAACGGCTTGAGCAGCGGTGTTATTCTATTTTCATCAACGTAACATTCTTCACACATATAAATGGTCACTCCTATACAACTACTAGCTTTTATGAGTTAATCATCTTGACAAACTGATTTGTTCATTTTATGAACATCTCTCAAATACCTCCTTTTGTATTTTGAGATAGTGTTGCAAACTACTAATTTCATTTTCTTTATCATAATCATCTTCTACCATTTCAAAGGCATTTGCCTCTGCAAATTTTATTGTATACTTTCTTACCATAACAAGTAACAGGCTAACATTTTCTATCGAAAATGTTATATTGATATTTCCGTTCTCATGGTTCTTCTTTATTTCTTCCAATGCAATCAATACCCTGTCTATTTTTTCTTCATTAACGGCACCGTTTCTGATTGATTCAACATACTCCAAAAATGATTCATTAAAATCTACTACACATTTTGGAATCTTTACATCCTCATTTTTCTTGTTTCTAATAACAACATAGGTTACGCCTGCTGCTACAGCAGTAACAATTACAGTCCCAATGAGAAAGTATTTATTCTTTTTGGCAAACTCCATAATTTGGTTTTTACTAGCATTGTTATCTGCTTTAAATACTGATGTTTCCTTCAAATGTTTTACAATATGTCCTGCCTTATTTCGAACCACACCACCAAATCTTATCAAGGTTCCATTATCAATTCCTTGTTGTATTACTGGTGGTATTTCAAATGTAATTTGTTCCACTGCCATAATATATCTCCTCTACAACATCAAACTTACTAAATTAACTTTCACAAAGTCCAAACGTTTTCACTAAACATGCCTCTATATCTAGAGCCTCTTTTTCACTTATCTTTTTTTCTTCCGAAATTGTTTTAATGATTAATATTTCTTCATGCCACCAGTTTTTATCATTGTCGTGTAACCATTTTTTTGCTTTGCCTTTATCTGGATACTCACAAAATTTAACATCACTCTTATAATTTACTTTTTTTGAACCGCTTTTTCCAGCAACCAGTGCATATTTGTTATTGTCATCGTCCAAATAAAACTTAACATATGCAAAGTAATATAAATTTTTAATATCCAATGAATCTTCAAATAAACGTCTTTTTCCACGCCCCCATCTATTTTTATCTTGTTCAAGAAATGTATTACAAATTTCGATTCTACCTTTATATTTTCCGGAATTTTCTAACTCTCTAAGGATATCATCCATGTCTATTTTAAAATTTTTTTTTACATTTTCACTAATCACATAGATTACCTCTAAGTTCTAAGTTATCGCTGAACTCGCCAGCCATTTCTGCACTAAGTATAACAAGAAACGGCTGGCATATCAACGTAATTCAGAACAGATCCATATCCTCCTGCGTTGCCACTTCCGCAAACTTGCATTCATCATTTCTGCTCTCCGCATACATGTCATTAATCAGTCCGATGGAAAGCAGTTCTAGATCCTGTATAGAAAGCCCCAACTGCACACACCGCAGGAGGAACAGCGGTGTTGTCATTTCACGCTCTGTTGGGCGAAGTTTTTTTTAGCCTCCACATCTGTCTGCACATTCAATCCCCACAGCTCTATCAGCTTCGGAAGCACCTGGTAAATGGAAAATGTATTAAATCCATCCAACCATTCCTCCGGCGTGTCGGGAATGGAACCCTCTGCATGTTTCGCCATCACAAACGCAATGTTCTCAAACATCTCCAAGGAAAACAGGTCAAGCCCGGACTCCCCTTCTTCCGAACCATTTACGCTCTGCTCCAACGCCCGCAAATCCTTATAAATATCCCTCTGGAACTTCAAACGGTAAATCCGTGGAATTGCCGCTGACGCTTTAAATAAAACATTCTTTCCATCAATCTCAATTGTCCTGATAATGCTCATGTCCTTTCCTGCCTCCTATGATTTTTTTGTATCTGTTTCTTTCTCTGCTGTTGCTGCCACTGTCCTACTTATGGCCGGTGCTGAAAGTGCAGATGCCTGTGCCGCTTGCACCGCCGGAGTACTTGCGGGCATATACACCGACTCATACCACTTATCGTACGCAGCCTGAGCGGTGGCATCACCAGTCTTTGCCTTCACATACCCGCTTGCCAATGGTCTTGCTTTAATGGTCAGCGTTTCTGTCTGCACTTCTTTGGATTCTTCATTGCTCTTTGACTCAATCTTTGGCCTGGAGGCAGAACAGTTATACAGCACATGACGGATTTTCTTCACGTCCCCATCAAACTCAAAGAGCAGGGCAAAGCTGCCTGTCTCCGAATTGCAGTTTTCCACCAGCACCTTGTTGGCATCTGCTTCTTCCTTTAAAATGTCCGTGCGGAAGGACTCTGGAATCATAGCAAGCTCCAGATCCCCGTCATAGCCCATATTGTTATTAATAATGTAATACTCAATGCCATCTGCATAAAAGGATTCCGGCTCTCCGTTGGGATCCAGGCTGATGGACACTGCTCCCGGAAGTGCCGCCGGAGTCCCAAAGGTACTCGTCCCATTTTCTCCTGCCTTAATCGGTGCATAATGGGCATTGCACAGATTGAACTTCACTTTATTTCCCACTCACTAAACCTCCATTTCATACAGTACCTCGTACAGATTTTCTGAATCAATCCATACTTCGCTTTTCCCATAAAAAATGCCATGCCTGGTAAGCACAGCCTCCACCTGTTCTTCCAGTTCTATGGATTTCTCATCGGTATACAGTTCCAGATGCAGTCGATTCACTTTGAAATAAGTGATCCCGTCCGCCGCAAAATTGTTAGCGCCCGGATAAAGAAAGACTAAAAAGGGCGGCTCCGGGGACTGTCCTTCTACAAAATGGTCATAGGCAAAGGGTAGTCCTGTTTCCTCTGCCATTGCCACTACCTGTTCATGGTTCATCCCGAAAGCCCCCTTTCGATTCTGGAAACCAGTTCTTCTTCTCCTCTCTGTTCCGCCGGAGCAATATGTGGAATGGCAGCCACCCGTCCGCCTCCCCGCTTTGCATGTCCATGTTCCAGAAGATGAGCTATCTGATACCTGTCACGGCTGTGTACTACCATGGTGAGGGAATTGGCATTCTCCTTTACCTTCTTCGTCGCCCAGCTTTTCTTGTATTTTCCGGTACGCACCGGGGCAATTTCCTGTATTTCTTTCTTCACAGACTTACTGGTTTCTGTGACACACTCCTTCATTACTTCATTGGATAAATCCACATACTCCGCCATGGACTGGGCGATGGCATCTGCCATCTGATCCACGTTCAGCCTTTGTTCTGCCATACCCTACCTCTTCCCTTTCTCCGCCCGCAGCTTAATGGTTTTCTTCTGGTACTGCATGAAATCCACGAAGGTGATATTATAAACTTCCCCTTTAAACACAATCCTGTATAAGGTGCTGTCCATAGATTCCAGTTCCCTGCAGTACCGAACAATAAAATAGAGGGAAGCCTCCTGGTTCACCTGTGCCGCCTCCCAGTATTCCCGGCCGGACAGGTTATTCACATAAGCGTGACAGGAATAGTAATCTTCCCACACGTTCTTCTGGTTTCCGGTCTTATCCTTCGTGATATTATTTTTCTGGATAAGGATACTCTCCCGCCACTGCCCGATCTTCATCAGAACACCTCGTCCCTCTGCCCGAACAGCAGGCACTTCAACATCAATGTCAACTCTTTGAAATCCGCCTGCTCCCGGTTCTCATACAAGTAGGAAATGCCATACAGCACAGCCGTCTTCACAGGATCCGGCACTTCCTCCATCTCCTCAAACGTCCGGTGTAAAATGTCACTGCACAGACTTTCTGATGTGGCACACAAGCCCAACAGGAAATCGTCCTCACCGATACTGTCAATCCGTACATATTCTTTGATTTCTTCCAATGTAACTACCATAGATGCCTCCTTTCACAAAAAAAAAGACCTGCCCGCTAAAGCAAATCCTTAAAAATTCATTCAGGCACCACTTGCTGCCTTCATGGCCAGCACTTTCACTGCTTCCGGCAGAATCAGCTTACCGTCCACTCTCTGGCTTCCAAGAAAACCAACCTGGCCGGTGGCTGCAAATAACTCATTTAGACGTTTAAAGGAACGCCCCTGTCTGTCGGCAATCCAGTAATACTTGAAATCACCAAAAGCAATGACTTTTCCCCCTGCCGCAATGGCCGGCGCATAAGCAGATGTCACAACGGGACGGTTTAAAACCGTATCCGGCTGCCCTGCCTGCACGGAAGGCTGCCAGATATAAGTGCCGTTATTGTCCTTCAGCTTACGGAGTGCCTTTACCGTGGAATCATTCATCACAAAAGTGGATTTCTTACGGTACGGGCTTTTCACAGAATAGAACAGATCCATCACATCATCAAAAGTAATGTTTGCCGTAGCTGTAGTCACACCCTCAGAAGCTCCGCCTGTAGAATTGAAAATTCCAGTAGGTTTCCCCTTTCCATCACCCACAAGGAATGCTTCTTCCTCTTTCGCACCAATTCTTCTTGAAAACTCATTGGAGATATAGGCTTCCATGTTAAACACGCTGTCATTCAGCAGCTCATCAGAAACTTTAATCATAGTTGCCACCTTATAAGCCGCAATGGATACCTGTCCGAAAGAATCATCAGACTCCGGAATCTGTCCTTCCTCATCTACCCAGGAAGCCTCTCCTTTCGTCGCCACAACCGGAATTTTCCGGTCACCGCTGGAGGTCTGGATTATGGTTGCCAGAGTACGGAACACATTCTCTTCCTCCAGCCCTTGCACCAGCGTCTGCTCAAATTCATCCGGTACTAAATATCCACCCTCGGAGTCCGTGCCAATCTGCAGTGCATTATTCACATCGTAGTAGTTCTTCTTACGCATGGCGTTCCAGAACTCCCTGCGGTATTCCATGCCTGCTCTGCCCGTCTTTTCTTCACCGGATGGATTCCCGTTTGGTTTGTTGGTAATCGGTATACTGGTTGGCTTTGACAGTTCCAGGTCAATGGCAGCATGGCGTTCCAGACGCTCAATCTCTTTGCCCAGGTTCACCACATCTGCCTCCATTTTTTCATACGTGGCAGTATCCTCCGTACTAAGGCAGCCGTCCTCACAGCGCTTCTCATCCAGGAATTTCTTCGCCGCTTCCCATGTCTTCGCTCTTTTCTCCCTTAATTCTAAAATCTGCTTCATGTATTCTTCCTCCTCAATGACTTAATAGATTCAAACGTTTTTCTAACTGCTCTGCCGGAATTCCCTTCTTTTCGGGCTTCTTCGGGATTAACTTATCTAAAAGGGAATTGGCCACCGCCGCCCTGGAAAACATCATTCCTTCCACTTCCAGACCATTTTCTTTCTCCCTGTTTCCGCTTTTGTTTTCTAAAATCTCATCCGCAAATCCAAGTTCCACTGCCTTCCTGGCATTGAACCAACTCTCTGCATCCATCAGATGGGAAATCTTTGTCCGGTTCAGCCCGGTCTTGATTTCATAGGCGTTCATGATACTTTCCTTCACCTCGTCCAGCATGGCTCCGGCTTTCTTCATCTCCTCCGAATCCCCGATGGCAACCGTCATGGGGTTGTGGATCATCATCATGGCAACCGGGGACATCTGTACCGTAGTTCCTGCCATAGCAATGACCGAGGCCGCCGATGCCGCCAGAGCATCCACCTTCACGGTCACATTTCCCTTGTAATCCATCAGCATGTTGTAAATCTGTGCCGCCGCAAACACATCTCCGCCCGGAGAATTAATCCAAACCGTAATATTTCCAGTTCCAGCGTTTAGCTCTTTTTCAAACAGCTTCGGAGTGACTTCATCCCCGTACCACGTTTCATCCGAAATCTCTCCGTTCAGCACCAGTGTCCGCTCCTCATTTGTTTCATTCCTAATCCAATTCCAAAACTTCCGCTTCATCCCTGCACCCTCGCTTTCCGTTTTTGGATAAAAAAAAAGCCAGCAGATAATTTCTCTTTCACCTGTTGGCTTCTATTGCTTCTGTATATGATTTTGCTGCTCCATCTCATTCTTCCCGGCAAACAGCCCCGCATCTTTCAGTTTCGTCATGTTTCCATTAATCAGGTACAAATCCCCGCCTTCCTCTGCCGGGATCAGGTTCATATCCTCCATCTCCCGAATATCGTTCGTGGACAGCCACCCATTCTGTCTACCGATGGAATACCCTGTCATCCGGCTCTGGTAATCCCCGCGGAGCAGACCGTCCACGTTTAGTTTCAAGAAATACTCGTTCTTTTCCTTCGGAAGAAGCAATGCCCTCTGTAAAGACTGCTCCCACCGTATCACCCACGGGTCTAGCGTATACTTCACAAACTCTAAAGACTGCTGCTCAATGTTGGAAAAACTGGACTTCTCTAAATCCCCTACCATATGGGGAGGAATCCGGTACAGCCTTGCAATCTCATTTATTTGGAACTTCCTTGTCTCCAAAAACTGTGCTTCTTCAGGCGGGATGCCAATCTGCTGGTACTTCATTCCTTCCTCCAACACCGCCACCTTCCCGGCATTCTTAGAACCACCATACACCGAGTGCCAGCTTTCCCGTACCTTCGCCGGGTCTTTTAACACCCCCGGATGCTCCAATACACCACCGGGATTTGCCCCATTCTCAAAAAAAGAAGCTCCATACTCCTCACAGGCAAGCGTCATGCCCACGGCATTCTTCGCCATAGCAATAGGTGAATATCCCACCAACCCGTCAAAGCCAAGACCAGGGATGTGTAGGACATCCTGCTGACGCAGATACACCCTGCCGTATTCCTCAAAATTTGGGTTCTCGTCACTGTTTCGGGTGTAAATATAATAAAGCTGCCCGTTCTCGTCACGGTCAACCTCCATTTTATCCGGCAGAAGTGGATACAGCCCAAGTACCCTGCCATTCCCATCCCGGATAATCTGCGCATAGGCATTGCCCCAAATAAGAAGGTGGCTCATCAGCGTCTCCCTGAACACAAAGGAGGTCATCTCTGGGTTCGGTTCATCATGAAGCAGGCGGTACAGCGAATGGTCATACACCCGTTCCTTTCCGGTGTCCGTATAGCGGTATACATGGATGGGCAGGGATGCCACTGTTTCCGAAAGAATCCGCACACAGGAATACACCGCTGTGGTCTGCATGGCCGTCCGCTCATTCACATTTTTCCCACTGGTACTTCTTCCAAAGAAAAAGGAATAAGCCGAACCTCCGTAGCTGTCCTTTGGCTTATCCCTGGCTCCCCGGATTGCTAAAATAGATACTAATTTCATACACTCATCCTAAAAATAGGTAAAAGAAAAACACCTCCGAAGAGATGCTTCTCAGGATAACATTAATTTTTAACTGCCCGGATTACTTACCTGCCTTCAATTGAGTAGCAAAATTCAACCCTAACACAACCAAGAAGCTGGAAATTCAGACACCCTGTCTATAAGCATCTGCATGGAATAGTTTTCTTCTTTTGAATTTTTCAAAGAAAATAAAACTGGCTTTTCAATCATTCCATTTGCAGTAGTCCACATCTCATGCGTATTTAGGATCTTTAAATATTGTTCAACCCGTTTCTCAAAATCAAAATTTCGATTATACGCATATGCCAGATATTCCATATCCATATTGGGATAGAAGAAATTCAACCTTCTGCTAAATCTCTTTTGATTTTCTCTATTTCGCTCAATAATATCCTGTAATAATCGTCTAATACTATCATCACTCAGGAATGGAATCAATTCCACAATTAAATCCTGCACACCATCCCACTCCCAATTTGCATAGTCTTTTGGTCTTTGTAAAACAAGAGAAAAAATCAACTCTGCCTCTATATTTTCACCGTTTCGAACTGCCTCTTTTAATAATGATATAATGCTTCTCCATTCATTGCTACCAATAGTACTCTGTTGCGAAATCTTCTCCAGGTATTCTTGTAAAGACTCCCCATCAGTCATAATATCATCTTCGTCAAACCACCGTTGAGGAATTTTATATGAATTACGCAGTTCACATCTTTGTTCATAGCATTCTGGTCTGATTTCTTTCATATCTTTCTCTATAACAATTCCACGTTTATTGGCATTAGCTAAAATTGCCTTCTTCAAATCTTCTCTATAAATCGCATTTATATTATTATTATACAAACTTCCAGCTAAAATTGGAAATACAACGCATACACCTTCCCAAAGTTCAAGGAGATTTTCTTTGCTATCCTCACTACTTTCTAAATACGCTATTACAGCATCAAAAACCGTCTGGCACCACTGGTTGTCTCTATTATTTGGTATATGACTAAATCGAATAATATCTCCGATTCCACATCTTCCTGCAGATGAGGCAACAGCTGCTTCCATATATACTTCTGCTCGATTATCCCCGGTTTCACTTATCACGCCTGATATATTAAGCAGTTGCACTCCTAGAGTTTCCCATATATACGGATTATTAGAAGATAAATCTTCATACCATCTCAATAAATTGTAACCACCGTATTCTTTATGGCTGGAATATCCCATAATTCTTTTTGCGTCTAAAAGCTTTTGGGATTTCTGACATCTCTCAGTCCATCCCATTCTATTACCCATCTTAATAAACCTAGTGGCGCAATCTTTAATTTCTTCTTGTGACATTTTCCAAACTTTTCCTTTAGGTGTCATCCATAAATCATAAATTTCTTTTAATATGCCAGGATTTTTTTCATATTTCAGAACAAACTCCCATAGGTTTTCTATTAGCCAGCAAGAATTCTTCATACGCTTTTCAAGTATGGGTAGTGCTAATAGCTTATATTTTTCATCCATTTTGTCCAGAATTATTAGCATTACAATCATTAAGTGCTGTCGGAAATCTCTTATTTTGATTTCTACCCCTATGTCAATCGAAGATTCTCCTCTAATAATGCAACCTACATATCTGCTAAAATCCTCATCTGACATGCTAGTGTCTCCGCCATTAGCCATCACATATAAATCATTAACAAACAGAATTTCACTCACCAAGAATCTCCACTCATATGGTTTCCCTTGATTATCTTTGAATTTATCAATTCCTTCATCTGCCAAATGAATGCATTTATCTATATCGCAAAAAGCATATGCCCATATCTTGTACAGAAATTCAAGATATGTATTCTCATGAGCATTGATTCTTTCTAAATCTGGACACTCCATTGTACAGTTCCCCAATGCCAAAGCATACAAATACAAAACAATACTCTGTAAGCTTCCGGTTATATTTTGTGAACAGTGTTGTACAAAATATAATATTACATCTTTTTGCCCGTAAATAAGCAATTCGTCAGTAAACTTATAATAATCGTCTGGCCAATAACACTTTACAAGATAATGTACTGTATTTATTGCTGATATGGTTATATTTTCTTTACCGGCTTCAAAAACTCCCTGTGAAAAAAAGGCCTCCGCATCTTCATTACCTTCTATTAAGTCCTCATCAGGAGAGCATCTTTCGCCAAACATAAAGCACAATTTTCCATACATCCGCAAAGCTTTCTGCAACGTATCTTTAAAGTTATAGTGATGTTTCTTATCTTCATCAGATGCATATTTATTTCCGATTTGTCCTGGTGTTCTGTTGGCATTCCACCGTTTTAAAGCACCTTTCGCCCTATCTTCATAGCCTGATTCCAGCAATTGTTTTACTTGCACCAAAGCATTGAATAACTCACTTACAGACATAAGGCTGCTACTAAGTGCCTTTGTTTCGCATGGAAGTGGTGTATCAACATTGTAAACACAGTCTTCATCAGAAAATATAGAATTCTGATACTGTGTGATTGTACCTATTGCACAAGAAACATCAACCAGATAATTTAAATCTCCACCCTCTGCTAATGTCTCAAGTACTAAATATGTTTGATCTTCTAAATCTATTAACGGACAATGCATTAGTATTGCTTCATAAGCATACTTTGCATTAAAGTATTTCGGTATTTCTTTTCTACGGTCAGCCATAAGCAAACTTTTGAACAACGAATCATGCTTTAGAGCAATATTCGTATTCTCTGTCAGTATATAGTCACAAATTCTACTGGCAACCAAACGTCTGCTCTCACCAGCTGCTTCAAATCTCTTTATTAAAAATAATCTAACATCATTTATATATGCTGCGTAGGCCCCTTTATTATTTTTAATTATCAACGGTTCAAGACCCTGCAGCCAACTTGCCAACTGAACATCCGTTATTATTATAGAATCCTTGATAAGTGACTGTAGTAGTTGTAATGTTATTCCTCTGTTGATTAATGTCATTATTCCAGATAATACTATCTCAACATGGATATATTGATCACTCCACTTTTCGAGCGCACTATTCCAGATATAATCGTAATATGCATCTATGCCATTTGCTAATTTCCTTTCTGAAATATACTTCTCATAATTACAGATGGAATAGTGGCATCTGGCATCATAAACTGCATACATAACTGATAAAGTATTTCCTTTTGTTACTGTAAGAATATATTCTGCAATTTCACTAATTGATGCATCATCGAAAACCACTTTATCTTTAAGTAACAATTGTTCAATATCATCCGTAATTAATGGTGGTACTGTCTTTGCAATTACTTCATCCCCTCTAATCCATAAAGGATAATCAGCATTATTTGAATATGGCTGTCCTGCTAAAATAAATACCACGCCTTTTGGTAAACGACTCGGGGATGGTAATGTACTTAAAAATGTATTTTTTCTTCCTGCACGTGCAGCGTGATCTATTCCATCCACTGCAATAACCGTAGATTTTCCTGTCTTTTCATACAAACATTGTGCTAAACGAAGTACTTCTCTCTTTAAAGCATCGATAGAATGAAATGCTTCAACAGCTACCGGAACATTATATTCTTCCATGCAACCTTCAAATTTATCTCTAATTTGGATCAAGGTGTTTTTCCAAAAATCCTCTGAGGAATATAAGCCTTCATCTGCAGGCATTACATCATACTCTACCTGTATAGGTTTAAATGCATGGAATCTGGACGCAATTATACTATCGTTTTTATTTGCTATATAACTAATAATATTTGTTTTTCCTGCGCCTGGCTCTCCCGATATAAAAAAGACACCCTTATTTACCGATAAAATTTCATTTTCCAAATCGACTATCCATTGCTTCCGTGATTCAAAAAATGGCTCTTCAGTTGCAAAATAATGTTCACCTACAAGTTCATCCTTTTTTAAGCCCAATATAGTACGAACTTGCTCCTTGGTAATTTCTTCCTGAGCACGAGTAGAAATCGTCCAATCTGTTAGACCACGCAGCAAACGATTATGATACTTCTCACATTGACGTATATCAACTTTTAATAGGCGTGCAAGTTTGTTGCTCACTGATTTCTTTATGTTATCCAAATCATTATTCTCATCAGAATAGATTTGAAATTCCTTTAAAAATATCAGTTTTTCCGCATCAGATAATCCCGGCATCTTCTGCAATATATTGTCAAAAGCAATTTTATACATTTTCCCAAGTTCACACATTGATAGCATGGAATTATTTACCATATCAGAAAACTGAATATCTGAAATTGATTCAGCAACATTCAATTCTTTTTTTAGTTCTGTCCAAAATTTTTTTAACGCTGGTCTCCTATAACCTTTACCATTCGGCGGTGTATAAGTTTGGTTACCGATTTCTCTATTTGTATACATTATTGGAGTACATTGCCTATATTGGTCTTTAATCCTTTTCCAATCATCACTATATTCTCTGATACAGGCCGGCTTAGTTTTTCCATTCTCTGTATGCTCACAGAATAAAAAAGTATAGGTTAATGAACTGTCTTTTCTTGTATGTTTTACCTGTATACATTCTAGCTTTTTATCAACATACTTTACTACAACATCATCTAGCCCCTGTTGTTGAGATGCCTGCAGTGTTACACCAATAACATTAGAATCAGGATTCAATAAATCAAGTACTTTTTCTAAACCAACGTACCATTCATACCAATATGCATCAGCTATACCAGCAAGCAAATTCTCTCCCATTTTTCTAACCACCATTCCAATTTATTTCCTGCCACGGACTTCAAATCAAACTTATTGTTCGTAAAGGCATTGATGACAATCACACCTATATAAATGACTTGTATAACAACCAAGTCATTTCTCTTTACCTACCGACTCTGACAGAAAAATCTGCGTTGTGTTTTTATCTTTGCCTTTATATAAAGTATCACTTATGCAATATGAATATTTTAATTTCTTTCTCTCAGTATAGCATGAAGCCAATCAGATTAAAATACCAAAATGCCCCTATCATCGTACACACTTCCGCTGTTTCCACCATTCCGTATTGCTCTGTCCAAAGCCATCACCGCAGCCACCGCACCGTCAATCTTTTCCGTGGACTTTTCCTTATCCGGTTTGATATTCCCGGCCGGGTCCTGGCGGATAAAGATGTTATCCATCATCCAACGCAAAACCGGATGTCCGCCATGAGCCAGTTTCTTCTCCAGTGTCAGCTTCATCAGTTCCTTGCTGGGCGGTGACATATCCTTGAACCCCTGCCCGAATGGAACCACCGTGAATCCCAGTCCCTCCAGGTTCTGTACCATCTGCACCGCTCCCCAGCGGTCAAAGGCAATCTCTTTAATATGAAACTTCTTTCCCAAATCGTCTATGAATCTCTCAATAAATCCATAATGTATCACATTCCCTTCTGTGGTTTTCAAGAATCCCTGCTGCTCCCACACATCATATGGTACATGATCCCGGCGTACGCGCAGCCGCATGTTCTCCTCCGGTATCCAGAAATACGGCAGGATAATATATTTTTCTTCTTCTGTCCTCGGAGGGAATATCAGGACAAATGCTGTAATGTCAGTGGAACTGGACAAATCCAGTCCGCCGTAACATTCCCTGCCAATCAGTTCCACTTCATCAACCGTAAAATCACAGGCATCCCATTTCTCCATCTGCATCCACCGGGTAGATTGTTTCACCCACTGATTCAGACGGAGCTGCCGGAAGATGTTTTCCTCCGCCGGATTATCTTTAGCGCTTAGATAAGCGTTTCTGACTTTTTCTATATCAATGGTATATCCCAGAGACGGATTCGCCTGATACCAGACCTTCTCCAATGACCAGTCTGCATCATCCTTCGCCCCGTAAATCACAGGATAGAACGCAGGGTCTATCTTTCTCCCAAGTATAATATCCTCTGCCTTCTGGTGCTGTTCAAAACACACCGAGTTCCGGTCATTTCCTGCCGTTGTAATCAGAAAAAACAACGGCTGTGTTCTGGTATCACCGGATCCCTTCGTCATGACATCAAACAGTTCCCGGTTCGGCTGTGCATGTAATTCATCAAAAATAACCGCATGGACATTCAGACCATGTTTCGTATAGGCTTCTGCGGAAAGCACCTGGTAAAAGCTGTTGGTCGGCTTATATACCAGCCGCTTTACCGACATGACTGGCTTTATCCGTTTTTTTAGTGCCGGACACTGATCTACCATATCCACCGCTACATCAAACACAATGGATGCCTGCTGCCGGTCAGAGGCACAGCCATATACCTCTGCACCCCATTCCCCGTCTCCACAGGTCATATAAAGAGCAACAGCCGCTGCCAGTTCCGATTTTCCATTCTTCTTCGGGATTTCCACATAAGCGGTGTTGTACTGGCGGTAACCATTATCTTTAACTGTACCGAACAACTCCCGGATAATAGTATCCTGCCAAGGCAGAAGCTCAAAGGGAACTCCCCTCCATCGACCTTTAGTATGTTTCAGGAAGTTGATAAAGTTGACCGCATATTGCGCTTTTACCTCATCAAACATTACCGGCCACCGCCTTTATACAAGAGCAGTTCCATGGCATCGCTTTCCTTATCCTCCCCATTCTCAGCCACAATGCGGCTTCTGGAGGAGGGGGTAAGTCCAAACTGCTCACAGAACCGGTTCATGATTTTCAGATAGGTCTGAGCAATGGAAACCTGCGGCACCTGCTGCCAATAACCGGAAGGTGTCTTTACGATGGTTCCATGCTGCGTAATAAATTCCTCTGCCTCTTTCCACCGGGCATATGCCTGACAGTATCCGGCAAAAGCCGCCATATCAATCTCAGTGAGGATGCCAAGCTGCTCCATCTGCTTTGCCATACGCTTCCATTCCTTTTTCGCTTCCTCCTCCAGCCAGACCGGACAGCGTGGAGCCTTCTTATCCGGTTTTGGCTCCTGTGTGTTTAAACTCCGCTTTCCCGGATTCCCCTCCAGTACTTTTACCGCCGTAGGCTTTGGTTTTCTACCGCTCTGTGCCATCTGCTCCACCTCCCCTCTGTGTTTCCGGCAAAAGAAAAGAGCCTCCGAAGAAGCTCTGATTCCTTGATTCATCAGCTTATTTTTATGGACAGCTTTCCTTCAAAGCACGTTTTAATATAAAGTCATCAAATCCATATTTGATATAAGCCCTCTCCAGAATCCCGTAATAATTGTAACTCGGCTTAATTTGTGGGTTTCTCTCATCCATGATGTAAACCATAGCGTTGCATGTCTCTCCGTTTACAAGAATCGGCAGTTCCTTTTTATAATAAAACTTCGGACACCCTTCATAGCGGTCCAGTCTCCGTTCATCTTCCCTGCTGATTTCCCAAATCAGAACCGGAACATGACTCCCTTCCTCCGGTTCAATCGTAGCGTAGGCTCGATCCTTAGCGCCTTTGAACAGCAGCCGGTGACTTTCCACAACTGACGTACCAACAACTCTTGCAGCCGGGCACCTGTGTGCCATCTGTTCCTCATCCATGTTACTTCCATAAGCAATATACAGTTTCGTCATATAGCATCTTCCTTTCCTTTTTATAGTTAGTTCTCCCTCCTGCCACCCCAAGAGCGGTCAAGCCGCCACTTGGGGGAAGGTTATGTACTTATGCCCCGTGTCTCCAGGCTGAGTTTCCATCGAGATGTTTTAAAAAGTGCAGCCTGCAGGTCTTAAACTCGTCTCCAATGAGTCCAAGCCGAAGCATCCAGCACCGGAATGCGTATTTCTCGTTGTCGGTAACCGTCCGACTTGGAGATGCTGATTTCTGTGCCAGTGCCTGGTGGCTGACCGCCAGACAGAACTGAATGTATGCCTTGACCTTCCCGGCATGAGTGGTGCTGTTGAAAAGCCGGAACTCCACCGTTCCCTTAGTGAAGGTGGCATGCAGGTTCAGTCCATGGTAGCGGGTAGAATTATAATGCTTATTCCGGTTGCTGTTGGGGTCTTCCGCATACCAAAGATCCTTAAGCTCTGCCATCGTCTTCGGCTTTTTCTTGTTAATAGTTTCAATCAGCTTCTCATTCACTTTCTTGCAGTAGGAAAGCCTCCTTGGGTCAATCTGCAGGGCTTTGTAGAGAATATCCTCTTTGCTGGCAATGATGTTCACCATATTCCGCAATGTCTGCGGGGTGAACCGGCTGGCATCCACATGAATGTGAATCCCGCATTTCTCGCTGGCAAATGCCCCTTTGTGACGGAGCTGCCGGATGATATTCTGCAAATCCGGGATATCTTCGTAGGTAAGAATGGGACTGACAATCTCTGTTTTGTAAGTGTCATCCGCACTTACGATTCTCCCCTGCACCCTCTTCTTTGCCATGATGCTGGAATCGTAGGTAGCTTTCCAAATCCTGCCCTTCCGGTCTGTTGCCTCGTAGGTTTCGTAATAGGTTCCTGCATAACAGCTTTCAGTCCCGAAACACTCTGCAATTACCGCTGCTGCTGTTTCCCTGGTAATCCCTGTCAGTTCAATCTCAATCCCGAATTTCTGTGTTTTCATATATTTATGCGCCTCCTGTGCTTTCTTCGTTTTTTCTGGTATCATATTGAGCAGGCTCAATAAGCGTAGTCTATTAATCACTCTGAAAGCACATTTTATCCAGTTAATCCGGCGCATAATGTACACAAAAATTTGGGTGGAATCTGCCCATCAATCGTGTGTTTTTACGGGTTTCTTCTATATTTATAATAAGGCAGGAAACCATGTGTTTAAGCCGCTTTCTAAGGTTCTTCCTTCTCCTCTGTAATTCCGGTTTCTTCTGAAAGCAGTTGGTTTACCAAATCATTCATCAGGGTATCTTCCTCAGTTTCTGCCTGCCCTAAAACTTCCTGCTCCGCCTGTTTCCGGGCTTCAGCCCTCTGGCGGCTTCGTACCTTTGCCCTTTCAATCTCCTCCGGAGTGCGGAAAGCAGAATGCCCTTTTAAATTGGCAAGCATCACCTGACGTATCTTTTTCCCCTCTGTCCCGCCAAGACCCAGGCGTAAAAGCCAGATGCGCATATAATACTTCTCGTTCTCTGCAATGGTTTCTGCCGGATTCACCCGCTTGCTGTCTAAGGCTGCCGCGCACATACTCGATGCCAGTTTTGCATAAGCTCCCATGTCCTCCTCATTTTCAGAAAATGGAAATGCCTCAAACACAATCTCGTCCTCTGTAAAATAAAAGCCTTTGTTCCGCTCATTCCCTTTACAGGAATGGAGCAATTCCAGGAATTCTCCTCTACACTCCGGCTCTGTCTCCTGCAATTTTACAAGGAACTCATCATTTACCTGGAAAGCTTTTCTCCCAACGGCTTTGTTTAAAAGGTACTGTTTGCTATGGATCATGAAGACCAGGTTCTTCAAACTCAGTCCCGTATGCTCTCCCATAGGAATCTTAATCTCCAAACCCTCTGTCTCCTCTTCCCTTTCCACGAGTCCTCTTTCCACCAGACCAGCAAGAATCATTTCCTCCAGTTTCTCATCCCCGTCCGGGAGTTCTACCTCGCCGGTCCGGTTTACAATGCATTTCCCAATCTGGTATCCGCAGCTTGGAACACCCAGGTACCGGGAACTCTCCCCTGTAATTTCGCAGATTGCCTTGACAACGTCTTTCCTGTTTTCCGTAATTGTTATAATTTTCTTCATAAGCCTTTACCTCCGTTTTTTTGGTACTACATAAATCACTCTAAACGGGTGTAAAGTCAATGCAATTCTCCATCTTTCCAGATTATTTTTCATTCTTTCGGAAGCCATAGTTATCAACCGTTTCACAGGATTCCGGCAGTGCCATCGCCACTGCATAAGCCACCGTAGCAGTCACCGCATTCCCTGCCTGCTTGTAAAGCTGGGATTCGGAATTGACTGCTGCCGCCCTCTCATACAATGTATCCGGAAATCCCTGCAGCCGGAAACACTCACGTGGCGTCAGTCTGCGGATGCGTCCGCATTTTAAGACGGTTCCCATCTGGCAGCCCGTGTCCAATGTCTGGGAACATCCTTTACCCACACGCCCTCTCCGGGTTACACTTTTGGGATATGCCAGACAGATTCCATCACCGGGATGGGCAATGTCATATCCCTGCTTTGTTCCATTTCGGATAGGAATTTCTACTTTATCCTCCTGCATTGATTTTTTACATAGGTAGACACCGTGCCGGTCTTGGCCTGTCAGCGTAAACATCGGCTCACCGTCCTCTTTCATCCACCTGCCATTCTGCCGCTTCTCTATCCTTTCCGGTGTCAGAACCGCATGGACTTCCATCACACCAGAATTACTGGCACGATAGTTGATAATACCTTCGTTATATCTGGCCTGGATACATCTTGCCACTTCTGTGACCTTAGGGCGGCTGCACTGGTCAATGAAATACAGCCCCGTCATTGCTCCCATTCCTCCGCCATTAGCCCCAAGGGTAACCGATACCCCGTCCGGATTATAAACCCGATATCCCTGCATACCCCCTATAACCTGTTCAAGAGTTCTTCCGTCTTCTCCGGTGACAGATAATATTTTCCGTCTGCCTCTGCTTCTAAGATTTGCGATAAGGAACACCCTCTCCCGGTTCTGCGGGACTCCGAAATCCTTGGAGTTGAGCACCTGCCATCTTGTGTCATACCCTGCTTCATCCATTTCAGACAAAACAGCGGCAAAATCGAATCCTCCATTAACTGAGAGCAGGTTCTTAACGTTCTCAACAAGTAAGTATGTGGGTTTACCACCTTCTTCTTTGCCTTTGACAAGGTCAATGATGTTGTAATAGATTCCACTTCGCTTTCCACGCAGTCCCCGCTGTTTCCCGGCAACGGAAATGTCCTGACATGGGAATCCGAAGCACCAGATATCTGCGTAAGGCACATTCTCCGGCTTAAGTTCTGTGATATCATCTGCAAACCACTCTCCCTTTGTGTCGTACATGGCTTCATAGGAAGCCCTGGCATATTTGTCATACTCACAGTAACCGATACATTTATGTCCTGCATTTTCCAGCCCAAGCCGGAATCCTCCGATACCTGAGCATAAATCAAGGAAGGTCAACTGCTTCATCAGCTCCACCTTCCCTTTTCAATTCCTCATATTTTATTTTCTGTCCGCTGCGGATGACAAAGACCTGCTCCGCTGAACCGACCTGCTCCACATAACGGCTCACAATAACATCCACGAACTTCTCATCCAGTTCTGCCATATAGCAGATGCGGTTGGTCTGTTCACATGCAACAAGCGTAGAACCGGAACCTCCAAAGGGATCCAGAATGATACAGTTACTCATGCAGGAATTCTGGATTGGATACGCCACAAGTCCCACCGGTTTCATGGTCGGATGATCCTTTGACTGCTTAGGACGGTCAAACTCCCAGATGGTGGTCTGCTTCCGGTCGGAATACCAGTTATGTTTCCCGCCCTTTTTCCAGCCAAACAGAACCGGCTCGTGCTGCCACTGGTAAGGGCTCCTTCCAAGGACCAGACTCTGCTTTTTCCAGATGCAGGTACCTGACAGATAAAATCCTGCTGCCTTGAATGCGCTGCGGAAATTTAATCCTTCCGTGTCGGCGTGGAATACATAGATAGATGCGTCCTGCTCCATACTCGCTTCCATATTTACAAAAGCGGCAAAGAGGAATTGATAAAACTTTTTATCCTCCATGTGGTCATTCTGAATGCTCCCAGCAGTTCCCTCATAATTCACATTGTAAGGAGGATCAGTTACCACCAGATTTGCCTTCTTCCCATCCATCAGCAAATCATACGTTTCCGGCAGAGTGGAATTACCGCATACCAGCCTATGCCTGCCAAGCTGCCACACATCTCCCTGCTTTGCCACTGCCGGTTTCTGCAGCTCCGCATCCACATCAAAGTCATCTTCGGTGATATTTTTGTCATGGACCGTATTAAAAAGCTGTTCAATCTCCGGCGGTTCAAATCCGGTGAACGCCACATCGAAATCGGATTCCTGCAAATCCCGAATCAAGTCTGCCAGCAGTTCCTTATTCCATTCACCCGTAATTTTATTCAGGGCAATATTGAGTGCTTTCTCCTTGGTCTTATCAATCTCCACCACGATACAGTCAATTTCCTCATACCCCAAATCGGATAAAACCGTAACCCGCTGATGACCGCCAATGATGGTCAGGTCAGAATTAACAATGACCGGCTCCACATACCCAAACTCCTCGATGGAACGTTTGATTTTTTCATATTCCTTATCCCCTAGCTTTAGCTTCTTCCTCGGATTATAAGAAGCAGGTACCAGGTTCTTGATTTTAATTCTCTGAAACTCCATTCTCTTCTCCCCTCCAGAACCTGTATTTGATGTAGCAGTTGTGACAGCAGTATTTCCGTTTTCGGTTTCCATAGGAAATAAACTCCCTGTCACAGTGCGCACAGGTCATTGTGTATAATGCGGTATCCTTTTGCTCAGAAATCTCCGGGTGTACCCTCCACCATCTTCTCCGGCAGGTTTCCGAACAGAACTTCTTCGGACGCCCGGTGGCAGACTGCTCTATTTCCTTTCCACAGTACAAGCAGGCTTTGCCCTGGGAAATCTGTTCCGATACATTCTTTTCCAAAGCTGCTGCGTATCCAGCCATTCCTTGGCTCCTGCAGTAATTTCGGACAATGTCACGGGACAGCCCTGCCTCCGTGGCAATCCTCCGGTAGCCTAAACCTTTCAGTCTCAGTTCCCGGATTATGGTTTCCTGCACCTCTGTCATTTCCTTTCGCACCTCCTTACAGAAAAAACCGGGAAAAGCAGATAATTTCTGTCTTTTCTCGGCTTAAAAACATGGATTTCCGGTACTTTTTGGCAAAATCCCCTCTAAGCAATTCAGCGAAAATCATATATTTATGTACAATAAGGCACCTATTATCCTATCCCCCCTGACGGTTTCTGCGAAAATTCCCGTCATGGGGGGCGGCGGTTTCCAGGGGGCGGGGTTCTGGAGATTCGGACTCCCCCTCCCCTTCTTCTCTCCCACAAATTCACAACCTGAACAATTATAACGGATAATATTTGTCTACGTTTCACTCCCAAATTAACTGGATAATTTGTTGTTTTTGATTTACTATGGCTCTACCAAAAGAAAGAAGGAGGAAATACTTTATGAAAACAAAGCAAATGAAAGTTCTTTATGCCAGCCGTTCAAACTCCAAAAGATATACTGGCGGTAATACTTATACCTGCACGCCAAAGATATCTATGGAAGGAAAGTGGCTGGAGGAATTGGGATTCCATATCGGGGACGCAATCCAGGTATTCTATGAGGACAACTGCATCCGCATCGCTCCCGCCATGGTATGTGAAGAACAGGCACAGTACGAAGCAGAGCCGGATAGATGAAAAAGAAGAGATAACATTCAGAACTGAAAGTTCCCTTCTCATATCTCATTTCAAACACCCTGCCCTTTTCACCTTTTCCCGGTCCAAGATACTGCAAAAACAAAAAAACATTCAGATGAGAAGCCCTGGGAACCTCCCAAGGCTTCTCTCTGTCAGTATTTGTATTCCTGATAACGGTCTTCCGTCATCGTCTTTCTGTCATGGCAATTCTTACACAGTGCCTGCCAGTTGGACTCATCCCAGAACAATTCTTCCTTTCCACGGTGCGGAATAATATGGTCCACAACGGTGGCTTTCACCAGCTTCCCACGTTCCCGGCACCGGACACACAGCGGATGTTCTTTCAGATACCTGCGCCTGGCTTTCCGCCAGCGTCCGTTATAGCCCCTCTCTGATGCTCCGGCACGCTCTGTCTGATACAGATAGCTGTGTTCTTCACAATAGGCTGACTCTGTCAGGTTCGGACATCCCGGATACCTGCAGGGCTTCTTCGGCTTTCTCGGCATCTGAATTCACTCCTTCCGTATGTAGTGGCAGGGTGAAAGGATAAGTCCCTGCCAGTGCAACGGCATGAAAAAAAGCCTCATGGAATTAAATCCACAAGACTCTTTACATTTCTTCGCAGCTTAATCATAGCACAGGATCCGGTAAACTTTCAATCAACTCATTGTCTACACTTAGTCTACCCATTCAGCTTAACAAATAGGAATCTGTCTGCTGCCCCCGCAGTTCATAAATCCGGTTCAGTTCCTCCACGGCTTTCTTCCTGTACTTTCCAACCATGGCATGGCTTACATTGTATTTTATCATTAGCTCCTGCCAGCTTGCCTGTTCTATAATCATATCCCATATAATCTCAGGCAGACGACCACTCAGTTGGCGAATAGCATATTCCAGGAAATCCATTTCTTCTTTTATCTGTTTATAACGTCCCAGTAAAAAATCAAACCACTCATCATCCAACCTTTCCTTTACCTGTCTGTAAACCATGGCGGTCATTCCTGTTTTATCGGAAGTACCGCTGGTTTGTACACGCTCACCCTGTGGTTTTGAAAAACACATGCTCTCGATAACGTCCTCATATCGAATTCCCTGGAATCTGCCCAACTCAAATTCTAACAAGATCAGGTTACGTTTCCACTCCCGGTATTCTTTAAAGATTCTTTCCACATCCATCCCGGATACCTCCAATCCTGACCTTTACCGCATCCACCAGTGCGGACTGCCCGGTATTTTTTCTCTCTAAAGAAGCAAACACCTGCTCATCCATGGTACCTTTCGCTATCAGGTGATGAATCACCACCGTTTCTTGTTGTCCCTGTCTCCAAAGTCTGGCATTCATCTGCTGATACAGTTCCAACGACCAGGTCAGCCCGAACCAGATCAGCGTAGAACCTCCTGCCTGCAGGTTCAGCCCATGCCCGGCAGATGCCGGATGAATCATAGCAAGTGGTATCTCACCGTTGTTCCATTTCTTAAAATCCTGTGTGGTGTCCAGTTCCACTGCCTGAAACCGTTCCTTTATCCGCTGCTTATCATGCTTATACCAATACGCCATCAGCACCGGCTTCCCATTTGCCGCTTCCAGTAAATCTTCCAGAACGTCCAGCTTTCGATCATGGATATGCCGCATGTCCCCGTTTTCATCATAAACTGCTCCGTTTGCCATTTGTAACAATTTGTTAGAAAGCCCTGCCGCATTGACTGCATCCACATCCCCGGCTTCAAAAGGAAGAAGCATCTCCTTTTCCAGTTTCCGGTACAGGTCATATTCTTTCTTACTCAGATTCACCTCCACCCGGTTATAAACACACTCCGGCATTTTTAGATAATCGATAGCCTTCATACTGATAGCGATGTCGGAAATCAACCCATAGATTTGTTCCTCTGCTCCATCTTTTAACTTATAGGAATATACCATATCCCGGCTCCGCCTATCCGGCAGAAAGAACCGCTCCCGGTATGCCCCGATAAACCTTCCAAGTCTCTGCCCCATGTCCAGAATACCAATTTCCGCCCAAAGGTCAATCAGACCGTTTGGAGCGGGAGTTCCGGTCAAGCCCACAATCCGGTGTGCCTTCGCCCTTACTTTTCTGAGAGCTTTGAACCGCTTTGCCTTGTTGGATTTGAAGGAGGACAGCTCATCGATAATAATCATATCAAAATCCCAGTTGCCCTGCCCTACCAGCCATTCAACATTCTCCCGGTTGATCACATACACATTCGCCTTCCGGCTTAATGCCGCTTTTCTCTCTTTCTCCGAGCCAAGAATAGGAGAAAACATCAATCCATTTAAATGATCCCACTTCTCATACTCCCCAGGCCAGGTATCCCTTGCCACACGCAAAGGTGCAATTACGAGAACCCGCCTGACTTCAAAGTAATCCAACAGCAGCTCCCAAAGGGCGGTCAGTGTGACCACAGTTTTCCCTAACCCCATGTCTAAAAGAAGCAGGCTCACCGGATGCTCGATGATGAATTCCTTTGCGTAATCCTGATATTCATGTGGATTGTATTTCATCCAGTACACCTCCAATCATCTCAGTTCTGTCTATGCAGTAAACCGGAAAGCCCAGGGCTTCCAGTTGTGTTCTCCTTTTCTCCTGCAGAGGACTTAGCTTTTTTCCGGGAGCCTTCAGCTCCACAAAAGCACATCTCCCGCCCGGCAGAAGCACCAGACGGTCCGGCACCCCAGCAAAACCCGGAGAGGTGAATTTCACAGCCCTGCCACCACGCTTTTTTGCCTGCCGTTGCAGAGCCATCTCTATCTGTCTTTCTTCTGCCATAATTTTCAGCCTCCCTTCCAAATGTTCTGCTGCCAGTTTGCTGTTCTTATGTGTATATAACGAAAACACGCATTTGCACTACATTTGCACTACATTTTCCTCTATCCTTTTTTCGTTTCATAAATATAAGGTGGTATCAGCAACAACAGCAACATATACCCGCTAACGCTCATCATTACTGGCTTTACGCTGTTGCTCCTCTGATTCATTTAAGGCAACTATCTCGGCAACAGCAACTGTTTTCTTTGTTGCCCACCCGGCTAATTGTTGCCTTTTGCTGCCGTAACACTCTCCTCTCGGCAATATCCTCTAACTACACCATAAATGGGAAACCGGATTTTTGCATCCGACTTTCTCCAGCCATCTATATTTGCCATAATTGCCGTAATCTCATTGGCATCCTGGCGTTTGAGATTCGAGCGTTCTTTTCCAAAGCACTCACACCATATTTCCATATTACACACACGCTCTCGCTTTTTCAGACCTCTTTCCAGCTGTTCGCCGAACTCAGTACCATTCACATAATTCCGGCGGTCATAAAGTTCCATGCTCTCCCAGTTCTCCGGCAGCAGCTTTTCTAGGTATTCCTTCACAATGCCTTCCCGCTCGTCAACCTCCATGGCAATCTTCTGCTCCTTGATTGCCATCTGTTCCACCGCTTTATCCAGACACAAGGATTCCCCTGCTTTGTAATATGACAATGCCTCAGCCCAAATCTGGTGGACGTCCTCCTCGGTCAGTTCCCAGGATGACTTCGCTGCATCACCGGGTATTTTCACCGGCCAGAACCTCCGGTTACCTGCGGTATCCCGAAGATATCCGTTCTCCGCATTTGTTGTTCCAATAAAGATACACTGCCTTGGATGCGGCGTTGCCCTGCGTCCAAAGGATGCACGGTAAATGTCAATCTGCCTGGAAAGGAACCCACGAAGTGTTTCAATCTCCGTTTTCTTCAGACCGGCCAACTCTCCGATTTCCAAAATCCAATAACCCTGCAGTTTTTCCGCAGCGGTCTTATCCCTAGTGTCATTTAATAGCAAAGAGTCATTGAACCATTCCCCGCTCAGCTTCTCAATCAGCGTAGACTTTCCTTTCCCCTGCGGACCGTTCAGTACCAGCATGGTGTCAAATTTACGTCCTGGATTCATCACTCTGGCTATCGCTCCGCATAATGTCTTTCTGGTCACCGCACGCACATAGGCATTGTCAACCGCACCCAGATAATCCACTAAGAGAGTATCTACCCTGGGTATTTTATCCCATTCCGGCAGGGAGCTTAAGAATTCCCTGACCGGATGATAGGATCGGTCATCCACCACCTTCGTCACAGCAATGTCATAGTTCCTGGCAGAGAAATTCCCATAGTTTAAATCTACATAGGAAACAAGCTGGGAATCATCCGCATCCCTCCAGAACTTTCCCGGATGTTCCCAAGGCACCTCCCCTTTAATCTCCATACCATCACTAAACTGGTTAAACACAATGGACTTCAGTTTTTCATCATGGTTCAAAATCATCAGGAGATTTTTCAGGTTGTTGACAAGCACGCCCTGGCGGTTGTATTCCAGTCCCAGCCTCCAATCTTTTTCCGCAGCAAACTCTCTTTTTACTGCCTGTTCTTTTTCTTCCAGTAGTTCCAGTTTTACCTTGTCATCAGATACGGCGAACTCGCTCATAGCTTTGAAGGACGGCAGCTTACTGCTCTCCGAATCCTCATCCGCCTTTTTATCCAGTTCCCCGAATTTATGAATCCGAACCATGTCAAAGGCATTCATAAGCTGACCGCAGGCCGGATCCGTGGCATGATGGGAATAGGCGAACTTTCCCGCATAGATTACAACACCTGCTTGGGAATCCGCCGAGACGTAGTCATACCGTCCCGGTATCTCGCTTGTAGTATAGATGTCGGAAAGAAAGGCTTCGATGGCATATTCAATGGAGTACGCCCGGCAGAATGCCCCGATGGTTCCTTCCTTAGTAAGAGGATCCGCCTGCTTTTTCATTTCCCGCTGTACAATGGTCTGCTGACGGCTGCTCACTGGCCACTGGGAAGAATCATGCCAATTCTCATATTTCTGCAGAACAGTATCCGGATTCAGAATCTCACCTTCAATCACCCGGAATATGAACTCTCCATCTGCGGAAGTGCTTGGCCAGTACATCAGCCGGAAAGGTTCATAGGTGGTATCATCAAATAACTCCATACCGATTTCTTCAGCCATTTTCCTTGCCACTGCCTGGTACTCATCCGGTGTGACATTCCTGGAAAGCGGAATCACCAGCCGGAACCTTGGTTTCTCCAGGGTATGTTTATGTGTGGAGTATAAGTAACAGTGAAAATCATGAAATAGTTCAAGCTGGACTGCAATATCTTCGGAAGCATAATCCATATCCAAAGTCAGCCCGGAACGGAACACCACACAATCCTTCTTCCTCCGGCCGCCCTTCAGCTTCCCAAGCACAAAACCGCCCACATCTTTGATATCATCCTGCCTTGCCCTGGACAGTTTCCTATACCGCTCTACTGTTTCCGAGGTTCGGATAGTTGTGGCAATCCGTTTCCTGAATTCCTCCAGTTCCATATCCATGCCATTCCACTTTTTGTCTTTCCTGGAATTACCCACTGAGACATACAATTTCATTTTCCCAGCCTCCTCAATCTTTTTTATAAAAACTACACTCATAACCGTCCGCCCGGAGTGGCAGACCATCTGCCCATACTGGCGGTACTGCCATAAGCCTGCACAGTTCTTCCACGGAGCCGCTTCCTTCCGGTGCTTCTGCTATGATCTCATCATGACAGTGCATGATAATTTCATACCCTGCTTTATCCACCCTCAGCATAGCTTCCGCCAATAAATCCCTGGCAGTCCCCTGCACGATGTTCTCAACCAGCTTCGGTCCATAGGTTTCTATCCGGCACCATTTCTTGCTCCCGCCGATTCCCTCATAGGTCAGTCCTCTCCGGTCAAACTGATTCATTTCCATTCTGGGTTTTACATAGGACAGCTTCCTGCCCGAAGGAAGAATGACAAAAAGAATCCCGCTACGGTATTCAAACGCAATCCTTCCTGCCTGCGTCCTCTTTTTCTCGGTGGCTGCCTGGATTGCAGCCTTATCCACCTCCCACCAGAATTGTGTGATATGGGGATTGGCTTTTCTCCAGGTTGAAACCAGGGATGAAAGTTCTTCTTCCTTAATCCCCATGTCCAGCGCTCCCATGGAGATAAGCGCACCTGCGGCTCCACCGTAACCAAGAGCCAGCTCCGAAATTTTCCCTTTCTGACGCAATGGGGAGCCTTTCGTAACCTCCTCCATCGGCACATGAAACATGGCGGAAGCGGATGCCTCGTAAATCTTGCCATGCGAGGCAAACACTTCCAGTCTCCACTGCTCCCCCGACAGCCATGCCAGCACTCTGGCTTCAATAGCAGAAAAGTCCGCTACCAGATACCGACAGCCCTCCTTTGGAATAAAAGCGGTGCGGATAAGTTCTGACAGCACATTTGGTATAGACTCATATAAGAGCTCCACCTCTTCAAACCGCCCATTCTTCACCATCTTCCTTGCAAGTTTCAAATCAGGGAGATGATTCTGAGGGAGATTCTGTACCTGCACCAACCGCCCAGCCCAACGGCCGGTACGGTTCGCACCGTAAAACTGCAATAACCCATGTACCCTTCCGTCTGAACATACGCTGCGCTCGATAGCTTCATACTTTTTCACTGAGGTCTTTGCCATCAGAAGCCGTAGTTTCAGCAATTCCTGCACTTCCCCTTCGGACTCCTGAATCAGTTCCTTGACCGCCTTTTTCGCCAGGCTTTCCACCTCCACTCCCTGCTCATTCAGCCATTCCTTCATCTGTGCAACGGAATTGGGATTTTTCATTCCGGTCAATTCATATGCCCGATTCGTCACCAACTCCTTATGGAGCAAATCCCCGGATACTGCCTGCCTCACCAGTTCCCTGTCCACCAGAACACCCCGGTCATTGATTTTCTGATCCAGACGATAAAGTTCCATCTCACGTTCAGGAATAGGAAAGTTTTTCAGTTTATTCCTGATTGCGTATTCTACATCCACATCCCGGATACAGTAGGTTTTGAATAATTCCCACTTCTCCGGTGCATGGATTGGAAGATTTCTGGTTCTGTCCCCATTACTTTTCTTTGGCTTGCAGGGAATGCAAAAATAGCGGATTAAATCACTGCCCTCTTTTAGCTTCTGCCTTTCCAGCCCCAGTAGCGCCCCAACGTCCTCTAAAGACCGGGGAAGGGCAAGCAGTGCCGCCTGAACCGCACTGCAGTGCCAGAAATACGGCGACAAACGGACTCCGAAATAATTACTTAGACAAGTCCGCTCAAAGTTGGCATTAAAAGCAGTTTTTACTACAGCAGCATCAAACACCGCTGCCTTTACTTCCTCCGGCAGCTCCTCCCCCTGAGCCAAATCTACAATCCTGGTGTCTTCATCATCAAATTTATAAGCAAACAAAAGGACTTCAAATGCAGGGCTGTCCGCATACGCATAAGCTCCGCATTTTATCAAGTCCACATCGGAATAAGTCTCTATATCAATCGCCAGTGTCCGTTTCATCTGCATCACTTCCTTTCCTGGTTCTCCCTATGTAACCGGGCGGATACTCCGTCCACCCGGTACCATTTATCCAAGAAAATCTCCCTCTTCCACAGCTTCAAAGTCATCTTCCGCATTCGTTCTGCCGCCAAGAGGTTCTCCGTCCTTTAACTTCTGGATATTCCCAAGACCTGCGGCAATGCCGCGGTTTCCATTATTGTTGAATCCATAGAAGTTGACGGAAATCCTGCCGTAACAGCCGGAGTACACCTCGGACTGGTCTAGGATTGGCTGCACGTTCTTATCGACCACCTGGGGAGCCTGTCTGGAATTGGCATTGAAGAAATAGCTGTCTGCATAAGCTTCATCCTCTAGACGGTCAATGTTACCGTCACGCAAAGGCAGTTTCAAATTGGCAGGAATCTTCCCTCCCCACTTGGAAAGGGAATCCTTCGTTGCCTGCTCAATGGCTATTTTGATTTTCTCAATGGTTTCCGTATCCGATTTCGGAATAATGGCTGATACGGAATACTTCGGTTCCCCGCCATCTACTGCATTCGCCTCCCAGCAATGCAGATAAGAAAATCTGCAAGGTACGATTACTTTTGTGATTGGTGCATTTTTATTCTCAACGTTCATATGGTTTACTCCTCCTTAAAATCCGCTTCTGCGGCTGCTGTTTCCACCGGCTGTCTTTTGTCCGACTCCGGTGCCAGTGTAAGCTTGCCCTGTGGCTTATACACAAATTTTCCAAGTATCTGGACAAACTTCTTTTTCCCCATCAGCTTTTCCATCTCCGTAATACCAATGAGTGCCTGTTTATAAATATCTGTATACCCGGCTGCCTTTGCAGCTTCCGCTGCTTCCTCATCACTGCTGTACTTCCGGTTGCTCCTGCCCTCCACCAGCTTGAACCCATTCCAGTGTTTTCCATGGGTGATTGCCTCATCCTGGGCATAGGCATAGATATCTGCCGCCCATTTGGCAAGCTCATCTGCTTTTTTCAGTACTTCTGCAATTTCTTCATCGGTTAGCAGGGGTGGCTGGCGAAATTCCATTTGCGCCAGTTCCAGGAAGTTCTCCGCCCTGGCCCTGCACTGATTCCTTGCTTTGCAAAACCTGCACCAGGAACCGGAGACAAATTCGCCCTGTCCTTCCTTTGCCAGTGCTGCTCTTGGAATCAGGTATTCTTCTGCCCATTTTTTCAAACCAGCCACCGTAATCTCCCAGGTACTGACAGATTCCAAACGGGGCTGATGAATAGTAAGGCTGACTCTTTCAATATCATAAATGGCATCGAATAGCTCCAATGCCCCCAACGCATACAGCATCATCTGGGGATTTTCCTCCGCTTCCACGGCAATGCCTTTTCCATACTTTAAATCAATGATGAACAAGGTTCCGTCCGCCACAATCACTAAATCCCCAGTACCAAACCCTTCTGGTACATACCGGGAAAAGTCCAGATGCTGTTCAATAAGAATGACGGGGGCCTTGCAGGACTGTTTCGCCTTCTCAATCTGTTCCATGGCAAAGGAAACATATTCATCTGTACAGTCTTCCATCTCATCACAGTCATAATCAGATACCGGACGCCTGGAACGTTTCTTAAGCAGACGTTTCAGCTTATGCTCCGCCAGAGCATGGGCGGCGGTTCCTTCTTCCGCATAAATACTTCCTCCGTCCTCTGGGAACTGTTGCTCCAGCCTTGCAGACGGAGTACAGTTCAGCCATCGTCTGGAAGAAGATGCGGATAGCAAAGCATGCTGTCCCATTACAATTTCTCCGCATCGGCAAGCAGTGCCGAAAAATTTTTCTCTTCCACGGCAGACAGCTTCACAGCACCATATTTTTTCAGAAGTTCTTTAATCTGTGCTGTCTTTCCGTCCTGGGATTTCTCCGCCAATACTGCCCGGATCTGCTCTACGGTCACTTTCTTTTCTTTGGTATCTGTTTTTGCAGTATTTGCCTGCTTCTCCTGCATTGTATTCTCTGCTCTATCTGTACATGGATTTGCCATCTCTGTCTGCCCGGCAAGCATCCGAAGACTCTCTGCTACCATGGAGAATCCTTCTGCCATCTTCAATAATTCACTGCTCATCTAACATTCCTCCATTTCTTCCAATCGTTCCATTATTTCCTCAGAGAACATGGTACACAGCAATAATTCCTCTCCGATTTCTCTTGCATCAAAGTATTTCGCCCGACTGCCATATTCCAGGCAGGCTTTCTCTATCAGACTGCGTTTTTCTTCCTCTTTTTCATTTCCAAATACCCATATCTCGTCCACCTGTTTTGCCAGCCTTAAAGTCAGCAATTGTTCCACCGCGGATCCAAGTTCATCCATGAAAATGTTATGGAAATTCAGATAAGAGCTGATGGGCAGGACTCCCTTATGGGCGGCAAAACGGCAATATTCCAAAGCCCTGGCCCGGTCATTTTCCTCATTACCTGTTATCTTTGTTACAACCATTACCAGCTTCATCCGGCATTCCTCCTTCCTGTGTCTCTTTGAACCAGACCGGGATCCCATGCTCTACGGCAAACTTCACTTCCTGCGCCATGCCCTCCGTTGTCTTTCCATATACCCAGACTTCATCACACTCCTGCATCAGTTTCATTCCCATGGAAATCCCATCCGTTCGCTCTTTGAGACTACCCTCATTCAGAAATTGAGGAAACATAAGATGCGGGGCAATCGGGAGACAACCTTCCTCATATGCCTTTCTACAGTACCTTGCAGCTTTTTCACTGTTCCCTTTTAAATCTCCACGAAAGGGGCTGCATATAAAAATCTTTTTCATCTTTTCCTGCTATCCTTTCCGCACATGGCTGATGACTTCTTTTTTTCTGAAAGAAACGACAGGAATCCCTTTTTGGTTTTCTCATTCGTTACCATAATTCTTGAACAATCCTCTCCACTTACAATAATCCGCACTATCCTCATGGCTAAAAACCTCCTTTCCTTTTGAGACATTTTCAAAGCCTCTATCTTATAGCCACGGGAAAGTGATCTTTTAAACTAATCCAACAGTTTTTTTATCTTATCCGGGATTTTTTTCAGTCTCTTGGATACGGCCATTGCTGTAATGCCTAATTCTTTTCCGATTTCTACCATGGTCATATCCTCAAAATAATATTTCTGAACGATTATGGAATCCTTACTATTCAGTTTCTGAATGGCCCGGTGCAGCCTTTCTTTCTCATCCGAATGAATGATGATTTGTTCTACATCCGCCCTATTGTCAGCAAACTGCATTGGACAATACCCATCACGGTTTTCCTGCATGAATTCCAGAGAATTATGCCGTCTCGTTTCGGCACGGTTCCTCCTGGACTGCATTTTCTCCATTTCGATGATAACTTCACCAATATTGTCATCCACTTCTATTTCAAACTTCTCTCCGGTTATAAACTCATAACTGATTCTCATGCTGCTCCTTTCTTTACCCGTGAGTAAAGCGGTAGCAGCAGATATAGAAAAACAGGCAAAAAAAATAGCCGGAGTAAGCTGGTATTCCGCTTTACTCCGGCTATTTGGTGTCGCGCTTATGCGGACCCTTTGCTCGGTAGATTTCTTTTAATATGTTACGAATTCTTCTTTCATTTTCTCTTTCTGAATACTGCAAATCCTGTAACGAACCTGTATGATATTCCTGCAATGGGGACACTTCAGTTCTACCCATATATCCCCTTTTGCAGATGAGCATATATCAAATGCCCGCTTCCGGCATATAGGGCAGTTCATTTTCTCCTTCATCCTGGTATAGCTCCTTTCCTGTCAATGAGTTAGTTGACATATGGTACAAAAAAATAAGCCGTATAAAAATGCCAACTATGTACCTGACACGCTCCCTTTAAAATCAGCACTCTGTCTTTCACAGAGTGCCTGGCATCTGCCGGAATATGTTAAGCTGTCTTTCATCATGAGTATTTGCGTTCTTGCCTGCATATTGGGTGAATCCCAACTGTGATAACCGGATACTGGCAGAAATGGGTGATACCTGAAATATCCCTGAAAGTTTCTCTGCTAAATCTGATTCATTAAAATAAAGGGTGGCAGTCAAGTCTGATACTGCATTGATAAACGGTGTTTTCGGCATCAATATAGCGGCACTGAAATATTTCGCATGATGTTCCAGCCAGTCTATATCAGTAACCAGCCTTTTCTTCCCGACTATCTCCAATCCACCCTCAATATCTGTCTTTTTACATCCTACGATTCCTGATGCTGTTATTTTTTTCTGGCTATTTCTGCTTTTGGCATATGCATAAAAGTCCGAATGAAATACCCAGTGCCCGCATTCATGTCCTATCGTGGAGCGGAGCCGGTACTCCTTCCAGTCTTCCAACACTGTATTGTCGATGAGCATGGTACCTCTCTTTGCATACAGATAATCTGCACATTTTTCTTCTGGAAGATAAATAGGGACCCTTTCTGTCTCCTGGAATACCATCCTGCCTAAAATCAACCCGCAATGGGAAAGGTACGTATAATCCAAGGTCAAGTCCAGATAAAATTCTGCAAATTCTTCCATGTTTACCGGCTGTGGGATCTTTAATACGGAAGGATTGTAGTCTTTTAAAAATTCTTCTGCATGAGCATCGATCTCTCCATTACACATGATGGGAACACCATTTCTTTTTTTCCTTAACTTTGCTTGGTACATAATCGGTTCACCCTTTCCTTGCCTTTAATTCATTCAGCAGAACCTGCCACTCTTTTTCCCCTGCACCAGTTTCCATCGACAACCGCAATGCTTCTATCACATAGGAATTGCAGAGCATATAATCTGCACAGTCCTGGGGTGTTGTAATATCATTAGATGACCGAGATTCTGCTGCCATATCATAAAGTGTATGGGTTTGCTCATCGTCCAGCATTAAAAAATATGCCAGTGATTTCAGCCTTTCTGAGGTAAAGGTGCTGCTTCTCCCTTTCTCCACCTCGCTGTAGAACTGTGGCGATACTTTTATGGCTTTCGCCGTTTCCCGTAGAGATTTTCCTTTGCTTTTTCTAAGTGTCTCTACGTATTTTCCAAATCTTAATCTATGGTCTGTATTCATTGCCTTTCTCCCTATAAAGAATTTTATATGGTAAGCATTGCCATGAATACAAACATCTATTCGTCAACTTGTTAATTGACAAAAAATTTTTGTTGGTATTGGTATTTTGAATTTGATAGACAACGTCAGATTAAAAAATCCCCTGCTGCCTGCTAAATATTAAGCTGACAGTGGGGATATAGGACTTGAATTAGAATTGTTACTGGCAGAGATTCAAGACAGGATTCCGCATTTTAAAGCATACTGGCACATCTGCTCTTCTTCGGTGTAGGTTTCATCATATTTACTCTTAATCTTTCCTACTTTAATATCTTCCATTAAGTCATCCAGGAACTTCTTAAAGTCTGGATTGCTGTCGACCAAACGGTTAATGGTATCCCAGTCAAGGGATTCCTTTTCTTTTGCTGAGAACAGGATTTCACTTTGCATGAAATGCTCCGCATCTAACCGGATTACTCCAATCCCAAATGCATTGTTTAAACGGCGCATTTCATCCATTAATTCGGGATTCTCCGTAATATGTAGTGCTACTAGATAGCCTTCGTGCGCCCAACTGGAATTGGATACCGCCTGGAAATAATACTCCCGGAGGTTGGCAAGATTCACGTTGATTTTCATTTCAAAGGAATACAGCTTATAAGGATTTACTTTTAAAATATCAAATAGCTTAAGAGTATTTGGTGTATAAGATTCAAAAGGGAAATGTACCCCTACAAGATCCGGGTGCAGCCATTTGTTCTTACCGCTCTTTTCACGCTTAGAGACTTCATGGTAAATGGTTTTTGTCGAGCATTTAAAATGTTCATCAGAATTTACAAAACTGGAAAGCAGGATGTGTAAGTCCCGTTCTGCAAATTTAAGTCTCTTTGCTGTCCGTTCCTGCCTGTCCTCATACTCCTGTAATCCTGCCGTTTGACCTTTCAGGAAGAACTTTGCCGGGCGTTTACTTACCTGTTCAAATATCGTATCCTGGTTATTCTTGATATCTACATAGATTCTGGCTGACAAGGTACGGATAGGGGTCTTGCCGGAGGAAGAAAGTTTCTCCAATAAGCCATATCTGCCCGCCGCTTCCCACATCTCCTCAACTGACAGCGGTATGTTTTCGTGTTCTAATACATCTTTTGCTAAATCTAAAAAGCTATAACCCATAAATCAAATTACCCCTTTCGTATTTCTATATTAATTTTCTAATTGTAAATATTATTGTTTTTGGAAATATTGAGAGAATCCTCGATAAGAATATGCGTGATTAAAAGTACTTTTATTTTATACCAAAGGTATACCAATATCAAGTGCCCTCTGCCAAAAAAGTAATCTATCTGGTTAAATGTTTTTATCTTTAAATAAGGATTTCGCTAATTTATATGTACATTTCAGCGAAACCCCTATACGTTTTGGCAAAAGCAGTACTTTTAACAATCTGGCATTACCCCATCCCCATGAAAGAAAATATAAATTTATCTTTGCCTATATAATAACACAGGTTCATTTTTTACTTGATATTCCCTCAACACCGCATAAAATCAAGATTTTCTTGAAAGCAGACAAACGATTTCCACATTCGCCGTCGAAGGAAACATATCCACACAACAAACCTTCTCCACCCGATACCCTCTCTCCTGAAGAGTAACCAAATCCCTTACCAAACTGGTAGGCTTACAGGAAACATACACCAACCTGTCCACGCCAAAATCAATGATCTTCCCCAACGCCTTAGGATGAATCCCATCTCTAGGCGGATCCAAAATAATCAAATCCGGCTTATCCACCAATTCATCAATAATCTTAAGTACATCCCCGTCAATAAATTCACAATTCTCAAGACCATTCAGTCTTGCATTCTCCCTTGCCGCTTCCACCGCTTCTTTCACAATTTCCACGCCCACAACCTTTTTGGCAACCGGAGCAATAATCTGAGCAATCGTACCTGTTCCGCTGTATAAATCGAACACTACCTTATCCTTTGTCTCTCCCACATATCCTCTGACCGTCTCATACAGGACTTCCGCTCCAAGGGAATTCGTCTGGAAAAAAGAAAACGGAGAAATCTTAAATTTCAGCCCTAAAAGCTCCTCATAAAAATAATCCTGCCCATATAAAATCTCAGTCCTGTCACTCTTAACCACATCTGCAAGACTGTCATTTAAAATATGAAGAATTCCCACAATCTTTCCATTTAAAGAAAGCCCCAACAGCAAATCCGTAAGCGGCTTCAAGTCCACTTCTTCCTGTGTTGTAGTAACCAGAGCCACCAAAATCTCACCAGTATTCACAGCCCGGCGTACCAAAAGATGACGCAGATATCCCGTATGCTGCATCTTCTTATAAAAACCGGTTCCTAATTGTTCGAAATACGCCTTTACTGCCTTTAGGATATTACAGAAGTCCGGATTAACAATCCTGCATTCCGTAGTCGTCACCACGTCATAAAAACTTCCCCTCTTATGCATTCCCAAAGCCAGGGGACCATCCTTGTATTCATCCCCAAAGGAAAATTCCATTTTATTCCGGTATTCCGCTTCCACAGGGCTTGGCCGTATCCCTTCAAATTCATAATCCTCACAGACTCCGTCTATAAGATCCTTTACCTGCTGCTCTTTGATCTTAAGCTGCTCCTCGTAGGGAATTGTCTGATAAACACAGCCTCCGCAGCTGCCAAAATGAGGGCAGGGATTCTCTGCCGATTCCAGGCTTGAATGCTCCAATACTTCAAGAATCCGCCCCTCACAGCGTCCCCCTCTTTTTTTATTTATCATAACCCGGACCTTCTGGCCGGGAAGTGCATGCTTTACTGTGATTTTCCCTTCCGGGAGTTCAATAATTCCTTTATCAGGAAAATCAAATCTTCCAATCCTACCTTCGTATATCTCACCCTTTTTCACTATACGTGCTCCTCTTCTATCTTTATTTCTGCAAGCAATAAGCCAGGCGCAGGAATGTTTGCATTCCATTCCTGCATCTGGTAAACGCCATTCCATTCGAGCAAAAAAGCGTGTCTCACTGTCTGAGGCACGCTCTCTCTTTATAATGCCGATCTTACTCTTCAGAACCTTCGCCCGGTTTGTCGTCTTCAAAGAAATCGTCATCGAAATCATCATCAAAATCGTCTTCGAAATCTTCTAAATAGTCCGGTGTGAAGAAACGGTATACGGTATAGGCAATTCCTGCCACCGCTGCCACTGCACCTATGATAGCCAGTATCCAGAGGATACAGTTTTTCTTCTTTTCTTCCTGTTCCCTTCTATGAAGCAATTCATTCACTCTGCTTGAACTCATAAGATCTTCCAGCTTACTCATGGCTTCTTTACTCATTGCATCAAATCTGTTCATATCTCCACGTCCTTTCTGAGAGCCCTGCTTTTTTTATGCCCATTTTTTCAGGGCAGAGCCCACCCCGCTTTATTGGGTGTAAAGGTATGCCTGTAAGGCAATTCCTTTAAATCTTCCGGCTAGGTTTTAGTCTCTCTGCCTGTTGCAGTTATTATACCATTATATTGATTCTTTTACTATCATTTTTGCTTTTTTTTAATAAATTATGTATTTTACATCAAACTCGTACAAGTTTCAGCTTTGCAAAGGAAGCAAACATTTTTTTGATGCCTGCCTGATCAAAACGGACGGTGACTTCAAAATCCCTGCCTCCATCCTTGATCTCCAATACCTCGCCTTCCCCAAACTTCACATGGCTGACCCGGTCCCCTTTTTTATAGTTTAAAGAAGCTGCCTTTTCTACGGTAAATGCTTTGCCAAAGCCAGGTGTTGACGCAGGGGCTGCGGTTTTTGATGCATATGCATTGTTCCCAGGACCAAAGCTGCTGACACCTGCCTGCCGTCCAGCTGATTTTGCTTTTCCCCATGGCAGACTGCTGTCATCGTAATCAACCGTACGGCCAGAAGACATCCTTGGTTCCAGCTTACTTGAATCCAAAAGCCCGCCAGGAATTTCATCTATGAAACGGCTTACCTTGGAATATCTGGTTTCTCCATTGACCATACGCTGCCTTGCCGCCGTCATCATCAGGAAATTCTGGGCTCTTGTAATTCCCACATAGCAAAGCCGGCGCTCTTCTTCCACATCTTCTTTATCATCTGAGGAAATGGACATCATGCTTGGGAACAGCCCGTCTTCCATGCCGCTTAAATACACTCTTGGAAACTCAAGTCCCTTGGCGCTGTGCAGGGTCATAAGAGTCACTCTGTTTTCTGAATCATCCATCCGGTCTACATCAGCCACCAAAGCGACCTCTTCCAGAAATTCATTTAAGTTAGGGTGCTCGTGCTCCCCTTCAAAGCTGACCGCTTTATTAATAAGCTCTTCTATATTTTCCAGTCGTGTCTGGTACTCAATTTCACCCTCTGACTCTAATTCCTTTAAGTAGCCGGTTTCATCCAGAAGGTCTTCAATCAGTTCATGGATAGAATACGTCTCTTCTTCAAGCCTTTTCCGGAAATCCTCGATCAGCTCCGTAAACTTAAGGACCTTGTCCGCCGTTTTTCCAAGTCCAGGCACAGCCTTTGCCCGGCAAAAGGCACTATAAATAGAAAACCCATGTTCAGAAGCAAAGGCCTGCACTCGTCCCAGGCTGGTGGCTCCAATTCCCCGCTTTGGCACATTGATAATCCTTAAAGAGGATAAATCATCCTGTCCGTTGGAAATGGTCTTTAAATAGGCCAAAACGTCCTTGATTTCTTTTCTCTGATAGAAATTCACGCCTCCCACCATACGGTATGGAACATTGTGTTGAAGGCATTTTTCTTCAATCAGACGGGACTGGGCATTAGTTCTGTAAAGAACGGCGCAGTCCTGGTAATCAGAAGAGCTGTTTAAAATGTCCCGGACAATGGCATCCGCCTCTTCCGGAGCGTTTTCAAATTGCTTAAACTGTACCAGAGGGCCTTCCTCATTGGCGGTCCACAGGGTTTTGTCCTTTCGTCCCCGGTTATGGCGGATCACCTCATTGGCTGCATTTAAAATGCTCTGGCTGGAGCGGTAGTTCTGTTCCAGCTTAATCACCCTGGCCCCTGGATAAGCTTTTTCGAAGTTTAAGATATTTTCAATGTTAGCACCGCGGAATTTATAGATGGACTGGTCATCATCTCCTACGACACAAAGATTCCTGTATTTACCTGCCAGCAGGCTTATAAGCTTAAACTGGGCCGTATTGGTATCCTGGTACTCATCCACCATGATGTATTTAAAACGTTCCTGGTAATAATCCAGGATTTCCGGATTATTCTGGAACAGCTGCACGGTTTTCATGATCAAATCATCAAAGTCCAGGGCATTGTTCTTTTTTAACTGGTTCTGGTATTCTTTATAAATCAGCGCCACTTTTTTCTGCCTGAAATCACCGCCGGCATTCAGTTCAAATTCCTGGGCCGTCACAAGCTCATTTTTTGCCGTGGAAATAAATCCCAGCATGGCCCGATCCTTATAAATCTTCGGATCCATATCAAGGCCCTTTAACACATGGCGCATCAGAGTTTTCTGGTCATCGGAATCATATATTGTAAAATTCGTCGAATAGCCAAGGCTTTCAATGTGCCTCCTGAGAATGCGCACACAGGATGAATGAAAGGTGGAAACCCAGATGCTGTCCGCACCAAAGCCCACCAGACGGTCTACACGCTCCCGCATCTCACCCGCCGCTTTATTGGTAAAAGTGATGGCCAGGATATTCCATGGATTGATATTCTTCTCCTCTATTAAATAAGCAATACGGTGCGTTAAAACTCTGGTCTTACCAGACCCCGCTCCTGCCAGCACAAGAAGCGGTCCCTCCGTATGGAGTACCGCTTCCTTTTGCATTGGATTTAATGTATCATAAATACTCATAAATTATACCGTACTTTCCTTTCCGGACATTTCCTTACTCTTTAATCTCCAAATACTCTTTCAACTTCCCCATATGTTCTTCCGCCAGACGCCGCCCTTCCTCGTAAAGGGCCTCCAGCTTTCGCTTATCTTTTTCAGTTCTCTGGACCGTAACATGCTTATCAGGACGGATGACATAGATCTTCCCTTCTTCTTCCAACCGGTCAATCTCCTCCTGCATCCGGTTATACCGGTCCGGGACCTCTAACAAGGCTTTCAAAAACTCAGGCAGCGGAGCAAAATATCGTTCATATCCTCTTTTCGTCCACTTATCAAGCTGAGGTTTCCGATACCCGTGCTCCCTGGTAAGTACCACAACGATCTTTCCATATCCCAGATCAATGGCTCTCTGATATGCAATAGGCAAGGCACAGCCCCCATCCAAATACTTTTTCCCTTTTATAGGAATCATGCTGGACATAATGGGAAGGCTGCTGGAAGCCTTTATAGCGTCAATAAAATCATCACAGGAACTCTTTTCAAAGTATTCCGGTTTTCCTGTCTTGCAGCGGGTGGCAACCACCTCAAAGGTCTGCTGGGACTTCCAAAAGGTATCATAATCAAAGGGAACCAGCGTATCACACAATTCCCCGAACAGGAAATCAAAATTAAAAATGGAGCGGCTTTTCACCATATTCCGAAAGCTTAAAAACCGTTTATCATTGACATAGTCCAAATCCACTTTAATGGTACGGCCGATCTGTTTGCTTACATAGCTCATGCCGCACATAGAACCGGCTGATACTCCGTTTACATAGGACATCTCAATCCCCTGTTCCATGAATACATCCAAAACCCCGGCCGTAAATACGCCCCTTAAAGAACCTCCTTCTAAAACCAATGCTCCTTCTGTCATCTTATCTCACCTCGCCTTCTATTCTATTGCATTTCCACAATCCGGTCAATCCTTTTTCCAAACTATGGCATATCTGAACGCTCTTTACTCAACCTGCAGGCCCCACTTTGGGGTATATTTGCCCCAAATTCAGTTTGCATAGTCCACTACTTCTCCCTTCATTTGAAACAAATCGCCCACAAAGTATACGCCCATCTTGGGAAGAGCATTTTTCAGACGCACCTAGGAAAACTGGCTCTGGTGTAGTTTATAGTAGGCGCCTTTTAATTCCATCAATTCCTCATGGCTTCCTGACTCCATGATATTCCCCTGGTCAATGACAAAAATGCGGTCGGCCTTGCGGATCGTAGAAAGGCGGTGGGCAATGACAAAGGATGTTCTGCCCTTTAAAAGGGCGTCGATTCCTTTCTGTACCAGAAGCTCAGTATGGGTATCAATGCTGGAGGTGGCCTCATCAAGAATCAAAATCCCGGGCATTGACACCATGGTTCTTGCAAAAGCCAGAAGCTGCCTCTGTCCGATGGACAGGCCTGCCCCTCTCTCGCTGATCACCGTATCGTATCCATTTTCCAGCTTCATAATGAATTCATGGGCATTGACTGCTTTGGCCGCCTCCATTACTTCCTCATCAGACGCTTCCAGACGCCCGTATTTGATGTTATCCCGTATGGTTCCGGAAAACAGGAAATTATCCTGGGTCATGATTCCCATCTGGCTTCTTAAGCTTTTTAAGGTCACTTCTTTGATTTCATGACCGTCAATAAAAATTTTTCCATCGGTTGTTTCATAAAAACGGCTGATCAGGTTTACAATGGTAGTCTTTCCTGCGCCTGTTGGGCCTACCAGTGCAATGGTTTCCCCTGGCTTAACAGAAAAATTCACATCATCAAGAATCAGCCGGTCCGGCTCATCCCCATAAGCAAAGGATACGTGCTCAAAGACCACCTCACCTTTAATCTCTGGTAAGGGCACAGCGCCCTCCTGATCCGTTATTTCTGCTTCCGTGTCAATAATATCAAAAATACGTTCTGCAGCGGAAATGTTAGTGGTCAGTTTATTGTAAAAGTTAGCCAGATTCCGGATAGGACTCCAGAACATGGCGATATAGGTCGAGAACGCGAGTAAGGTACCGATTCCGATTTTCTCCACTCCAACGATCCGGATTCCTATGAAATACAACAGGAAACCGCCCAGGCCCCAGGTTATTTCTACCAGCGGGCCAAAGCCGTCCGCCACTATGACCGCATCCATGAAGGATTTGTAATGCTGGTTTACCAGATCATGAAATACCTCTTTTGTCTCCGGTTCCGCTGCAAAGCTCTGTATGATCCGGATGCCGGATAAATCTTCATGAACATAAGCATTTAAATTTGATGTTTTTTTACGGTAGATCTGCCACCTTTTATGAACCGTGGTTTCAATCAGGAACATGCCCACTGCCAATATGGGAAGAGTCAGCAGTGCCGCCATTGCCAGGCGGTAATTCTTTACCAGCATGATGACCGCCACACAAACGACTGTGAGAAGGTCCGGTATCAGCTGGGTCACACTGTCTGACAGTACATCCTTTAAGGAATTCACATCTCCAATAATCCTTGCAAGCACCTTTCCCGTAGGCCGGCTGTCGAAAAAACCAAAGCCAAGGGTCTGAATATGCTTATAAAGCTCTTCCCGGATATTCAAAAGCACCCGGTTGGACACATCCGCCATAATGCGCATACGCATCTTGGTTCCGGCAAGGAATAAAAGAAACAGCACCATTGCACCAGCCCCCAGCCATAAAAGACCTGCCATATTCTTTTTAGCCACGCATGAATTGATGGCATATTCCATCATAAGAGGTGCCGACATGCTGATGGCTATAGTTCCGGCCATGATAAAAAGAACGATGACGATCTGCTTTTTATAATCCAGGAGATACCGGTACAGGCGAAGCAGGGTATCCTTTTTGAATACTTCTTTCTGATCCTCATCTATTCTGCTTGAATTGACTGCCATTTCATCTCCTCCTCTCCATACTGTACCTGATAGGTTTTATAATATTGCCCCCGCATTTCCATAAGCTCCTCATGGGTCCCCCGTTCCACGATCCGTCCTTCATCCAGGATCAGGATCTCATCGGCACGGCGCACCGCTGAAATGCGGTGGGCGATAATGACTTTTGAACTGTCCTTTAATTCTGTAAGATGGGCCTCAATCTCCTTTTCCGTCTCCATATCAAGAGCCGAGGTGGAATCATCAAGAATTAAAAGAGGTGTTTCTTTTGCAATAGCCCTGGCTATGCTGATCCTCTGCTTCTGACCTCCGGAAAGCCCGACTCCCCGCTCCCCGATTACCGTATCATACTGTTCTGAAAGCTTCTGGATAAAGCCGTGGGCTCCTGCCGAGATGGAGGCCTGCTGCACACTTTCCCATTCTGTTGCATCCTTATTTCCTGTCTTAATGTTTTCCGTAATGCTGTCTGAAAACAGGAATACGTCCTGCATGACCACCGATACCTGACCCCTTAGGAATGCCAGAGGAAGATCCTTTACATTAATCCCGTCTAAAAGGATCTCTCCTTTTGTTACGTCATAAAAACGCTCGATCAAATTGACAATGGAGCTTTTGCCGGAACCGGTCACGCCCATGATGCCAAGGGTCTTTCCCTTTGTTAAAGTAAAATCAATGTCGCTTAAAATGCTCTTCCCGTCCAGTTCAAAGTCCACATGGTGAAAGGCCAGTTCTCCCTGGATAGTTTCCGGCAGGACCGGGTTTTCGGGATTGCAGATGACCGGCTGCTCTTCCATGATCTTTTTGATCTTCTTATTGGAGGCCACAGCGGCTGCAATATCGTTGCTGAGCCAGCCCACCATTTCCATTGGCCAGATAATATTATTAGCGTACTCGGAAAATGCGCCCAGATCTCCAATGGTCATCTTATCGTTAATGACCAAAATACCCCCTATGACAATGACTGACATTAACAGCACCTTTGACAAAAAGGATATGTTTGGCTGGTAACGGACGATCAGTTTGGCCTGCTGCATATTTAGATTATAATACTGCTTGTTGTGCTTCTTGAATTTCTCAATTTCATAATCTTCTCTTGCAAAGGCCTTCACGGTACGGACTCCTGCCAGATTCTCCTGTGCCACCGTGTTTAATTCAGCGGTCTGCTCACTGATCTTATCGTAAACATCTCCCAGGCCGTTTTCCATTTTGACCGCATACCAGGCGATCAGGGGGAGAATCACCAGCGGAATCAGGGTAAGACTGGGGCTTAAACGGTACATGCAGACAATAACGATGACCGTATGAATAGAACATTCCAAAACCAGCATTCCCACAAATCCAAAGGCGTTCCAGATACGTTCCGCATCATCCTTGATCCTTGCCATTAATTCCCCTGTGTTGTGGTTGTCAAAATACCCCATGGACAGGGTCTGGATATGGTTAAATAAATCCTTCCTTAAACTGCAGCCGATCCCGGATGCAGCATAGTCAAAAATAAATTCCTTTGTATACTGAAGTACCGCTCTTCCAAGTCCAATTCCCAGAAGCCCTAAAAGCAGCCTCATGAGAATCTGCATCTGTCCCCCCACAATGACATCATCAATTATATGTTTTGTGATCTGGGGAGCCATTGCATCCAAAAGGATGCTGACGACCATGGCCACAATCGCCAAAACATACAAGAAACTGTACTTCTTTCCATACTTCCATAGATTTTTCATACTTTTCCTCCTTTACTTACTGCAAGCATGAATGGGTTATCAGCCCTTTTATGTAAAAAAAACCGAAAAAAACTGCATAGTGCGGTCTTTTCCGGTAAATTGCAAAAAAATAACCGCAGTCCATCCAGACTGCGGAAAAAACTCATGGAAGCAGCTCCTGATTAGAGCCGTTACTCATCCCATGACACCTATGATCACGAGATTCTATCTTCACTGAGGCAGACTGAATTAATATAAAATAACTTTCCTGCTTTATTCATTCTAATTGCGCTATAGTTACGTTTCATAGTTTCTGCCTCCTTTTCTTAGAATTATTGGTATTTATTGTACAATTACTAGAATACTGCCAATTTTTTATTTTGTCAAGCAATATATCACTTTTCTTTATCTATTACATTTCTTCGATCCGGTTAACCTTTTTCCCATGCAAAAAGCAGCTTTGGAACTATGTACTCCAAAACTGCTTTCTGCCTGCATTCTATCTATTTGACCGGATAAAAACCTGAAGGAGATTCACTTAAATTAATCAAGATATTCTTTGTCTGGGTGTAGTGTTCCAGAATGACCTTATGTGTCTCACGGCCGATTCCCGAGGTCTTGTATCCGCCAAAAGGAGCTCCCTCAGGAATAGAATTATAGGTATTGACCCACATACGACCGGTCTCCACCGCTCTGGCAACCCGTATTGCCCGATTGATGTCCCTGGTCCACACTGCTCCGCCCAGTCCGTACTGGCTGTCATTGGCCATGTCCACAACCTCATCCTCTGTCTTAAACTTAATAATACATGCCACAGGTCCAAAGATCTCTTCCTGTGCCACCCTCATGTCGTTTGTCACATTGCCAAGGAGTGTAGGTCTTAAAAAAGCTCCGTTTTCCAGTCCGTCCTCCAGAATCTGCTCTCCGCCACAAAGTACAGCAGCTCCTTCCGATTTTCCTATCTCTATGTAGCTTAAAATGTCCTTCATATGCCCTTTGCTGATCTGACTTCCCATCTGGGTGTTTTCATCCCACGGAAGGCCCACCTTTACCTGGTTAAACCGTTTAACCGCTTCTTCCACAAACTTGTCGTAAATGCTTTCCTGCACAAAGACCCTGGAACCCGCACAGCACACCTGGCCCTGGTTAAAGAGAATACCCAGCTGTAAACCATCCATGGCCATCTCCCAATTACAGTCCTCAAAGAAAATATTGGCTGATTTGCCGCCCAGCTCTAAAGTAGCCGGAATCAGCTTTTCCGCTGCTGCAAGGGCCACGTTCTTTCCTACTTCCGTTGAGCCGGTAAATGCCAGCTTCCGGAAACCTTCGTGTTCCAGAATATACTGCCCGGACTTGGAACCTGCTCCGGTAATAACATTGAACACCCCTGCCGGGATCACATCCTGGATCAGCCTTGCCAGTTCCAGAACGCTGAGAGAAGTGGTGCTGGAAGTCTTAAAGACGGAACAACAGCCGCTTGCCAGTACCGGTGCCAGCTTCCAGGCCGCCATCAGGAAGGGAAAATTCCAGGGAACGATTTGCCCAACCACGCCGATAGGCTCTTTGAGGATCAGACTCAGGGTATTTTCTCCCAGCATATTGGCACTGCCCTCTTCCCCAAGAATGCAGCCTGCAAAATAGCGGAAATGCTGAGCTGCCAGAGGTATATCGACCGCCATTGTTTCCCTTATGGGTTTCCCGTTGTCCAGGGTTTCAACCATGGCAAGATATTCCATATTTGCATCTATGATATCCGCAATCTTATTCAGAATGACAGCTCTCTGGTTTACCGATACATGCTTCCAGGTCTCAAAAGCCTTCCATGCTTCCCGGACCGCCTCATCCACATCCTCCTTTGTTGCCTCGGCGCACTCAGTCAGCATCCTCCCATCGGCCGGACAGATACTTGGAAATGTTTTTCCATCGGAAGCATCCTTCCACTGTCCACCTATGAATAACTGATATTTCTTTTGAAGCTCTACGTTCTGCATAATTTTAACTCCTCTCCTTTTATTTTCTTTGGTTCCAATATCTTTATTTATGTAACCATTATAACCTCGGATTTTAATCTGTCAATTTAAATATTATTTTAACATTATTGATAATTAATTATCTTATAATGTCTATTTTTTAACATTATTTGATATTTTTGCTTATTAAATAAATTCATTTAGGAACCTATATTTTCAAACAGGATTCAATTTATCAGTGTTGTTGAATTTTTTTCTATCCCAATCCGAGTTAATTTTATTTGATAATTTGATATCTTTTTCACATTTTAGTTTTTTCAGCATAAGATTTCTTTAAGGTATTTTCAATAAAAAAAACCGCAGTTCAGCCAGACTGCGGTCTAAAATTTATAGAAGCGGCTCCTGATTAGAGCCGTCACTCATCCCACCAGGCCCCCCATTGCCAGATCTTTGATCCTGGCAATATGCTATAAAACTAATGCCATGGTTTCATCCTTTCCAGTTGGCATGATGGCGTACTCATCTGCCTTTCGATCTCCAAGAAGTCTGTCCACTTCATTTTCTTCCCCTTCCGACACTTCTGAAAGGTGAAGCTCCCTGTGCAGGTCTAAAAAAAGAGTTTTTGCCTGCTTGATTTCATCTTTCTTACGTATTATTTTACTTAAAGCTTTATGCACACCGCTTAAGCCTTCTCCAAAATATTTCAAATGTTCCACCTGTATTCCACACTTTGTTCACTGGGGAATCCTATAGAAATATCTACTCTCCCACCAATTCTTTTTGTTTCTTCTTCGGCAGCCCGGCTAATACCAGACGATATGATTTTTCCAGTAAATCCTTCAGCAGATCATCAGGAACGTTTCCATCTGCTTTTATGGAATTCCAGTGAACCTTATTCATATAGTAGCCGGGGATAATATCTTCATACTGCTGCCTTAAAAACTGTCCTTCTACCGGCTCCAGCTTTAGTGTGATCAAAGAATCCCTGCCCTGGTCATCCTTGCACACCGCCGCAAACATCTTATCACCAAGAAGATACCTGGTCCAATTCCATTCCTCCTTGAAATCACTGGATACACCATTCATTGATTTCAAGTATTCATCAATCCAATGATACCTCATATGCTTCCTCCGAATCGTTTTAATTACTTTTTATTGGGCCTTCTCTTTATCTTTAATAGCTGGATCATATCATCAAATAAGGATTGATCCTTGATATGAAACATCATCCATTTTCCATCGTGGTAGGTTGTTGATTCATCGTATACTTTCCTGACCTCCGGGGAATAATTCTGCCGTTCCCGCTCAAAGAGTTCCCGTTCCCCTTTTCCCATAATCACCATGAATCCAAAGCAGTTCTCTTTCGCATACAACGCGCAAAGAGTTTTTCCGCCTCTGCGGTATTTATACTCGTATTTCCATGCTTTTCCGCCGTTATTCCACTGGCATTCCATATCATATTTCTCTTCAATTCTTTCACAAAGGCTTTTCCATAACTCAGATAAAGTCTCCCCCATCAGGGAAGTCATTTTTTCTTGTGATGGTATATTTTCCAGCATAAAATCCCCTCTTTTAACATGTTTTCTGTACATAGGTTACCGGTACGTCCATTCGCTTTGCTGTTTCTTCCATAGTCAGTCCACTGTCCGGAAATCGTCTGCAGGGCTATGCCCCCAGTCAGGGTAACATTAGCTCCTAAATCCATGGTCACATTTAACCCCAAAACCTCTTTATAGAATGTTTTTGATTTTTCCAAGTCTGTTACTACCAGCAAAGGACATTGAAGCTTCATAGCTCCTCCTTTTCTTTGGAATTATACCATCCCAAATATGACAACAGTATGTCACTGTTGAGGAACAACTGCAAAGAAAATCAAATCAGCCTTACTATCATTGACCAGGCTGTGAGCATATCCTTTGGGACAATAGTGACACATTCCTGCCTGTATGGCTTCCTCTCCGCCGTCAAAAAGCATTTTTCCTGATCCCTGTAGGAAATATATGATTTCACTGCTTGTGTCGTGGGTATGCATTCCTATGGATGCGCCTGGCTCCAGTTTTCCGTAGAGAATCTTATTGCTTTTATCTGCAAACATTTTTGCCTTAAATTCCTTTTCTCCGCCATTAAAGTGGGGGAGTATGGTTTCCTCTATTCCTTCAAAATTAATAATCATTTTTTTCTCCTTTTTTTAACTTCATTCTCCCTGTCTTAGCGCCTTTTCTTCCCGGCCATTAAAGAGGATAACTCTATTGAATGCTCCCCGTTCTCATCAAAATTCCGAACCGAATACCCGCTGACCTGCTTCAGGGTATATTCTGCTGCTCCTGTCTCCTCATATAGTTCCCTGTTTGCGGCGGCTGCGATATCCTCCTCTTTTTCCCGGTGTCCTCCCGGAAATTCAAGGGTGTTCCGGTCCTTGTGCTTACAAAATATCCATTTATTCCGGTAACGGGAAACAATAACTGCAAAATCCAGTAAATGATTCTCTACGGAATCATAAAATGTAACTTTTATCATCAGATCCCCTCCTATCTGTTATCAACTTACCATGTATGAAAAGGAAAAACAATCCATTCTTTTAAAATATTTGGAAAATAAAAAAGCAGCAGACAATAATGGATTTGCAATAAAACCATCTTTGTCCGCCGCTTTCTTTAATCAACTCTTTACTTGATCTTCCCGGGAGTGTATCCTGCTTTTCTCACCATCTCTTTCAGTTCATCCTCCGGCATCTGCTCTTTCATATGTATGACTGCCAGTTTTCTCTTTAAATCCACGGAAGCATATAATCCTTCCCGGCTATTAAACTCATTCTCCACTCTCTGTTTGCAATTGCCGCAGGTCATTCCCTCTACCTCCATGATCCGCGTATAAGGATAATGGGAAATATTTTTATCAGCAGCTTTAATTTTCTTCATTTCACTGCCGCCGCTTCCGCAACAGCCATATTTTGTTCTCTTTATGGTGCTTTTTAATCCAAAGTAGCAAATAACAATTAAAATTACGCAAATAATTGCAGTAGACATCCTGTATCCTCCTCTATTCTTTTTCTTTATTTTGCATATAAATGAATCTTAAAGATATGCCTGTACAGCCAGTTGACGCCCGATGAAGCAGGGCGCGCTGTTCACAAACTCAAGATTGAAAGATTTGTTCTTTCAATCTTCCCGGCTTTATCTACACTTTCTGCAACTCATTCTGCTTTCTGCCGGTTCAATTCTATTATAATACAATATCATGGAAAAGGTATGAGATTTCCTGATTATTTTTATCAACAACTTGTATTTCCCGTTCATTAAAAAAAGCGGCAGACCGTAGAGTTTTTAAACTCCTGCCGTCTGCCGCCTGCATTTATGATATTCCTGTGATTTACACGATTAAATTATAACGCCTGACCGGGGCTTTAAAAATGGAATTTATCTTTCATAATATTCACTTTTTATTCACACTTCTTTACTTTTTGTTAAAACATGCACTTTTTTATGATAAACAGCAATATTTTTCTTTTGTATACAAATTGACTGTTTGTATATAAAAACCAGCCGGTTTTTCATTGACATTTTATATGAAATGGGATACCTTTGTAAATATTAAAACCATTATCACAGGCTATCCAGTGAAAGAAGGGATCTTATTTTATCATGTAGAACAAACTCATCCCAAAAACCATACGGGATAAAATCATGGTTCTCACGACAATTACCCTGCTCATCACCATTCTTGCCACAACGGTCTGTTTCTCGATTTTCCAGTCCTTTTTAAGGAAAAACCAGATTCAGTCTGTGGAATTAAATGCAAAGGCCCTGGAGGAGGCAGTTAAAAAGGCCCTCTCCCGCTTAGAGAGCCTTCAGGTCTCCATGGAATACAAGAATTCAGGGCGCCCTTTACTGCAGAGCTATTACGAAAAATTCTTTATGCGGCTCTTGCATAACCTCTTTGACAGCGAGGAACAGTTTGAGCTGCAGACCAGAGATTTAAGGCTGGATTTTACGGAAGCCTGTTATTTTACCGCTCTTTGCCAGATCCGGGAGGAAGCCGGCAGGGATATGGATTATGGCAAACTCATGAACCTTTATAACAGTGCTCTGCAAATGGCAAAGGAAATTATCGGCAGGCATCTTCCCGCCTATGTGGTAAGTCTGGATATGAAGCACTTTGCAGTGGTATTTCATCTCCCTGAATTAGAGGACTATCGGGAAGAAGCTGTTTTTGATGCATTACAAAACGCTGCAGATATGATCCGGAACTATTTTAATGTAACGATTCTTACAGGAGTCGGAACTCCGGTCAGCCAGCCTTTAAAAATAAGCGAATCCTACCAGGAAGCCCATCCCCTGCGTTTTTCCCAGGCAGCAGACGGAGCCTGCAACATCCTTTACCTGGCTCTTTCCCTTCTTCCAGACGGGGAGGAGAATATGGCAGAGATTTTTTCTTCCTACAGCGACGGTTACCGCTCCATTTACCGTTTTACCAATGTAGAGCAGATCGCCGAATGGATGACAATTTTCCGTGACGGCCTTTGTAAGGTACTGAAGTCAAAACGGAAAACCTACAAAGCTCATGTCATAACCAATGTGCAAAAATACATCAACAACCACATATCGGAAAAGCTGACCTTAAACGAGGTGGCAGGTGTATTCGGCTTAAGCCCCAATTATTTAAGCATCCTGTTTAAGAAAAACTGCCCGATGGGTTTTTCTGAATACATTGCCCAGGCAAAAATCAACAGGGCCAAAGCCCTCCTATTGGAACAGGATATGAAAATCTATGAAGCTGCCGACCGGCTGGGCTTTGAAAGCGCCTTTTATTTCAGTAAAGTTTTTAAAAAAGTCACCGGGCTTTCTCCCCGTGAATTTATACAGCAAAATACCGCCAATCCTGACGAAGACAAATAAGGAGCATGCATGCCATGATTACAGAACTTACAAATGAACAAAAGAAACCTTTATCCTGTTTTTCACCCTTTCCCCATGCCTCAGACCGGAATTCCTGGGATTCACTGCCAAAGGATCTGACAGGACGTCTCATAAAAAACGGAGAAACTTATCTAAATTTTGATTACCCTTCTTTAGCTGCCGCAGATTACATGGAGTTTACCAGAAATGGAAACAGAAGCCGTTTTCAGGATAAGCTGTTTTTAAGAAGAACCGCCCTTAATTCCCTGGTCCTGGCTGAATGCGCGGAATATAAGGGACGCTTTCTTGATGATATCATCAACGGGCTTTATCTGATATGTGAGGAAAACGCATGGCAGCTTCCTGCCCATAACTCCTACATCCGCGACACACCTCCCTTTATCCTTCCTGATGTCACCCGCCCTGTCATTGATCTGTTTGCAGCGGAAACGGCCTCTGTACTGGCCGTGGCAGAGTATCTTTTAAGGCAGGAGCTTGATTCCGTCACCCCCTTCCTCTCAAAGATGATCAATAAAAACCTTGAGGAACGGATTTTTACCCCTTATCTTAACGAACACTTCTGGTGGATGGGCGACGGGGTCAGCCCCATGAACAACTGGACTGTCTGGTGCACCCAGAATGTGCTTCTCTCCGCCTTTACAAGAGAACTTCCACAGATCAAAAAGGAGGAAATATTTAAAAAGGCGTGCAAAAGCATTGACTATTTTCTGGCGGAGTATGGGGAAGACGGCTGCTGCGATGAAGGTGCCCAGTACTACCGCCACGCAGGATTATGTCTGTTCAACTGCCTTGAGGTTTTAAATGGAATTTCAGACAACGCCTTTCTTCCTGCATACGAAATCGAAAAAATCAAAAACATAGCCTCCTACATCCTGACCGCCCATATTCATGATGTCTATTACGTGAATTTTGCCGACTGCTCTCCCATTGCCGGACGGTGCGGAGCCAGGGAATTCCTCTTTGGCAAGCGGACGAAAAATGAGGAGCTTATGTCCTTTGCTGCAGAAGATTACCAAAGCAGCGAGGATCCCTTAACCCTAGAAGAACATAACCTGTTTTACCGTTTACAGACCGTCTTTACCCACAGGGAAATGACTTCCTTTGCCAAATCTCCCATTGTCCACCGGGATTTCTGGTATGAAAGCGTGGGACTTTTCATAGCAAGAGATGATCATCTTTATCTGGCCGTAAAAGCCGGGGATAATAACGACAGCCATAACCATAACGACACAGGAAGCTTTACCATTTACAAGGATGGGAAACCCATGTTTATCGACATTGGGGTGGAAACGTATACAAAAAAAACCTTTTCAAAAGACCGCTATGACATCTGGACCATGCAGTCCCGGTATCATAACCTGCCAACCTTTTTTGACGGAGAGACCCAGATCATGCAAAAGGATGGAGCCGATTACCGGGCGGAAAACGTGGTCCATCAATTAGGAGACTCAGTCTGCCGGATTTCCATGGACTTAGGGGCAGCTTATCCGGATGAACGGATCAGATCCTATACCAGGAACGCTGTACTGGAAAAGGGAAAAGAAATCACAATATCCGATCATTACGAAGGAGATCTCCCATCCCCTGTATTATCCCTTATGTTTTACGAGGAGCCTATTGTAAAGGAAGATACCGTGCAGATCGGAGATTTGGGCAGTCTTCTCATTGAAGGTGCATCGAGGATACAAAAAGAAGTAATTCCAATTATTGATGAACGTTTGAAAAATTCATGGAAACATGATGTATACCGGTTACTGATCACCATGGAAAACAAAAATCTGACCTTAAGAATCCAATAATTGCAGAAAATGGGGCAAAGAATGACAGTAAGACAAATATTGTCTAGTGAGTTGTAGCATATTTTCTTCTTGATAATATAATGTAGTATACCATGATGGTATAACGAAACATTCCTAATTATTAAGCAAAATGGAGGTCACATCATGAATGATCTTGATATGAGAATATGTGAATGCGAATGTGATGAATGTGAGGACTGTACGTGTAACTGCACATGCGAACGGCCCAGAAAGCACTTAAAACCCAACAGAACAATATTAAAATGCGGCAGTCAGGGTGGAGTAACTCTACCTGCATTAACAGTTGCAGGTGCTGCGTTTACTGTGGCTACTGTAAACGTAGATTCCAAAGGTTTAAAAAACCCGTGCATTAAATTTGAATTTGCAAGTAATATTGTAACAACCGGTGCTGTTATCTCCCTGAATTTCCAGGTATTCAAACAGTGCAAAGGCATATTGACTCCTATTCCAGTAGGACCAATCTGGACTTTCTCACGGCTTGTAGCTATTACTGATGGCAACACCTTCTCCTTCTTCGTTTGCGATTGCGATGTGTGCAACGATGACTGCTGCACTTACAGTGTAGTTGCTACGGTTGCCGGCGTTGCTACAGTTGGTGTTACTGCCATTAACAATGCAACTCTTTCCGCAATTATCGTAGATAACGACTGTTAATTTCAGTTTTAAATGGCGGGTACAAGGGATGTATGCCAATAGCTGCATAAAATAACTTTCTATCATAGATAGAGTGTTTGGCCGAACCCGGCCGAACGCTCTATCTATGAGCATTCAAATAAGGAGCTGTGGTCATTATGTATAACCGTTTATTCGGTATGTCATGCCGTCCCAATTGTCCATATCGCAGTACAGCCAATAGGAATCCACAGCCTATCCAGTCTACCCAGCCCAAAAACCTTGACCAAAGCCAGTGTTTACAAAATAATCAGAAGAGTTCCTGCGATTCACCTCCTGCAAACCAGGTTTTAATAAAGAGTTCTGCTGCGGGAGGAATCATTTTACCCGAACATACAGACAAAAACGCTACATATAACGTAGCTTCAGTTAATATAGATACTTTCAGCTACAGGAACTTTTTAATTCATTTTAATTTTTCCTGTAATATCCTTACCATCAACGCCCGTATGCATCTCAAGTTTCAACTGTTTAAACAAGGAAACGATCAGACGGCTCAGACTCCTGTCAGTTCCAGCCTGGTTTACAGCCGAAATGAGAATAGCAAAGAAACAAATACCTTTTCTTTCATGGCATATGATCATGACTCCATAGGGTACAAATGCTGCAATTACAGTGTATATGTTGAAATTATGGGCTTTGATACCATGGGCACCATTATGATTACAAATCCAGTTCTCATTGCATCTATCATTGAAAATAATAGTGGAATTGTTTAGAGGAGAGATTCATGACAAATCAAACGAATATAAGATTTATAGACTCTACCATAACTATTGAAAAAAATACGATTAGATGGGATAATCATATGATCAAAACTGCAAATATTTCTCATATATGGATGGGAAGCTGCGCTGAGAAACCATTTCCTTTCCATTTTGTTCTTATTTTATTACTCATAGCTTTGTCGGGTTCCAGCCCTGCAAGCATCATTGGTATCCTGCTGGCTCTGATCCTGTACCCCATCGCCTGGTTTTACTGGAATCGGAAACAGGAAAGTTTCATAGGTATCAATTTTGAAATCAGTTCCGGTAAAGTTTATTCTTTTATCTGCACTAACAAAGAATTTACCCTTCAGGCCTACGACCTGATCAGCGATCTTATTTCAAAAAACAGTACGGGTTCAAGCCTTCAAATCAGCTTTTTGGGGGATGGAAAGATTATTGATAACTCCGAAACAAAAGAGGAACCTTCTTCCGGCGCCCAAATGATGAACGTCATGACAAGTGCAATAAATGAACCAATCATCAGGGAACTGCAAAAATTAGCTATGCACTATACAAAAAATAGTGAAATTAATAATGAGATTTTGAGTTTGATCGAAAAAACAATCCAATCATTAAATATGAATGATAAAAATGAGGTCAAAAAATTCTTTAGCAGTTTTATCACTATGGGACTTATTAACGATTGCAATGAATTAGGGCTGCATGCTCTGATTGGTCAAATAAAAGAGAATATCTATTGACAGATATTTATTATAAAAGTTTTTTTGCCTTATACCTGAGGAATAAAACAACTTATATATTTACGATAGACAGCTCCTTTTTGATAAGTTTTTTATTATTAAAATTCTTATCGAAAAGGAGTATTTCTTTTTATTATGGTCCTTACTTTCCGAAGTAAAGACCACTGCTCTGCGTGCAGAAAGCTTTTCAGAATTCATGGTGTATCAAATGCCAGGAAAATACATACTCCTTGGAATTCCCGGCTTTATTGGTTAAATTATCTGAAATTATACAGAAACCTCCCAGATCTATGGGGCAAGTTTTGGCTATGCTGACGTCCTTAATCATCTATAAATTCAGTAATCTTCCTACAATTATCCCAGAATATTTCCTTCCGGTTCGCAGTGATCTTAGCATCATTATTAAGTTCAGTTATTTTCTAACAAACTTGTCATTCAATACATATCATAAGGTATAAAGGAGTTCGAAGTTCCTTTATATTCTGATTTTAATCTTGTATAGAACGCTTATAAGCAGAAGATCAAAATATCATACCTTAACGGGAGGGAATCATAATGAATAATTGTAGAAATTGGGACGATAATCGCTGCTGTGATGGATGCGGTTGTTGCCCTGGTCCGCAGGGACCCAGAGGCTGTCCAGGACCCAGGGGACCGCAGGGACCGACCGGACCCAGAGGGCCACAGGGACCAACTGGACCTAGAGGGCCCCAAGGACCTCAAGGACCTCAGGGACCTGCAGGGCCTCAGGGGCCAGTAGGACCTCAAGGACCTCAGGGAATACAAGGACCAACCGGGCCAACTGGTGCGACCGGTGCTACTGGTGCCCAAGGACCTCAGGGACCAACTGGCGCTACCGGCGCTACCGGCGCTCAAGGACCAACCGGACCAACTGGCGCTACCGGCGCTACCGGGGCCCAAGGACCTCAGGGACCACAAGGACCGACTGGACCGACTGGAGCTACCGGCGCCCAAGGACCTCAGGGACCACAGGGACCGACTGGCGCTACCGGCGCTACCGGGGCCCAAGGACCTCAGGGACCACAAGGACCGACTGGACCGACTGGCGCTACCGGCGCTACTGGTGCCCAAGGACCTCAGGGACCACAAGGACCGACTGGACCGACTGGCGCTACCGGCGCTACTGGTGCCCAAGGACCAACCGGACCGACTGGCGCTACCGGCGCTACTGGTGCCCAAGGACCTCAGGGACCACAGGGACCGACTGGACCAACTGGCGCTACCGGCGCTACTGGTGCTCAGGGGCCAACTGGACCGACTGGTGCGACTGGCGCTACCGGGGCCCAAGGACCGACTGGACCTACCGGACCACAGGGACCTCAGGGACCACAAGGAATTCAAGGACCTGTTGGACCGACTGGGCCAACTGGGGCTACCGGCGCTCAGGGACCAACTGGACCGACTGGCGCTACTGGTGCCCAGGGGCCGCAGGGACCAACTGGACCGACTGGCGCTACCGGCGCCCAGGGACCGCAGGGACCTACTGGACCTACTGGTGCGACTGGCGCCCAGGGACCTCAGGGACCGACTGGCGCTACTGGTGCCCAGGGACCGCAGGGACCTACTGGACCGACTGGCGCCCAGGGACCGCAGGGACCAACTGGCGCGACTGGCGCCCAGGGACCGCAGGGACCAACTGGACCTACTGGCGCTACTGGTGCCCAGGGACCGCAGGGACCTACCGGACCGACTGGCGCTACTGGTGCCCAGGGACCGCAGGGACCTACCGGACCTACTGGCGCAACTGGCGCCCAGGGACCGCAGGGACCAACTGGACCGACTGGTGCTACTGGCGCCCAGGGACCGCAGGGACCTACCGGACCGACTGGCGCTACTGGTGCCCAGGGACCGACTGGCCCAACTGGCGCTACTGGTGCGCAGGGGCCGCAGGGACCTACCGGACCGACTGGCGCCCAGGGGCCGCAGGGACCTACCGGACCGACTGGTGCTACTGGCGCCCAGGGGCCGCAGGGACCAACCGGACCGACTGGCGCTACTGGTGCCCAGGGACCGACTGGCCCAACTGGCGCTACTGGTGCGCAGGGGCCGCAGGGACCTACCGGACCGACTGGTGCTACTGGCGCCCAGGGACCTCAGGGACCTACCGGACCGACTGGCGCGACTGGTGCCCAGGGACCGCAGGGACCTACTGGACCTACTGGCGCTACCGGCGCTCAGGGACCGACTGGGCCTACCGGCGCTACTGGTGCCCAAGGACCTCAGGGGCCAACTGGACCTACCGGACCTCAAGGGCCGCAGGGACCGACTGGACCTAGCGGTGCTACTGGTGCTCAAGGACCGACTGGACCTACCGGTGCTACTGGTGCTCAGGGACCGACTGGACCGACCGGTGCTACTGGCGCTCAGGGACCGACTGGACCGACTGGTGCCACCGGCGCTACTGGTGCTCAGGGACCGACTGGACCTACCGGCGCTACTGGCGCTCAGGGACCGACTGGACCTACTGGTGCCACCGGCGCTACTGGCGCTCAGGGACCGACTGGACCGACTGGTGCTACCGGCGCGACCGGTGCCCAAGGACCTACTGGACCTACCGGACCACAGGGACCTCAGGGACCACAAGGAATTCAAGGACCTATTGGACCGACTGGGCCAACTGGCGCTACCGGCACGACTGGCGCTCAGGGACCGGCTGGACCAACTGGACCGACTGGTGCTACCGGCGCTACTGGTGCTCAGGGACCGACCGGACCTCAGGGAACAGTAGGACCTCAGGGACCACAAGGAATTCAAGGACCTGTTGGGCCGACTGGACCTCAAGGAGTAGAGGGACCAACTGGACCTACTGGACCAGCTGGCCTTGCATCAGGATATATTATTCCCTTTGCAACAGGTTATATAAACGCAACTCCTGCCACAGACTCAACCGGTGCATCATCCGCTATTTCGTTAACTGGCTTTGGAGAAAGTGCAACAACATTGACCCTGACATCCGCAACCACGTTTTCAATTAATACAGCAGATGGATGGTATGGCTTTACAATGCCAACCAATGGTACGCTTCAGTCAATTTATGCAAATTTTGCAACGGTTGCAGGATTTACACCTTCTACTAATATAACACTATATGTGGCTATTGCAACCGCCCCATCGAACAGCAATAGTTATACAATTATTACTAGTTCCATTACCCCTGCAACCCAGATTTATGCACAGGGAACTGCTTATCCTATTTATACAACCCGAGCAGGCTTCTCCACCGGGCTGAACATCCCCCTTACAGCAGGAACTCAGGTTGCAATCGTACTGGGATTCACAACAAGCGGCGGTACTCAGACACAAAGCTTGCCTTTCTTCTATTCAGGAGGCCTGTTTATTCAGTAACAAAAGGCAAACGAAAGGAATCCACCCAATTTAACTTCTAATAGTGAAAGTCTCCGCCACCCGTAAACGGTTGCCAGACGAACGGTAATAAGCCTTTATTGCCAGGCCAGCATCTTAAAATGCTGGCCTTCACTTTGTTAAAACCACGATGCATTTGACTTGTCGCAGCTCCTGAAAGGGCATTTGTACTGATTAGCCTTTAACCCATAAAAGAGAGCTGGCATTCTACAATGAATCTGGCGTATAAAACTTTTAATTTCCTGCCTTTACGCCTTGTAGACATTGGTTACTCTTTACATTAAATTCCTTGTTAAATATCTCCTTCCGCCATCCTTGTATCCCATTTCTTAATCCCATCATTTATAAAAAAATATACTCCCTAAATAAATAGTGTTTTTTCTGTCAGCTTAGAAGTTATTACATCACTTAACCAGTGAATCCTGATTTCACATGAGCCCATTTTTCTATTAAGAAACTCCCCATATTCAACAATCTAAAAGTCCATACCAAGAACCGGTCTGAACGACAGAACTTCCTGGGGGGCTGGCACTTGGCATACCGATGGGATTCTATCTCTCACACTACTTACCTACCAGTTTGTTTGCTGTTCCTAAAAAATTCATGAAATATTGATTTGATATAGCAGGAATCAATTAATGATAAATTATACGTAGCCGTTGATTTGTTTCTAACAAACTTGTCATTCAATACATATGATAAGATATAAAGAGGTAAAAAACCCTTTATATACTTTAGACTTTTATAGAAGATTTGTAAGCAAAACATCGCAATATCGCACCTTAACAGGAGGGAATTATAATGAATAATTATAGAAATTGGGATGAAAATCGCTGCTCTGACGGATGCGGTTGCTGCGGCTCAGCAGGATCGCACGAGTTCAGATGCTGCGTTGGACCTACTGGGCCTCAAGGGCCTAGAGGCTGCCCAGGACCACAAGGACCCAGAGGGCCTCAGGGACCGACTGGACCTCAGGGACCTAGAGGGCCTCAGGGACCGACTGGACCTCAGGGACCTAGAGGGCCTCAGGGACCGACTGGATCTCAGGGACCACAAGGACCTCAGGGACCTGCTGGACCTCAGGGACCTGTTGGACCTCAGGGGCCTCAGGGAATACAAGGACCGACTGGACCGACTGGTGCTACCGGTGCGACTGGTGCTCAAGGACCTCAAGGACCTACCGGACCAACTGGTGCTACTGGTGCACAAGGACCTCAAGGGCCTCAAGGACCTCAAGGGCCTCAAGGACCTCAAGGGCCTCAGGGACCTACCGGCGCGACTGGCGCTCAAGGACCTCAGGGACCACAAGGACCTACCGGACCTACTGGCGCTACTGGCGCGACCGGTGCTACTGGCGCTCAAGGACCTCAGGGACCACAAGGACCTACCGGACCAACTGGCGCGACCGGTGCCACCGGTGCGACTGGTGCTCAAGGACCTCAGGGGCCTCAAGGACCTACCGGACCAACTGGCGCGACCGGTGCCACCGGTGCGACTGGTGCTCAAGGACCTCAGGGACCTACCGGGCCAACTGGCGCGACCGGCGCGACTGGTGCTCAAGGACCTCAGGGACCTCAAGGGCCTACCGGACCGACCGGCGCAACTGGCGCAACTGGTGCTCAAGGACCTCAGGGACCTACCGGACCTACCGGCGCGACCGGCGCGACTGGTGCTCAAGGACCTCAGGGACCTCAAGGGCCTACCGGACCGACCGGTGCGACTGGTGCTCAAGGACCTCAGGGACCTACCGGACCTACTGGCGCGACCGGCGCGACTGGTGCTCAAGGACCTCAGGGACCTACCGGACCTACTGGCGCGACCGGCGCAACCGGTGCTCAAGGACCTCAGGGACCTACCGGACCTACTGGCGCGACCGGCGCGACTGGTGCTCAAGGACCTCAGGGACCTACCGGGCCAACTGGCGCGACCGGCGCGACTGGTGCACAAGGACCTACTGGGCCGACTGGACCTCAGGGACCTCAGGGACCGCAGGGAATTCAAGGACCTGTTGGACCTACTGGACCAACTGGGCCTGCCGGTGCTACAGGTGCGACCGGCGCGACCGGCGCTCAGGGACCGACTGGGCCTCAGGGACCGCAAGGGGCCACTGGCGCAACTGGCGCAACTGGCGCAACTGGCGCTCAAGGACCTATTGGGCCGACCGGACCTCAGGGACCGCAAGGACCTGTTGGACCTACTGGGCCTACCGGTGCTACCGGTGCCCAGGGACCTACCGGACCTATTGGCCCTCCAGGACCATTTACCCAATTACGGGGATTTGACCTGCAATTCACTGGAGGTACCTCAGTGGCAAATGGAAGCCCTGTTATATTTAATACCATTTTAAACAACCAGAGTCTTAATATCGCTTATAACACATCAACAGGTGTTGCAACACTTAATGCAGAACAAAATTACTATGTATCCTGGTGGGTATCCACAGAAAGTGCAGGCTCATCTAATTATGTAGAATTTTCATTACAGATAAATGGAAGCAGTGGTATATCTTCAAGCTCGCCGATCGTCAGAGGCCAGTTAAGCGGAGTCGCCTTAATTACTGTGGGCGCAATCCCATCCACGATTGCACTCGTTAACACAACCGGGCAGACCGTAACATACGGTGCGACCCCAGTTATTGCACACATGGTTATTTTTGAAGTATCTCAATAGTAAGCAGCACAAAGTCATTTAAAAGATCTATGATCTTATAAAAATGCGCCGGAAGCATATGCTTCCGGCGCATTTTTGCATAAACAGCAGTATATATTCTCATTACCGCGCGGTAACCTCTGATATGCACATATGCACTTTTCTGTTCAAATTAACCGTTCATTCCGCATAAGATCAGTAGTTAATTTACCTTTTGGGTGCCATTGGGATGTCAATGTAATTATTTTGCAGCCGGTCTACTAACTGTACAATCCTAATTGTTGCGATATCGCAACTGTCAAACTGTCGCTGCCACGCTCCTTGTCTTAATAAAATAGTGATTTAAATTATTTTCGCCGAATTAGATATGTGGGAAAGTGGTTTGCTGACTTGGAAAACAAAGTACGGGTGACTATCCAACCAGCTGACTTAGGCATAGAAATTAATTCATGGTTTTTCACCTTTGTCTCCTTTCACAAACTCTTCACAGATTCATCAAACTCCCGTCACAATTTACAGGTATATTAATAATTATAAAGAGGCCAGAAACCCTTTAAAATAAAACTTTTTTTCATACAGCCGGCAGGATTCCCCCATCTTGCCGGCTCCTCCCTTTTATCAGACAAAGTACATCTGCTCCTGATTCTTTCAATCTTAATTACTTTATATTCCTCTGTTCCACTCCGGCCACAGTAGCCTTTGGTGATCGTCTTAAAAACTACACTAAAAATGCTACTATTTAATTTATTCTTAGCCTTTCGCAGATTCCTGAAGCATTTCCTTTATCTGCGGTATGGTTTTTCCGTTCTGACGCATTTCCCTTATTTCCTCAATGCGAGTAATTGCTTCTACACGTTTGAATCTCCTGGTCAGATTCATTTCTGCCTGTTCAAAAGGCAGCATTCCCTCTTCTGTATAGAACTTTAGGGTACTGTATCTGACATTGGTTAGCCGCACCAATTCTCCAATTGATACATATTCTGATTCCATTATTTTTTCAATTGTTCGTTGCCTTGACATATCCAGCTCCTTACAGATTGTAACGACGTAATCTTACCCCATGAACAGGCATTCTGCCGACGATAGCTTCAGGGATTAGTTCATATTTAATATTATCAATTTTTACAATCGGAACTGCACCTTCTCTAAGTACCTCATATACATGCCCCTGTGAAGATATTCGATCCAATACATTCTTCAATCGCAGCTGTGCGTTTGGAAAATATTCTTCTGTATCGATAAAGATCGATTGTTTTCTTTCAAAGAATGGGAATATGAAATTAAAGCCTTTTCCTGTCTCAGTAGCAGCTGCCTGGCTTTTCAGCCGTAGAAAAACAGCCACTATAGTCCCCCATAAAGAACGTATTTCAATGGGATAAAGTGCTTTTGCCAAGGTGCTTTCATTGCGAAGACCTGCCATACGCGCTGTGATTTTATTCTGTTCATAGACAGAAAAGACCTGATAGAAGCATAGGGACTCTAATAGCAGCCATATCAAAATAGTACTTTCCTCTGAGATGGGTCCTTCTTCTAAAAACTCAGCCCTTAACAAATCTAACTGACATTCAAACTCCCTTGCATCGCTTACATAGGTTTTTAGCTTAATATTTTTATCGTAATATAAATCACAGCCTAGCAAATTAGGAACCTTAGAAAGAAGCTGTTTACTTTGTAAGCGTTCGGCGTAAGTTCGTTCTAATTCTTTTTTATTTGCTTTTTTTATGGCATCTTTCATTCCTTCTTCATTAAAGTTCCATTTATCCGTCGCAAGATTGTAGTTTTCCTCCAAAAATACAGCAGCACCTAATACCTTTAATACATTCTGCTTAGCAGTTTCTCTATGCTCGCTCTCACAACCGTTAAAGCCAATCAGTGCAAAACGTTCTGATAATGTTAAATCCATGATATTCCTCCTTTAACTGCATTTACTTACTACTTACTACTTATTACTTATATTATCACTTTGTGAATAAAGTTACAATATCTTTAGATGTTAATTCCAGATAGTTATTTGAATTATAGGATTATATACATTTTCCCGTTAGAACGCGCCCATGGCACGCAAACCTAAAAAAGTAGCCCCTATAATAGGTGCTACTTCTATTAAAACTTATCCCAAAATTTTTAGAAAAATATCATTTAGACTTTCCCGATCACGCTTTCTGTCATCTGAAATATCTTCCACATAGGCCTTTTTGTCTTCCTGTTTCATCGATAATAAAATCCCTGATAATCGGAATCTGCATAAACACCAGGGTTCCCGAAACTGTTTGTTATTCGAACTCTATTACTCTACATAAGCGGTGCAAACAATCTCAACGCCCGCCCTGCAAACACCTCATACCATGGATAACTTCTGCAATCTTCCATAGTGATTCTACGGCATTGGGCCAGAGTGTCATGAAAATCCCTTTGTATATCCCGTATCACCTCGTTCCGATACAGGTAGACCGCACATTCAAAATGAAGATAAAGACTTCTGAAATCCATATTAATGGTACCGACCACAGCCTTGATATCATCGCTTGCATATACCTTGGCATGGATAAAGCCTGGTATGTACTCATAAATCTGTACCCCGGCCCTTATCAGTTCTCCATAGTGAGACCTTGCAAGCAGGAACGCATATATTTTATCCGGTATCCCAGGCATGATGATAACGACCTCCACTCCCCGCTTGGCGGCAAAAGTAAGAGCCTGGACCATTTCATAATCCAGAATCAGATAAGGCGTCATAATGTGGACATAATGCCTTGCAGAATTTATGATATCCAAATATACCTGTTTTCCAACTGATTCCTGATCTAAGGGACTGTCCCCATAAGGGATCACAAATCCATCCATGCTCAGCTCCAGGGGATAAAAATATTCCGGATCTTTTAAATATTTCCCATAGTCCTCAGGAACCTTTTCAAAAATGTTCCACATTTGCAGAAACATCATGGTAAAGCTAGTAACGGCATCACCTTTCAGCATGACTCCTGTATCCTTCCAATGGCCAAAACGCACGCGCCGGTTGATATATTCATCTGCCAGGTTTACTCCTCCGGTAAAAGCCGTAAGGCCGTCCACAACCAATATCTTTCTATGATCCCGGTTATTCTGGTAAGTGGTAAATGCAGGCTTAATGGGAGAGAACATCTTTGCATTAATTCCCTTTGCATGTAATTCCTTTGGATAGCTAAAAGGAAGCAGGGCCAGGGAACACATCCCATCGTACATGAACCGTACTTCCACCCCCTCTTTTGCTTTTCTCTCCAGGATCTCCAATATGGCATCCCACATTTCCCCTCGTTCCAGGATAAAGAATTCCATGAAAATAAACCGCTTTGCGCCCTCCAGCTCCTTCTTCATCTCTTTAAACATGGTTTCGCCCAGCGGAAAATACTGTACATTGGTGTTTTTATATGCCGGGTAATGACCTGAATTTTTGATATAGTAAGCCAGATTGGCATTCCGCCTGCTGATTCTGGACAAATCCTCCATGACCTTAGGACTTTGAGCCAGATAGGTTTCCGTATTTTCTATATTAGCCCGCAGCCTTTTATTTGCCAGCTTTCCCACAATCTGCAGCTCCACAAACAGATAAAAAAGCGTTCCAAACACAGGAATCGCTGCAATCGGGACCATCCAGGCCAGCTTAAAGCTGGGATTTTCCTCTTTATTCAGAATATAAATGATAACAAATGCACCGAGCAGAGCAAAACCACCGTAGAAATAGGCAAGGTAGCGGCTCAAAAAGCGGTAGGCCGTAAAAAGAATAGCCACTTGTACGATAAGAGAAACGACCGCAAACGTAGTCCGGCCAAAAATAATTCTCAGCATCCTCCTGATCTGTTTCATCCTGTGCACCTCCCATGCTGCCAATTCAATGAATCATATCTTTTTAATTATACAGCCTGTCTCTTTTTCTTGCAACCTCAGAGGCCCTGTATTCTTTTCAAAGATGTTAAAAACAACGGGAAAACCGCTGATACCGCAGTCTTCCCGCCGCCTCTTTTTCTTCTCTTACCGTTCCAATGCCTGCCCAATATCTTCCATAATATCCTCTGCACTTTCGATGCCAACACTCAGACGGATCATGGACGGGTCAACCCCGGCTTCAATAAGCTGTTCATCAGTCAGCTGTCTGTGGGTATGGCTGGCCGGATGCAAAACAGAAGTACGGGCATCTGCCACATGAGTCACAATAGCCGCCAGCTTCAATCCATCCATAAATTTAACCGCAGCTTCCCTCCCTCCCTTTAAACCAAAGGAGATTACGCCGCAGGTGCCATCAGGCATGTATTTTTTTGCCAGTTCATAATATTTGTCCCCTTCCAGTCCCGGATACTTGATCCACGCCACGTCTTCCCTGGAGTTTAAATACTGCGCCACCTTTAAGGCATTTTCACAATGACGTGGAATCCGAAGATGAAGGGTCTCCAGACCAAGGTTTAAAAGGAAGGAGTTCATTGGAGAAGGAATAGCTCCCAGATCTCTCATTAACTGGGAAGTTGCTTTCGTAATATAAGCTTTTTTACCAAACTTTTGGGTGTATACAATGCCATGGTAGGATTCATCAGGCGTGGTAAGCCCCGGATATTGTTCTGCATGGGCCTCCCAGTCAAAATTTCCGCTGTCAACGATACAGCCGCCTACGCTGGTAGCATGTCCATCCATGTATTTCGTAGTAGAATGAGTTACTATATCCGCTCCCCATTCAAAGGGGCGGCAGTTAATGGGGGTTGCAAACGTATTATCCACGATCAGAGGAACGCCGTGCCTGTGTGCAAGCCTGGCAAACTTCTCAATATCAAGAACAACAAGAGACGGATTGCCGATGGTTTCCCCAAATACTGCTTTTGTATTGGGCTTAAACGCCTTCTCAAGCTCTTCTTCCGTAGAATCCGGATCCACCAGAGTGGATTCAATTCCCATCTTTTTTAAGGTTACGGTAAACAGATTGGTAGAGCCGCCGTAAATCGTCGCAGAACTGATTACATGGTCACCCTCCTGGCAGATGTTAAGCAGCGCATAAAAATTGGCAGCCTGTCCGGAAGAAGTCAGCATAGCCGCCTCTCCGCCTTCCAGCTCACAGATTTTAGAAGCCACCGCATCGTTGGTAGGATTTGCCAGCCTGGTATAAAAATACCCCTCATCTTCCAAATCAAACAGCCTTCCCATCTTATCGCTGTCATCATACTTAAATGTTGTGCTCTGAAAGATCGGAAGCACCCTGGCATCGCCGCTTTTCGGCTGCCAGCCGCCCTGTATGCAAACCGTCTCTCTGGAACGCCCGTTCTGACCCATCTTTTTTCCTCCTGTAAACCTTAGTCATATGCTTCTCCTAGTTTAGCATAAATGAGGCTGGAAATAAAGTCCTAATTGCCTTATTGAATTCCCTGTTTGTTTACAGTATAATAGGCGGTATCATATAACTCATTAAAGGAGACCGTAATGGAAAAATCAAAGGTTTACTATACAAACTTCCATGCTACCTTTCGGGAAAACCTTCCTCAAAAACTCAAAAGACTGATAAAAACCGCCGGAATGCTGGAGCAGATTGATTTTCAGAACAAATATACTGCCATCAAAATACACTTTGGAGAGCTGGGAAACCTGTCTTTTCTCCGTCCCAATTATGCCAAAGCAGTGGTAGACCTTGTAAAATCCCAGGGCGGTAAACCATTTTTAACGGACTGCAACACCCTGTATGTGGGAAGCCGCAAAAATGCCCTGGACCATTTAGATACCGCTTATGAAAACGGCTTTTCCCCCTTCTCAACCGGCTGCCACGTTTTGATTGCCGACGGCTTAAAAGGAACTGACGAAAGCCTGGTTCCCATTAACGGGGATTACATAAAAGAAGCAAAAATCGGACGGGCTGTTATGGATGCTGATATCTTTATTTCTCTTACCCATTTCAAGGGCCATGAGAGCACCGGCTTTGGCGGAGCATTGAAAAACATTGGTATGGGCTGTGGCTCACGGGCAGGAAAGATGGAGATGCATAACTCTGGAAAACCTCATGTAAGCGAAGAAACCTGTATCGGCTGCCATGCCTGTGAAAAGAACTGTGCTCACAGTGCCATCTCTTTCCAGAATAAAAAGGCCTCCATTGACCATAACAGGTGTGTAGGCTGCGGCCGCTGCATCGGAGTCTGTCCTGTGGATGCCGTTGAGACAGACTTTGATGAGTCCAACGACATCCTGAACTGCAAAATAGCAGAATACACCCAGGCAGTTCTTGAAGACCGGCCGCATTTCCACATCAGCCTGGTCATGGATGTATCTCCTTACTGCGACTGCCATTCCGAAAACGATATCCCCATTATCCCTGATGTGGGCATGTTTGCTTCCTTTGACCCGGTTGCTCTGGATATGGCCTGTGCAGATGCCGTGAACCGTCAGCCGGTTATGGCAGGAAGCATACTGGAAAAGCGCGGCAGCCATCACCATGACCATTTTAAAGACACCCATCCTGGCACGAACTGGAAATCCTCCATTGAACATGGGGTGAAAATCGGTCTGGGAAATGCGGAATACGAACTAATTACACTTTAATGCGGATCATAAAAGGGAGAGCACATCATTTTTGTGCCCTCCCCTTTTGTTTCCCTGCTCAATTTAAAGCCCTGATCCGGCCAGTCCTGTAACGGGTTATATCTTCTCCTAACGGTACCTTGTCCCTTCCAATCTGCCAAACGGAAAGCTCTGAATCCTTCATCTTCTTTTCGGGAACATTTTTGGCTATAATAAGCTCCGGCCAGACAAAGGTGGTTTCCACCGCCTTTCCCTCAAAACAGATCCTGGAATAAGGAGTAAAATTCTCTCCGTAAACCAAAACATTGGAATCATTGTACACCACATCATCAATAACGATATCATCAATTCCCATCTTAAGGTTTGTGGACTGGTAAGGGCTTTCTCCGCCGTACACTTCACGCCCTCCGTAGAGAATATCATATTCCAGAGTCTTCATATCTTTTAAATAGCTTTCTTCCTCTGTTTCAGGGCTGCTGAAATATTTCTGATGAAACCTCATCATAGTCCCCTCATGAATGTCAAGCATGTCCAATACATGAGCTGCAAGCTGATAAGCCTCCACATTCTTTTTCTCCACAGGAAGATTCATGTTATTCCAGACCACATATTCGGTCTGAAACAGGGATCGGTTCTTCATCTCATCCTCTGACCACTCAAATCCAGGCAAATGATCCCCGTACATGACCAGAATAATAGGCTCCTTCCTGGTCCGCAGGGTATTGACAAGGGAACGGATAAACTGGTCCATTTCCCCGATCTGCTGGCAGTAATACTCAAAGCTTGGATATTTCCCATGCCCCTGAACGGAAATGGTATAGATAAAATCAGGGCCTTCCGTGGAATCCAATGTTCTGATGATCTCTCCGGTGAGAATTTTGTCCTTACACCAACCCGTAGGATTTCTTTCTATGTTATTCATATATTCAATGGGGGTAAAGGTATCAAAGCCAAGCTGGGAAAAGACCCTGTTCCGGTCGTAAAAAGTGGCTTCATTGTTATGGATTGCATGAGCGCTGTAACCTAAGTTTTTTAAATCAAAGGCCACGCTTTCACAGGGAGTTTTCTTTAATACGGTTTTATACGGATATTCTCCCGGACCGAAAAAATCCAGATTCATGCCTGTAATCGATTCAAATTCCGTATTAGCAGTACCTGCACCGACAGAAGGCACGCTTAAATAGCCCCCCGGATAATTTTTCTGAAGCTGATGGAAAAACGGGATCGGATCATAATTTACGGGGTTGTTTTTCCATAAGGCAGGGTCAAAAAAGGATTCCAGCTGGATCATGATCACATTAGGCTTTGTGTCCTCAGACAGAGCATAGGTATTATCCGGAACCAGCTCCTCATCCCGAATCTCTTCCATTGTCTCAGTCCCATATCCCTCCGGCTTGGAAATTCCGGTGTTAAACAGAGAATTGGAAAAGCAGTATGGAAATCCATAGCTTTTAAACGCCTCTCCAATATTGCCGAAATGAACTGCCACTAATCCTGTTTTCATAGCAGCGCTTGTCAGTCCCAGCACCATCACCCCGCTTATGGCTATAAGCCCTGCTCCAATGCCGTACCGGATCTTTTCCTTCGAAATGGGCGCCTTGCGCCAGACTGCGGCCAAAAATATAACTGCAGACACAATACCGGCCCCAATGAATATAATCTGCATCCAGGTAAAGTAAACCGTTGCCAGACTGACCGCATACTTCACCAGGCGGAAATCAGCCGCAGTAAAAGGAGTGGTTCGGAAAATGAGCAGAATACCGTTTACCACTCCCATAAAAAGCCATATCAATGATATGGTAATGCATGTAAAAGCCTTGCGCTTCGTCACAAATACAATCGTAAAGGGAAGGGCGATGATCAGGGTGTTCAATATAAAAACCGGAAAGCTTCTCCAGATATAAGAGCCAAAGCTTATCAGAGATTTCCTGCCAGCCAGTTCAATAAACACATTTATCATGGCAGAAAGCGCGAAAATCCTCCCAAGCCATTTGACATATAGTTTCATGGTATACCTCGTTGCACCTTTTTTCTTTTCAGAGTCGGATTTAGTCTATCACATTTTGCAGAAAATTTACATACTTTTTTAAGCGGAAATAACAAAACAAATACCGACACTGCTCTTCGTGGACAGTGCCGGTATTGTTTTCTTATGTCAGCGGTCCCTAAGGCCGGCCTTTTAAGTAATTATTCCTGTTCTTCTGTAGGTTCAAATGCGTCTTCACTAACCGTATTAATTCCAGCTGTCGGATTTACTTCCTCTGCAGGCGCTGCCTGTTCCATTTCTTCCACATTCTCATCTTCTGTATCATCCTTCTGAGATGCTTCCTTTACAGTTGCTCCGCACTTTCCACAGTAAAAGGAATTCTTTGGAACCTTGGCTCCACACTCCGCACAGATATGGGTTCCCTCGCTTTGGCTAAGTTCAATCTCCAGAGCGGCAATTCTTTCCCGGCTGGCCCTGACAGCTTCATAAGCCTTTGCATAGGCTTCCTCCGGCTCGCTGTTCGCTTCGTAGTATTGTTTACCGATGACCGCATAAGCTTCTTCCAGCTTCGTTTTTTCCACACTGATCTGCGTCTTTAGCTGTATCGTCTCAGTCAGCGCTTTTGCCTTGGTTGCAACCTCTTTGCCGGTACCACTAAGTGTCTTTCCCAGCTCTTCAAAAAATGCCATCTGTGATTCCTCCTTTGACTTATGCTCCTACCATTTTAACTTCATTGGAAGAAAAAGTCAATGAAAGACTGTTTACACATCTTTTTTTATCTTCTCGATCTCACTTTTAACAGACTCCGGCAATTGATTAAATGGGATGGTACAGGAAGTCTCGGTTCTTCTTCCGCCGGCTTCTACAACAGCAGAAAAGCTGACCCGCCTCTCTCCCCTGCCGCCATAAGGATTCATGTTGGAATACTCATCGATCGCCCCGTGACTCATGATCTGCCTGATGTCCTCCTCATCGGTAATTGTCAGGTATTGGGAGTCTTTATCCCCATATGTGGATTGATAGCCATTGAACTGATAGGAATCAATATTGATCTCTTTTATATTTTCCAGGCTATTCCAGCCTTCTACGTCGACCTGACACTCTTTTAGCAGCTCCAGGGTGTGTGTAAAGGAAGGATAGACCGGATAATACCCTCTTGAAGTAATCTCACTGTATTTCCAGGAGCTTTGGATTTCTTCCCGCTTTGTTTCCGCCTCTGCCTGCATTTTCGTTAAAAACTGTATGGTAGCTATTGGATTTTCTTTTTGCATGGTTTCCACTTTTAAGCTTTTTAAATCCTCCTGATAAGCAAGGAGTAATTTTTCAGTCATGGCTTTCTCTGTCCCGTTTCTGTCACGGCTGACAACATTGGTCTGCTCTCCCCTGCTCACCCTTACCCAGGCAGTCTCTTCTGGGGTCTGGACAAGGATGGGATATACCGCTTTCATAAACTCCTGGTTCTCAAAAATCTCTGCGATCTCCGGCCGCATTTCATCTCCGGACAAATGATAGGAGCGGTAAATATTCTTGCCGTTTTTCAGCGTATATTTTATGGAAAAATTATAGCTTATGCTTCCATCGTCCCAGGTCTCATAAAAATCATTATTATGATGCAGCTTCCGGTTTCTGGCTACCGCATCACGCACCAGAGCCAGGACCGGCGCCGTATCCGTAAGCTTCATATGGCTAAATATATATTCGTCAGAATCCTCATACTGCCAGTAATATTCACCCATGGAATTCTGCTGTGCGCTTCCGTAAGAGACCCAGTAATTCACATCCGGCATGGATACTGCAACGGATTCAATGGAGTCTTCAGACGGTATATATCCGTCATACCCAAACAGATCATATCGGAAGCCACAGAATATCACTGCCGCCAATAAGGCGCAGGCCACCATCTGTTTCCAATGGGAAAACAGCCTTCTGAATTCGAAATGATAAATGATCTCAATGACGCAATGTGACAAAAACATTCCGCAAATCAGTCCGAACACCCCCCAGCCTATGCTGGAATGCATGGACCAGAAGAAAATGCTTCCGCTAAGAGACGACAAAACCACAATGGGAATCCGGATTACCGGCATACTGATCTTAAAAGCCATGGCCCTTCCCGCCGCCTCTGAGCCTCTCTTTTTGTATAGCCAGAAAGATAGTAGGGTCAATACGATTGTCACGGCCAAAACCGCCAAGATCCTGACAGCCTGGGTTCTTGCCGGAGCCCCCGGCTGCAGACGTTCCATATTCATCATGAACAGGACAAATGCCGAGCATTTATCCATGAAGCGGTTAAATATATTTCCGCCTCCCCGGTAGCTGGTATAAAAAAAGTTGGTGTGGCAGAATTCCAGGACTCCTATCACACATATAAAATAAAATTGCAGTACCAGGTTTCCAAGAATACCGACCAGAACATTTCCTGTAAGAATCATGGATATCACAGTCACGGAATACATCATGCAGTAATGGATCATAAACAGCAGGAATCCCGTAATGGCCGTTTTCCATACCTCCCCAGGAGAAATGCCGTTTACTGCAATCACTCCCATGGCAATAACTAAGTTCACCCCATATACGGCCGCTGGAATAAGAATCCCATTAAAATAATTCACCCAGAACAAATGCTTCCTGTTTACAGGAATGCCATGATAGAAATCCACCTTCTGCCTGGAGTGAAGATAAGAGAAGCTGGTTACTCCCATGATAAGGGACAGTAATATAATCAGTGCCGCCATCCAGCCGTTCTGAAAGCCCAGCCAGGATTCCAGAATGGATACAATATACGTATAATCAATATTTTCTCTCACCCGTTCACTTAAGGAAAGAGCAATCCCCACCGGAAAGGTAAAGAAAAACACTAAAAATGACAGTGCCATGGACCAAAGGCGTCTTTTTCCATCTTCTCTTAATAAATTATAAAATAAGCTTTTTGATGTCATATCCTGCCACCTCCGTCTCACTAATAAATATTTCTTCCAGAGATAATGGGATGATTTCATAAAATACCGGCTGGTACGATTCCATCAATCCTTCCACTTCTTCTCTGGTTCCTCTTACTGTTATGGTATAGAGTTTTCCTCTTGCTTCTGTCTTAATGCGCTGCAGAGCCGTTAAGTCCTCAGCAGTCATTCCATCCTTTAAAACGCACTGCAGCTTATGGATGTTAAGCTTCATATCATCCAAATCCCTGGAAAGGAGTATGCCTCCCCTGTGAAGAAGGCCCACATGATCGCAGATATCCTCTAACTCTCTCAAGTTATGGGAAGCAATGATAGGAGTTAAATTTCTCTCAGACATATCATTTGCAAAAATGCTCTTTACCGCCTGGCGCATCACCGGATCTAGCCCGTCAAAGGTCTCATCGCAGAAAAGGTAGTCCGTATTGGCACATATCCCGCATATTACGGAAAGCTGTTTTTTCATGCCCTTTGAAAAGGTGTGGACCTTTCTCCGGGCTTCAAGCCCAAAGCTTCCTAAAAGATTGTGAAAGCGTTCCTTGTTAAATTGAGGATAGATCCTGCTGTAGAACTCCATCATATCAAGGGGCGAAGCGTTGTTAAAATAGTACTGGTCATCGGAAATATAAAAAAACCGGCTTTTTACCCTTTCATTTTCAAAAATCTGTTCTCCATCAATGGTAACGTTTCCTTCATCAGACTTTAAAATGCCGCTCAGCATTCTCAGAAAGGTACTCTTTCCCGCTCCATTGGTTCCAATAAGGCCAAATACGCTTCCAGGCCGTATCTGCGCGCTTACATGATCCACTGCCACTATATCGTCAAATTTTTTTGTCAGATTCTCTGCTTTTATCATCCTCTCTCTCCTCCCCTGTCAAATATTCCTGTCTTACCCATTCCTCAGCAACCCATGTATGAGCCTTATCCTCTGTCAGGCCTGCCCGTTTTGCTTCCTGGATCCAGCTTACAAGATCCTTTTTCAGCTCACTGTTCTTAAGCGCCCGAATGGAACTGGTATCCGCCACAAAGCTGCCTCTTCCTTTGACGGAATAGATGAACCCTCTTCGTTCCAGCTCCGCATAGGCCCTCTGTATGGTATTGGGATTAATGGATAAATCGGTTGCTAAAGCACGGACAGACGGCAGCTGCGCATCCTGTTCCAATACGCCGCATATCATAAGATCCTTTAGCTTTTCCACAACCTGCTCGTATATTGGCCTGCGGTCTTTATAATCAAGCAATATCATGTTCCACCTCCTATTCTGTATTAACACTCTTAATACACTTAGTATAACAAAGAACCTCTGATCTGTCAATCAGAGGTTCCATTTTTTTCTAATTTCTTCGGTCTTCAACTATCAGGATACGAATGGCATCCTCTACATTTCTCCAGTTAAATACGTATAAAGTATAGGAGGCATTGCCCCGTATATATATATTAGAGGTTAAAATAATGCTTCCGCTATAAGCATCACTGTTGGATACAGCAACCAGATAAAGGCCCGCTAATGTATACTGGAAACTAGTTACTTCCTTATAATTCACATCAAAAAACGTTACCACTCCACCGTTCAGCACCACATGAACCTTACGGTTTGTTATGGATAAATTGCATGCACGGAAACAGCCTGATTTAATACCTCCATTGCAATACACATCCTCAATTTCCATTAAATCCAGTCCATAATCCGTATTGATGATTGCAACAGTGACTGCACGGTCAACTAAAACCGTAATCTGCTTTTCAAGATAAACATATCCGCTCTGCCCGCCTACGGTTATGGTCTGTTTCCCGCCGGAAACCCGGCCATACTGGCTCATTTCTCCGTTATCCAATCCATTTACTGCCAGCTGATTGCTTATATAAATTAAGAACGGATTATAGCCGGCTGCTGCATTTAAAAAGCGGACAAGGCCATTTTGATTGTTTTCACAGAGATAGCATGGGATGATTGGTTTGGGAAATACCGTAATAACAGAAGTCCCTGTGTCGCCAGGGCCTTCATTCGTAATAGGGAAATCGGAAACAGGCTGTTCCTTTTCAAGATTGAGCGGAGGTGCATTCTCGCTATTTTCTTCTGGCGGCTGCTCTCCTGTTTCATCTGTATTGTTTCCGTTTTCTTCATCTATTGGAAACCCGTTTTCTTCCGGATCTGTCATCGGATTCGGCTCCATATCCATATCATTTTGTGTAAAAGATAAAATTTCCATAGAAACCCTCTTTTATGATAGTTTATATAGTAAGTTTATTCCCGCATAAATGCCCAGTGCCTGTCTTGTTTTAAATGTTCATGTCTTTTTGTGGAAGAGTCTGTGAAACCACAAAAAGTTTGATCTTCCTCAAAACATCTTGTTGTATCTATCAGTAAAAAATATAGTAGTATTATTTAAATCAACAAATCATAAAACAATATAAATTTATTCTAAATAAAGCTTATGTTGTTATAAAATTACCATATATTTTATTAATTTTTTATGATATAATGAATATGCATAGTACAAAAGAAAAGAAAGGTAACAAAAATTATGAATGAATATGCGGCAATGTGGAAAAATTATTTTAACTTCAAGGAGCGCACAACAGTAAAGGGCTATTGGATGGCTGTATTGTTCAATGTCCTCGTTATATTACTATTAGCAGTGCTGGGTAACATTTCGGATATATTAGGATTACTCTCTACTATTTATGGTATTGCAGCCCTGATTCCTGGTATCGCTCTTGGAATACGCCGGCTTCACGACATTAACAAATCAGGTTTCTGGATACTTATTGCATTTGTTCCCTTTATAGGAGCCATTCTTCTTATCGTCTGGTATTGCTCTCAGAGCGTTGACGAAGACAATCGTTTTGGTACAGAACAGGTTTAATTACATATTTTTAGGAAACTATGCATCAAAAGGCGCTCCCCTGACAAACGTTTCTTCCTGTCAGAGGGAGCGCTTTTTTCTTGTAATTTCTTTACAATTCAAAAATCCAAATTTTGTATTTCCCAAAAACAGGCCCGGATGGTTCATCCGGGCCTGTATCTTATTACATGAAGATCAATTAATCATTACCGTATAAGGTAACCAGCTTCTGCAGGTATTCATACCGCTCTTTAGCATCTGCTTCATTCTTTGCAAATAATTCAGTTGCTCTCTCAGGATTCTTCATAGCCAAGGATGCATAACGAACCTCGCCCTTTAAGAATTCCTGATATCCTTCTAATGCAGGAGCCTTGCTGTCTAAAGTGAACTTCTTCTCAGCAACAGGATTGTAACGGAAGTTGTTCCAGTAACCGCACTCAACTGCCAGCTTCTCTTCTGTCTGAGCCTTGGACATGCCCTTCTTGATACCATGGCTGATACATGGAGCATAAGCGATGATCAGAGATGGTCCCGGATATGCCTCTGCCTCAGAGATTGCCTTAACAGTCTGTGCATAATCAGCACCCATAGCGATCTGTGCTACATACACATAACCATAGCTCATGGCAATGCTGGCAAGATCTTTCTTTCTTGTTTCTTTACCGCCTGCTGCGAACTGTGCAACAGCACCTGTCTTGGTAGACTTTGAAGACTGTCCGCCGGTATTGGAATAGATCTCTGTATCAAATACCATAACGTTAATATCTCTGCCGCTTGCAAGCACGTGGTCAACACCGCCGAAGCCGATATCATATGCCCAGCCGTCGCCGCCGAATATCCACTGAGATTTCTTAGCCAGGAAATCCTTGTCCTTAAGGATAGACTTGCAGGTATCACACTCAATGCCTTCTAATGCTGCAACTAACTTATCGGTTGCTGAACCATTGGTTGCACCTGTCTCAAAGGTATCCAGGTATTCCTTGCAGACTGCCTTGATTTCATCAGAAGCCTTTTCGGAATTCATAATCTCTTCAACCTTTGATTTTAAGCCGCCTCTGATGGCAGTCTGAGCCAGCATCATACCGTAACCGAATTCAGCATTGTCCTCAAATAAGGAGTTAGCCCATGCAGGACCCTGTCCTTTGGCATTTACGGTATAAGGTGTGGATGGAGAGGAGTTACCCCAGATGGAGGTACATCCGGTTGCGTTTGCAATATACATTCTGTCACCGAATAACTGGGTGATCAGTTTTGCATAAGGTGTCTCGCCACAGCCTGCACATGCTCCTGAGAACTCAAGAAGAGGCTTCTTGAACTGGCTGCCCTTAACGGTATTTTCTTTAAATTTGTCGATAACTTCCTGCTTGATAGGAAGTGTCTGGCCGAAATCATATACTTTCTGCTTGTCTTCGCAGTTTTCTTCCATGCCAACCATAACAAGAGCCTTCTCGCCCTTCTTTCCTGGACATACGTTTGCGCAGGAACCGCAGCCTGTACAGTCAAATGCGGATACAGTCACAGCGAACTGATATCCTGGCATGCCTGTCATTGGAAGAGTCTTCATTTCTTCAGGCTTTCTTGCTGCTTCTTCCTCAGTCAGAGCCACAGAACGGATAACTGCATGAGGACATACATAGGAACAGAAGTTACACTGGATACAGTTTTCAGGAACCCAGCCAGGAATAGTAACTGCAATACCGCGCTTCTCAAATGCAGCAGATCCGGATGGTGTGGAACCATCGACATAATCGCTGAATGCGGATACAGGCAGGGAATTTCCTTCCTGTGCATTTACCTTGGACTGAATGTTATTAACGAAATCAACAACATCCTTTCTGCCTTCCTTGATAACCTTGTAATCAAGGCCTTCATCCTCGCAGTTTTTCCAGCTTTCAGGAACATCTACCTTAACAACGCCCTTTGCACCAGCATCGATAGCTGCCCAGTTCTTCATAACGATTTCTTCGCCCTTACGTCCGTAGGTAGCCTTTGCAGCCGCCTTCATCAGTTCGTTTGCTTTCTCAGAAGGAATGATTCCGGTCAGTTCAAAGAATGCGGACTGAAGGATGGTGTTGATACGTGTCTGGCCCATACCGGTCTCAATACCGATCTTCACACCGTCGATGGTGTAGAACTTAATGTTGTGGTCAGCGATGAACTTCTTCACCTGCCCTGGTAAATGCTTCTCAAGACCAGCCGCATCCCATGAACAGTTCAATAAGAAGATTCCGCCGTCAACCAGTTCCTGAACCATGTTGTACTTACGGATATAAGACGGATTGTGGCATGCCACAAAGTTAGCCTGACGGATCAGATACGTGGATTTGATCGGCTTGTGTCCGAAACGTAAGTGAGACATGGTAACGCCACCGGACTTCTTGGAGTCATAATCAAAGTAAGCCTGAGCGTACATATCCGTGTTGTCACCGATGATCTTGATGGAGTTCTTGTTGGCACCTACCGTACCATCTGCACCAAGACCCCAGAACTTACAGTTTGTGGTTCCTTCCGGAGTTGTAACGATTGGTGCGCCTGTCTCAAGAGAGAGATGAGTCACATCATCCACAATACCGATGGTAAACGGAGTTTTCTCCTTGTTGCCATAAACAGCAACGATCTGAGTTGGTGTGGTGTCCTTGGAACCTAAGCCATAACGTCCGGTTAAGATCTTAACCTGATCGAACTTTGTTCCCTTAAGGGCTGCAACAACGTCAAGATATAAAGGCTCGCCTAAGGAACCTGGCTCTTTTGTTCTGTCTAATACGGAAATAGTCTTAACTGTATCCGGGATCGCATCAATGAAAGCTTTTGCAGAGAACGGACGGTATAAGCGGACCTTTATCACGCCTACCTTCTTTCCTGCTGCCATCAGATAGTCAATGGTTTCCTCAATGGTATCGTTTACGGAACCCATGGAAATGATTACATGGTCTGCATCAGCAGCTCCGTAGTAGTTGAATAATTTGTAATCAGTTCCGATCTTTGCATTAACCTTGTCCATATATTTCTGAACAATTGCAGGCAAAGCGTCATAATATGGGTTGCATGCTTCTCTTGCCTGGAAGAAGATGTCAGGGTTCTGAGCGGAACCTCTTAACTCCGGATGGTTTGGATTTAATGCACGGCGACGGAATTCGTCAATGGCATCCATACTTACCATCTCTTTTAAATCCTCATAATCCCAGGTTTCGATCTTCTGGATCTCATGAGATGTGCGGAAACCGTCGAAGAAGTTGATAAATGGTACTTTGCCCTCGAGTGCTGCCATATGAGCAACCGGAGTCAAGTCCATAACTTCCTGTACGCTGGATTCGCATAACATAGCGCAGCCTGTCTGACGGCATGCGTATACGTCGGAGTGGTCACCAAAGATAGATAAAGCATGGCTTGCAACTGCACGTGCGGATACGTTGATTACACCTGGTAACTGCTCGCCTGCGATTTTATAGAGATTCGGGATCATGAGTAAAAGACCCTGAGAAGCTGTATAGGTGGTGGTCAACGCACCTGCTGCTAAGGAACCGTGTACTGCACCAGCTGCACCTGCCTCAGACTGCATCTCCGTAATCTGTACTTTCTGACCAAATATATTGGTTCTTCCGTCTGTCGCCCATTCATCTGTTGCTTCAGCCATGGGTGAAGATGGGGTAATCGGATAGATAGCCGCTACATCAGTAAATGCGTATGACGCATGAGCTGCTGCATGGTTACCATCCATGGTTTTCATTTTTCTTGCCATTCTTGATTTCCTCCTGCAAATGTGAATAATGTATAAATTGGTTCCCGTATAGGGAAAGTGACCTGACATTATTATAACAATTATTCAACAAATTGCAAATATTAAAACAGGAAAATAAAGTATTATTTTCAAAACAATCCGATAAAAAGGGACTGGAAAGAATATTCTGTCCAGTCCTGTCTGATTTTGTGTAGTTTTTAATTAAAAGGGTTGGGAGGAATGACATTCTGGCCACCCTCACCGCCAGCTGCTTCTGTGGTAGAAGATGGTCCCTGAGGCTGGGTAGGCTGGGTTTCCGGTGTTCCCGGCTTTTCACCCGGTCCCTGAGCCCCGCCGGAATTCCCGGTTGTCTCTTCATTGTGAGGTGCAGTGGTCTCTGTATTTCCCTGGGAACCTGCCCCACTGCTTTCAGGGGCGGAACTTTCCGGATTTGTGGGCGGAATGACCACTCCTGACTTGTTCCGCTTGATGGTCGCCGGTTTTCCACGGTACGTACTGTTATGGAAAAACTCATCACTTACCACAACGCCATTCTTCTTGGTAACCAGGTTGGTGACCCAACGGCTTCCCTTTGTCTCCGCCTTAACGATTTTTTCTTCAGTAGGCTGAAGCGTCTGGTCTTCCTCGTAGACTGGTGCCGGAGCATCTAACTCCGCTGTTTTCTTCGATGTCATGGATAATGTAACGCCTTCCTCCAGAATCGGAATTCCCACAATGGAGATTTTCAGCTTCCGGTCGGCAAAGCTGCTCCTGATGGCTACGGCAGTGGAAGAATTATTGACGAACTTCATATCAGGTCCGCCGTAGCTTACCATGGCATCCTCACCTGGTGTTACATAAGAAGGCTCGTAGCTGTGGGCATGGCGCTCAGTCGTCGAAAGACCTGCAAACACCACCGCATTATATAATGTGGAGGACACCTGGCATACGCCTCCGCCTGGCTCTTCTACTAATTCTCCGTTCAAATATGCGCCTGCCGGACGGTATCCCTTTGCAGGAGAACGCTCCCCTGTGGCTTTATTGAAGGAAAACTCTTCTCCCGGCTGCAAAATCAGGCCGTTTAAAGCGTTGGAAGCCAGTTCAATATTCTTATTCCTGGCACTGTTAGCCGTGGTGGTTGTTGAATAAGTGCCTATGACCTTATACATTTCCTTTGCCTGGGCCTCGGTTATCTTAGGGGCAACTGCCTTTCCATCCACCTGGATAACTGCCTGGAAATTCTTAGCCTTAAGCTGGGTTAAAATGTCTGATGCCAGCTTATCCTGATCAATCACTACTCCGTTCTTCTCTCCGGAATAAACAAATTTCCCGGTATCTTTGTCAAATCCTGATATAGAACCGTTCTTGGCTGCAACATCCCATTTTCCTGCAATGGCTTTTACCTCTGCCTGAACGTCCTCATCCAGTCCGTCAAAATCGAGTGTATAGCTTTCCTTTGGTTCCCCTGAATAGATCTCTTCAAGCAGGGGGTCTATCTTTTTGTCCAGCAGATTCTTAAGTTCGTACTGGTCTTCATGATAGGTGACCTTCATCTCCCATGGGTACTTCTCTTCAATGGCAGCCCGGGCTTCTTCCCTGGACATGCCGGTGATGGTGATTCCATCCACTTTAACTTCTTTCTGTAATTCCGGCTCTGAAACGGTTGTGGGATTTACCTCCGTCTCCTTTGCCTTATGGCCTCCAATAAGCTTAACAGCCGCCATAACACAGATAAAAGCAATAACAGCCAAAATGATTCCCAAAAGTATCTTTGTGATGTTATACTGAGGCCCTTTTTTTCTTCTCTTTCCCCGCCTTTGCTGATAGGAGCCGCCTGTTCTGTAGGCCTGTCCAGTCCTGCGGCTATTTTCCGATGCACTTTTGCCGCTTCCATTCCGGGAAGAATAGGCTCTTCCCCCACCTTTTTGTCTGTTATCTATTTGATTCATTTACTTCACCTTTTTACATGATTTTGTATCTTTACATTGAGTAGTATACCATACTTTGTGGGAAATGCTATTACGATTTTATGAATTTTCTTAATTATTTTTCGCCTTTTTTCAACATTTTACAGAATGGAAAAAACATGTTACTATAGTGTTACCAAACTATTTCATTTTGGAGGTTTTTTATGAAATTTGTCGATTTGCATGTTCATTCCAATGCTTCGGATGGCACGTTCACTCCCTCTGAAGTAGTAACCCTGGCCGCAGAAAAGGGACTTGCGGCCATTGCACTGACCGATCACGATACCATTGACGGTCTTTTAGAAGCACAGGCTGCCGCCGCCGGACTTCCAATTGAAATCATTCCTGGAATTGAACTCTCCTGTGTGTACCAGGGAGAAGAAATTCACATTCTGGGGATTTATGTCGATCCCACGGACCGGGAATTTATCTCTGAAACGGATGCTCTTAAAGAAATTCGAAAAAAAAGGAATGAAGAAATGATACGCCGCTTCCAAAATGCCGGCATTTCCATCACATTAGACGAGGTAATGGCAGGAAATCCTGACACTGTCATAACCCGTGCCCATTTTGCCCGGATCCTTTTTGAAAAGGGCTACGTAAAGAACATGGACCAGGCATTTAAAAAATATCTGGACCACAGTGGTCCTTACTGTCCCCGGAAAGAGAAAATCACCCCGGAGCACGCCATGAAAATCCTTACCCGATGTAAGGCTTCCCCTGTTTTGGCCCATCCATACCAGTATCACCTGGGTGATAAAAGGACGGAGGAGCTGGTCCGCTATTTAAAGGACTTAGGGCTTCACGGTCTGGAGGTCTACCACTCTTCCAACAATCAGTATGAAAGCGGTAAATTAAGAAAACTGGCAAGGCTTTACGACCTTTTTCCCACAGGCGGCTCTGATTTTCATGGGAGCAACAAGCCTGATATCAGCTTAGGAGTCGGACGGGGAGGCCTTCGGGTAACCGCGCTTCTTCTTGACGACATTAAAAGGATACGGCGGGAGAAGGGTCTTTGACCCCTTCCAGGCCGTCGGCTTCCATCAGCCGATTTTTCCCTCGTCCATAAAACGGGCAAGCTCTATTGCGTAATATGTAATAAGGATATCCGCGCCTGCACGGTATATACTCACCGCCGACTCGCATATAATCTTTTCTTCGTCAATAAAACCGGCTTTGGAAGCCGCTTTTATCATGGCATATTCACCGCTTACGCTGTATGCTGCCACAGGAAGGTCATGGCGGTCCGCCACTTCCCTTATGATATCCAGATAAGAAAGAGCAGGCTTTACCATTACGATGTCAGCACCTTCCGCCACATCTAACTCCACTTCCCTTAACGCTTCTTTCCTGTTATGGTAATCCATCTGATAGCTTTTCCGGTCTCCAAAAGACGGGGCAGACCCGGCGGCCTCCCTGAATGGTCCGTAAAATGCGGAGGAATATTTGGCTGAATAAGCCATGATCGGCACATTCACAAAGCCTGCCTCATCAAGGGCCTGTCTCATGGAACCGATCCTGCCATCCATCATGTCGGAAGGGGCCACCATATGAGCTCCTGCTTTTACATGGGATAGGGCTATCATGTTCAAATATTCCAGGGTCTTGTCATTATCAACCGATTCTCCGTCAAGGATTCCACAGTGTCCATGGGATGTATATTCACACATGCACACATCCGTAACAATGTATACCATAGGATAATGTTCCCTGATAAAGCGGATGGCGCGCTGTACGATTCCCTCTTCATCATATGCCTGGCTTCCACAGGCGTCTTTATGAGCCGGGATTCCAAACAAAAGGATTTTTTCCACACCGGCCTTTACCAGCCGGTCCATAATCTGAGGGAGCCGGTCCACGCTGTAGCGGTATTGGCCTTCCATGGAAGGGATTTCTTCCACAATTTCTTTTCCATCCACCACAAACAGAGGATAAATAAGAGATTCCTTTGAAACTCTGGTTTCCCGTACCATCTTTCTCAAGGTATCTGATGCTCTTAATCTTCTGGGTCTGTATATCAAATCCATATCCAATCAATCCCTCCATTTTATTTCTGCTGGCAATGATCCAGGCGCAAAAATGCCTGTATTCCTGCATCTGGTAAATGCTGCTGGGGGCAAATATCCTGTCGTTTCCTGCGAGATTTTGACCCTGTCCTATTATACACCCTCTCAAAGAAGATTCAAGTAATTCTTGCAGCAATGGAAAAGATTGCTTATAATAGTATTCATATAAAATGAATCAGAAACGAGGTACTGCTTTATGGAAGAATTCTATCAGGCAATCGAAGGAACCATCCGCATGACAGGCTATAAAGGCCCGGTGGACGGAAAAGAAATCTACAACGAGATCAGCGACGAAATTGAGGACAAGGAACCGGGAGCCTATGTATTTATGTCTAAGAAAACGGATGACACTTTTTTCGAATACAAAATACAGATTTTCGAGGACCAGTTTAATTTAAGTGCCATTGACATCCACACTCCTGATCAGGTTTACCACGCAGACTTTGATTAAGGCTGCCCTTTAGAAAGCCACAGGTCCGTCAGGGAATGTACCACATTACCTTTGCAGCTTGTGGTTGTTTTTGCCATGGCAAGAGAATTGAGGACCGCTTCCTCCGTCGCTTCTGCCGCAGCCGTGAAAGCCGTCTCCAGAGCACTTTCTTTTAGAATGCGGATGGAAAGCAGTTCTTTTTCTGCCTGTTCTGGAAAGCCCTACACCGGCCCGCTTTATAATTCTCTTTAACTGACGGTCTGAGACAGGAAGTTCCGTAGCTATGACGGTCATGATAGAGCCTCTGTCCAGAACCTGCGGCTCTGTTATCCGGGCAATTTCCTCTCCAACAGTCCGTCCGCCTATCATCAGGTTCTCGGTGCTTCCATCTGAATCAGTCCCTGGCTTTTGCCAAAACCATTATGAATATAAGCCGCTGCCACCAGAACGCCTTCCACATCCGTGATTTTATCAAGGGGTCCCGGAGCCAGTCTACCCGTAATGATGCCATATTCCCGTATCCTCTTCATGATCCTATTCTCCCTTTTCACATTTATGTTCTTATTATACATAATAAACAGTAGTTTGACTTCCTTTTCTTGTTTTTTCCATATTGTACCAGAGAAAGAACACTGCTATAATAAGGACGTAGGAAATGACATTCATTTCACGGACATTTCAGAGGAGGGATTCACATGAAAATTCAAAATATCACAGACGTAGAAAAATTTTTCAAGGTAATCGAGCAGTGCAAAGGCACCGTTGAGCTGGTTTCCAAGGAAGGTGACCGGATCAACTTAAAGTCCAAATTAAGCCAGTACTTATCCATGGCCACCATTTTTTCCAACGGCAGCATCATCAATGAACTGGAGTTGGTTGCTCATGACCCGGAAGATGTAGAAAGACTCATTAAATACATGTATCAGGGAGAATAACAAAAAAAAAGAGATTATGTTTCTGATAAAAACCGTAGGATCATTGTGTCCTGCGGTTTTTATCTTGCTCTAACCCCTGCCCTTTTTGCGCTCTGACAGACATAAGATCATGCACGCCTCATAGTTATCTGAAAAAGCGTGAAAAACAGCAGGTTGAACTTGACACTATACCCCCTTTGTTATATAATCAACTTGTTGAATATATAACAAAGGGGGTATATGTATGTCACTGAAGCATGGTCTGCTTGGATTGCTGAATTATGGCTCAATGACGGGCTATGAGCTGGATAAGGCATTTAAGGATTCTCTTTCGTTTTTCTGGCAGGCAAAGAACAGCCAGATTTACCGTGAACTGGATGCCATGGAGCGTTGCGGCTGGCTGACCAGCGAGCGTGTGATCCAGAACCAAAAGCCGAACAAACGGGTGTATAGCATAACAGACAGCGGAAAAGAGGAACTTGGCAACTGGCTGTCCTCGCCGGAATCGGATATTGCCGACGCAATGCGTATAAGAAGTGCATTTCTGATGCGCGTATTCTTCGCTGGAGAGACAGATATCGATCAATCATTGGAAATGCTCCGCACCTATCGCAAACAATGTATGGAAAGCAGCAAGGAAATGAGCGCCGCCCATGATATAATCTCTGAATATGGAGCAATTGTCGGCGACGAACGAAAATCAAAATATTGGGAAATAGTAGCGCTTTACGGAGATGTGTTTTTCGACGCCGGACTTAACTGGGCAGACAAGGCGATTGCTATGTTAGAGGAGATGAAACGATGAAAATTTTAGTTTTGAATGGTTCTCCCAAAAGTAAAAGCAGCAATACCATGTACCTTACCCGTGCATTTTTAGAGGGAGCCCAATGGGAAGATGCAGAGATTATTGACGTAGCAAAAGCCAACATAAAGAGCTGCCTGGGATGCTTTGCCTGTTGGAGTAAAACACCGGGAATGTGTGTCATAAACGACGATATGAGTGAAATTCTCGCCAAAATGATTTCAGCCGATGTGATCATCTGGTCTTTTCCGCTGTATTATTTCGGCGTTCCCGGCGATTTAAAAAATCTCATTGACCGGCAATTGCCACTGAATTTACCTTTCATGGCTGAGGGAAATGAAAGCGGAAATCATCCGGCAAGGGTTGATTTGACCCATCAAAAACACCTTGTTATTTCAACTTGCGGCTTTTGGACTCAAAAAGGTAATTATGACGCCGTTATAGCCATGTTTGACCACTTATGCGGCAAAGGCACCTATACGTCAATTCTTTGCGGGCAGGGAGAACTGTTTCATTTTCAGGAATTAAAAGACCGCACGGATGCGTATCTGGATATCGTCCGCCGTGCCGGGGCGGAATATGCCGCCGGTGGAATCCGTTCCGGGACACAGGCAGAGCTTACGGAACCTTTATATCCCCGGGATGTGTTTGAAAAAATGGCTGATGCCTCCTGGGGTATTTCTAAAAATGATGATACTGGTACGGAAGATGACAGCTTAAATTTTACGATTCAGATGTCGGCTCTATATAGACCGGACGGCGTGGAACGTGTACTGGAGTTTTATTATACCGACATTGATAAAACCTATCAGATCATGCTGACAAAACAAGGGGCCGAGGTCATAACGGACGGTTTCAAACCTTATACCACAAGGATTGAAACGCCGTATTCCCTCTGGCGTTCTATCTCCCGGGGTGAAATTTCCGGACAGGATGCGTTATTTAAACGGCTTTATAAAATACTCGGCGATTTTAATCTCATGATTAAGTGGAATGAGTTGTTTGGTACACCGCCATCAAAATCAACCAGCAAAATACCGCAGCGCAAAACCAACATGATGACCTTTCTCCTACCCTGGATTGTCATTTGGACAACAATAGCCATAAATCCCACGATCGGTGCTGCAGCCGGCATTGTCGCGGCTGCGTCTGTGACCTTATTATGGTTTGTGTTTCAGCCTGTTATCTATGAGCAAATCAGCATCCCGATTGTAACCGGACTTTCGCTGGCAGTCTTATTCGGCGCAGATACGAGGCTGGTCGTTTCCGGCAGCTATTTGATATTCGGATTGATATGGATCATCGGTGCTTTTCCCAAAATACCACTGACCGCCTATTACAGCGCAGCGCACTATGGCAATGAAAACGCATTTTCAAATCCGCTGTTCATGAGAACAAACCGCATTTTGACCGCTGCCTGGGGAGGCTTATATGTAATTACTCCGATTTGGACCTATATTCTGATGGGTACTGATTACTCATCTTATATCGGTTTAATCAATTCCGCTTTGCCTGCGTTTATGGGTGCTTTTACCGCATGGTTCCAGAAATGGTATCCGGCGCGGTGGGCGAGAGGATAAGAACAGAAAGCTGCCCTGCTGGCCGATAGAACCAGCAGGACAGCTTTTTTATTTTTTGTTTTTAGACTTCTTCTGCTTTTCCAGCCTTTTATTCACGATTTCCCGGAGAATGGCATACACCACGGAACAGAGAGGAATAAAAATCAGCATTCCCACAATTCCCATGGCGCTGCCGCCGATGGTGACTGCAACCAGGACCCAGATGGATGGAAGTCCCACGGAATTTCCCACTACATGAGGGTAGATAAAGTTTCCTTCCACCTGCTGAAGCACAAAGAAGATGATTAAAAAAATAAATGCATCCAATGGCCTTACCATCAGCATTAAAAACGCCCCGATGGCACAGCCGATAAATGCTCCGAACATCGGGATCAGGGCTGTAAATGCAATCAAAACGCCGATAAGTATCCCATATGGAAGGCCAAAGGCCGTCAGGGTCAAAAAAAACATACTCCCAAGAATGACTGCTTCCATGCACTGTCCCGTAAGGAAATGGGAAAAGGTTTCAGAAACCAGCGTTAATATCTCAAGCGTCCGCAAGGATACCTCTTCCGGAAGAAATGCCTTCATCAGCTTTTGTATCTGCCGTGAAAGAGTTTCCTTCTGAAGAAGAATATAAATGGCAAAGACCAGGGCGATTAAAAAGGCGGTCATCCCACTGATAATGGAAAGAGCGGCCGACACGGTGGAAGAAAGTACCGAACCCGCTCCGGCGGATAAAAATCCAACCACCTTTTCCAGAAAGGATTTCCAGTCAATCTCAATGCTGTTGATATAATCCGTGATTTCAGGGTTCTGGACAAACAACCTCTCCGCTTCCTCTTTAATACCTGCAAGAAACGCCGGAATGCTGTTTTGCAGGCTTATAGCGGTATCAATAAGCTGAGGCAACACAACAAAAATAACAAGCAGCAGGAGTCCAATTACAAACACAAGGGTAAGGCAAAGGCTTAATGGCCTGCGGATTTTGTTATCTTTCCTTACCGGCAGCAATTGTTCGATCCTGCGCATCGGCACATTGAGGATAAAAGCCATAACGCCTCCCAAAAGAAAGGGCGAGATAAATCCCACCATCTTCATCGCCAGGGCAAACAGGCTGCGATAATTCCAGCCTGCCACCACAACGATTACGGCAAATACGATCAGGCCCCGTATTTTTTTAATTGTACTGTCATTAAATTCCATCATACTCTCCTTTTATGACTCCTCTTCAAAAGCTTGTCTGATATCTTTCTGTAAGGCCTGAAAGGTGCCCTGGGCCATCAGGGAGCTTCCACCTCCCCGGCCATTTAATCTTCCATTTAATGCTTTGCTCAACACTCTCATGTCCTTCTGACCGCTTCCAAGTGCATACTGAAAGACACCCTCATCTCCGGAACATGCCAAAACAACGCTTCCCTTCCCTCCTTCATACAGCATCGTGCAAAACTGTCTCAGCTGTACCGGGGATAAGTCACGTTCAAAAACCAGAAGAGGCGCATCCTGTTCGGGATAATCTTCGGCCTTTCTTTCTAAAAGTTCTTTGGAAAGCTGTCCGATTCTTCCATCCTTTTTCTGCCCTTCTTCTTTCAATCTGTCAACTGCCTCCAGGAGATGATCCGGTTTTGCCGACAGCAGGACGGAAATTCCGGACACTGCCTTCTGTTTTTTGCGGTAATCTTCCAGAGCCATCCTTCCACACAGCATGGTCACCCTGACACCGCCCTTATAATGAATCATCCCGGTCACTTTCAGAATGCCGATTTCTCCTGCAGTCATCACGTGAGTTCCACAGCAGGCACACACATCACCTCCCGGGAATTCAATCAGCCGGACTTGTCCGGTCAATTCCTTTTTGCTCCGGTAATCGATGGTTAAAAGCTCCTCCTTTGACGGATAAGATTCAAGAACCGGAATATTCCGCCAGATGAGTTCATTCACTTGTGTTTCTGCCGCTTCTATCTGTTCCATGGTCAGGATTCCGTTAAAATCAACGGTCACCTCATCCTTTCCCATGTGAAACCCTACGTTATCAAGGCCATAATTCTTATGTACGATTCCCGACAATAAGTGCTCTCCGGAATGATTCTGCATGTTGCAGAACCTTCTCTCCCAGTCTATGATTCCAGTCACCCTGCTGCCCGCCTTTAATGGCTTATCCGTAATATGGACAATGCCTTCCGGCCTTTCCCTGACATCAAGGACTGCCGCCTCCCCAAGAGTTCCTATATCAGCCGGCTGGCCGCCGCCCTCAGGGTAGAAGGCTGTCCGGTCCAAAAGCACTTCAAATAAACTGTCCTTTCCCTGCCTGCAGCCAGTTACCTCCGCTTCAAATGTTTTAACATAAGGTCTGTTATAATATAATTTTTCCATCTTTTGCTCCTTATTTCTCTGTTGTACTAATTATACACAACAATTGGATAAGTTCAATCATAACAAATCTAAAATTTTAAGAAAAAATGGAAACAGTGGCAAGCTGACATTCATACACTTACATTGTAAACAAATTATTTGGAGGAACCAATATGAGTGATCTGGCAGCAACTAACTGTGGGTGCGGATGCGATTGCAACACCGGAGGCAACAGCGGATGTGGATTTAATCTAATTTGGATTATCCTTATCCTGTGCTTCTGTGGCGGCGGCAGCGGCGGTTGCGGCGGCGGTTGTGGCGGTTGCGGCGGCGGTTGCGGAAATGATGGATGCAGTTGGATTTGGATCATCATTCTTCTGTGCTGCTGTGGCGGCGGCGGCTTTGGCGGAAATAACTTCTGCTGCTAAGCGAAACATAAAACAGGGCCCGATCTTTTCACAGATCGGGCCTTGTTTTTATTTGCTAACGACTCTGACCATTATTTTTTACAGGCCTTTGAAAAGAGCTCTGGCTGTTTACTCCTTTTAAAGGGCTCCTGTTCTGTTTCTTTTTCATACAATCCTCATCAATTTCATATACTGCATTACCATCTATGATCAATCGGCTTTTCATATCTAAATCACTCTCCTGTAATACTAATATATGCAGACGCATATATTGTCAACAAGAAAAGTAAGGAATCTTATGCCATGAACAACGAGCAAAATGTACGTGCAAATGATCTGGACTCCCTTATCGGCGATAATCATCTACAGATGGTGAAGGCTGCCCTGCCTTATATGAATGTTCCCCAGCAGCGTTTTATGTCCTACTTCGTTAAAATAAACGAGCTGCGCCGCACCGTTAATCTTTTTGAAGAAGGAGAAGTCGCTGCCATGGGGCTGGGTTCTTCCGGGGAGAATGACCGGGCCAACGACCCCATTGACATGCTGAATACCATAAAGCCCTTTGCAAATCCGTCGGAACAGGATTTCATTGACCTTATCATCAACTTCTCTCAGGGCCTTCGGATGGCTAACTCCTACCCGGACCCAGGCCCGGTACCAAGTTCCACCATTCCGGTTCAGGCCCAGGCCCAAACCCAATCCGAAACACCTCCAAACAAGCCTGCGGGTAACCACCGGCAGAATAATAACCCATTTGGGCGGATACCTCTGGACCAGCTCAAGAATTTCATGCCGCCGGACCAACAATCCCGTTTTGAAACCATGCAGCTTATGATGTCCGCCATGCAACAGATGAATTAATCCATATTTTTTCCCTGGCTCCCTTACCAAATCCCATAGAAAGGAAGAAAAATAATCCATGAACTTCAACTGGAAACAAGACCCCAGACTAAGAAACATGAATCCGCAAAAGCTTTCCATGCTGTCTGAATTTGCAAAGCGGGTAGAATCCACTCCAAAAGACCAGCTTGTTCCAACCCTTCTAAACTTAAATGCGGAAGCAAGCCGCAAAGGCATTCAATTTAATGATGAAGAAACCGACCTTCTCATCTCCATTATGAGCGCAAACATGAGTGCTAACGAGCGGAAGCGAATAGAGACCATGCGGATGCTATCTAAAAATTTCATGAAGCGCAATACAAAATGATAATAAGGACATTATGGGCGATACCAGTGGGGCTCCGCCATAATGTCCTTACTTTGCGCAAGCAGTCAAAAATTATTTGCAAACAATATTCACAATTCTTCCAGGAACATAGATTTCCTTAACAATCGTTCCGGTTATCTTATCCGGGATCAAAGCCTTACCTGCTTCAATGGCCTCTTCCTTTGATACGCCTGCAGGAAGCTTTACCACTGCTCTGGTCTTTCCGTTTACCTGGACTGCAACCTCGATCTCATCATCCTTCATGGCCTCTTCATCGCATTCCGGCCACTGTGCGTGGAATACGGAAGTCACGCCGCCAAGCTGCTGCCACAGCTCCTCGCCAATATGAGGAGCAAAAGGCGCAACCAAAACCACAAAAGCCTTTAAAGTTTCTTTGTCAATGCCGCCGGTCTTTTTAGCCAGATCGATCAGTTTATTGTTATATTCCATGAATCCAGAAATTACCGTATTTAAGTTAAACTGGTTGAAACGCTGTTCAATATCAAAAATCAGCTTGCTGCGCAGACGAAGCATTTCCCTGGTAGCTTCCACATCCTTATTGCTGCTTTCCACAACCAGATTCCAGAAGCGGTGTAAGAAACGGCTGACGCCTTCGATTCCTCTGTCATCCCACTCTGCATCTAACTCCGGCGGCCCTACGAAGAGCTCATACATACGGAGAGCATCGCAGCCATAGTCACGCACCAGATCATCGGGAGATACCACATTTCCCTTTGACTTGCTCATTTTGATTCCATTTTTTCCGTTGATCATACCCTGATTGAACAGCTTGGTAAATGGCTCATCAAAGTCTACCACACCGATGTCGTTTAAAAACTTGGTATAGAAACGGGAATACAGAAGATGAAGTACAGCATGCTCCACGCCGCCGATATACATATCCACGGGAAGATACTTTTTCGCTTTTTCCTTGGATACCAGTTCATTTTCGTTTTGGCTGTCCACATAGCGGAGGAAATACCAGGAGGAACCGGCCCACTGAGGCATGGTGTTGGTCTCTCTCTTAGCAGGAGCGCCGCACACCGGACATGTGGTATTCACCCATTCCTCAATATCTGCCAGTGGAGATTCTCCCGTACCGGTAGGCTGGTAGCTTTCTACTTCCGGAAGGGTAAGAGGAAGCTGGTCTTCCGGAACCGGTACGTTGCCGCAGTGCGGACAGTGGATAATAGGAATAGGCTCTCCCCAGTAGCGCTGTCTGGAAAATACCCAGTCACGAAGCTTAAAGTTTACGGTTTTCTTTCCAAGGCCTCTTGACTCGATCATTGCAGGAGCCTCTTTTTTAAGGATGGAGGATTCCATTCCGTTCCACTCACCGGAATTGATCATGGTTCCGCTGGCATCCGTGTAGGCTTCTGTCATGTTTTCGATTTCCTTGCCATCCTTTGAGATAACCTGGATAATAGGAATGTTGAACTTCGTCGCAAACTCAAAGTCCCTGTCATCATGGGCCGGCACGCACATGATGGCACCGGTACCGTAATCAGCAAGCACATAATCGGACAGCCAGATGGGTACCTTGGCACCGCTTAAAGGATTTACCGCATAGCTGCCGGTGAATACGCCGGTCTTTTCCTTATCCTGAAGGCGGTCCACGTTTGATTTCATGGAAGCATCGTAGATATATTTCTCAACGGCTTCTTTATTTTCAAGGGTAGCGAGGCCAGCGGCAAGAGCGTGCTCCGGCGCAAGTACCATAAAGGTAGCCCCGTATAAGGTATCAGGTCTGGTGGTATAGACTGTGATGCTCTCTTCTCTTCCGTCCACCTTAAAATCGACCTCGGCTCCATAGGATTTTCCAATCCATTCCGACTGCATCTTCTTGACCTTTTCCGGCCAGTCAAGCTTATCCAGATCATTTAACAGACGGTCTGCATAAGCAGTAATTTTTAACATCCACTGTCTTAAATTTTTCTTTGTAACACTGGTTCCGCAGCGCTCACAGCAGCCGTTTACCACTTCTTCGTTTGCAAGTCCTGTCTTACAGGATGGGCACCAGTTGATAGGGAATTCCTTCTCATAGGCCAGTCCCTTTTTAAACATCTGAACAAAAATCCACTGGGTCCATTTATAAAACCCGGGATCCGTGGTGTTAACTTCCATATCCCAGTCATAGACGGCTGCGATCTCATTGATCTGACGCTTGATGTTCGCTACGTTTTCCGCTGTTGATTTTGCAGGATGAACTCCCATTTTGATGGCGTAATTCTCTGCAGGAAGGCCGAAGGCATCCCAACCCATGGGATGAATCACATAATGTCCCTTTAAAATCTGATATCTGCTCCACACATCGGAGATTACGTAACCTCTCCAGTGGCCTACATGAAGGCCGCTGCCTGACGGATATGGGAACATATCCAGACAGTAGTATTTCTCTTTCTTCCCATCGTCAACATTGATGGGGTTCTTTGCCCAGTTCTCACGCCACCTTTTCTCAATGGCGCTGTGGTTGTAGGATGCTGCCATAACAAATTTCCTCCTTTTGCAAAAGGGATTCTCCCTGTTTCAAATGTGTTATCTGGCTCATTGGCCGTAAAAATAAAAAATGCGCCTCCGACCGTTAAAACGGCCATAGAGACGCAGGATCTACCGCGTGGTACCACTCTATTTCATACAAGGTTCGTATGCTCTCACTGGATATGGCAAAGCATATCCGCCCGCTTTAACGGTCGGGACACCGGCAATGCCTACACAGAAGCTTCCTTCAGCACGCTACTCAAAGGCCAGTTCAGCCGCCATCCCCAACCGGCTTCCACCCTCCGCCGGCTCTCTGTATGTTTCAGACAGCTTACTACTCCTAATCAAAGTATTTTTGCTAACTACAAATGTAACATAATTGGCGAAATGTGTCAACCGTCTTTTACGAAATCTCCGAAATAACAAAGGTTACGGCAGAAACCGCAAAAAACAGGATCATTCCAAGATTTAAAAAAAGTACTTTAAAAGCCCCTTTGCCCCAGGTCTCCACAGGCCCCGGATGGAACACCAGTTTTTTTTGACTGGTAAAAAACAAAGCGGTTCCGGCAAAAACTGCTCCAAGCATAAATATGGAATAGCCTATCGTCAGCATCAGATTCTCTCCGATTTTAAGCGCCACAACAGAGCCGAGAAAATTGATTGCCATGTGAAAAATAATGGTATAGCGAAGTCTTCCCGTCTTAATATAAATATATGCAAACACCAGGCCAATTCCAAACGCATAAAAGAACTGATAGAAATTCCCATGACTCAGGGCAAAGACAACACTTGATACCAGGATCGCCGCCTTGTCTCCATAAAGCCGGATCCGGTCGATCAAAATTTTGCGAAACAAAATCTCCTCACAAACAGGAGCCATTATTACCATGGTGAGAAAAATCGCCCAGGTGCTTAAGCCCTTCATCACCTCCTCTACCGGGTTGATCATAGGCTTTCCCAAAAGGGTGCTTACAATGGCCATAAGGGCCCGGCCAATGAGATTTCCGAAAAACAGGGCGCTCATGCAGATCAAAAATCCAGAAACAAGCATTCCTGCCCTGGCCTTTTGTACCTGGGGCCTGCATAAAACCGGCATATCCTTCACAATGATATAGGCAACAATTCCTCCCACAACGTAATTAGCCAGGGATACAATCAACATATACCAGTTACCAAAGGTTATTTCTATTCCAATCCTGGACAATGCAAGAGCAATGACCCCTATCTCAAGCTGTATCACAAGCGTCACAAGGAGGAATGCTCCGTAACCGATGCCCACTCTTGTAAATGCTTTCCACGCATTTCTTTTATCTTCCACAATTTCATACCTCCTGCCAGTAGGTATCAGTTTATCACAGATCAGAGAAAAGCGCAATTATTCCAGAACCCACATTCTGACGAAATAAGAATCTGCTTTGCAGGCTCCCGCGCCGAAGCGCGTTTGCTTTTTCAGCCATATTTCCTTATGACGGGGTGCGCATCCCGAAGAGTTTTTATATCATAGGACGCACTTTCTATAATATAAAAAAGACCCGGAAGAAGCTCGGTAAAATACCTGCCCCTCCGGGTCTTTCCTGTCTTTTAAGATTCTACTCTGTCAATCTTGGAAGCCCGCTCCTCTATTTCTCTCTTCTGAACATCTCCTGGAGCCAGTTCATAGCGGCTGAATTCATACTCATAGGTTCCAATGCCTCCGGTCATAGAACGAAGATCTGTATTATAGCCGAACAGTTCGGACATAGGTACATCCGCCTCAATGATCTGCTTTCCATTGTGGTTGGAATTCATTCCCAGAACACGGCCTCTTCTGCGGTTTAAATCTCCCATAACATCTCCGGTGAATTTATCCGGGACCGTAACCTTAAGGGAAGCAATGGGTTCAAGCAGAACCGGATTGGCATCCATAAATCCCTTTTTAAAAGCAAGGGTCGCAGCCATCTTAAAGGCAAGCTCCGAGGAGTCTACCGGATGGTAAGAGCCGTCGGTCAGCGTAGCCTTTAATCCCACTACCGGGTAAGCGGCAAGAGGTCCTTTTAAGACGCACTCTGCAATACCCTTTTCAACTGCCGGGAAATAATTTCTCGGCACAGCCCCGCCAAATACGCATTCATCAAATACATAAGGAGTTTCCAGATCACCGGACGGCTCAAAGCTCATCTTAACGTCACCGTACTGTCCGTGTCCGCCGGACTGCTTCTTATACTTGCCCTGGACTTCCACTTTCTTACGAAGGGTCTCCCGGAAAGCAAATTTAGGTTTGCTCAGTTCAATGTCAACCTTATAGCGGTTTAAAAGCTTGCTTACAACCACATCAAGCTGCTGGTCACCAATGGCATAAAGGAGAGACTGGCGGTTTTCCGTATCATTGACTACCTTTAAGGTCCAATCCTCTTCCGTCAGCTTTGCAAGAGCAGTTGAAACCTTATCATCGTCGCCTTTTGTCTTGGTTTTATAACGCATATACGTATATGGAGTGGATATCTCCGGCTTATGATATACGATGGGAGCAGAACGGAGGGCAATGGTATCACCGGTCTGGGTCACGTTGAGCTTTGACACTGCTCCGATATCTCCTGCCTTTAATTCCGTAACTTCGATGGCATCCTTTCCTCTTAAAACGTAAAGCTTTCCGACTTTTTCCTCTGTGTCCTTATTCACGTTAAAAATAGCGGAATCAGGCTTTAAGGTGCCGGTACAAATCTTAAGCAGGGAATACTTTCCGATAAACGGGTCCACAATGGTCTTAAATACACGGGCAGACAGGGATACATGATCGTTATATTGGGCTGTAAAGCGCTCCCCTGTGGAAACATCCACGCCGATGCACTCAAAGTAATCGGGGGATGGAAAATACTTATCTATGGCCTGAAGCACCATCTTGGCGCCCTGGGCGTTGATTCCGGATCCCAGCATGACCGGAACAATGTTTCCTTTTATCACATGTTCCCGAAGAGCAGAAGAAATCTCATCAATGGTGAACTCGTCACCGGAGAAATAGCGCTCCATATATTCCTCGCTGGTTTCCGCCACGGCCTCCATAAGAGCTTCACGGGCAATTCCCAGGTTCTTCTGGCTATATTCAGGAATCTCACATTCTTCATAATCACTATTAACGGTAAAACGCCGGCCTGCCATCTTTACAACATTAACAAAACCTACGAACTTTTCGTTTTCACGAATGGGGAGGTGGAACGGCGCTATCTTTCTTCCGAATTCTTTATCAAGCTTTAATAACAATTCACGGAAACTTGCATGATCGTCATCCATATTTGTCACAAAGAAAAGTCTGGGTAACTTGTACTTTTCGCACAGTTCCCACGCTTTTAATGTTCCAACTTCAATACCTGCCTTACAATTTACAACTATTACTGCTGCATCCGCAACACTGATGGCTTCTTCAACCTCGCCAACAAAATCAAAATATCCGGGAGTATCAAGCAGATTGATCTTGATCGGTCCATCCTCTCCTTTATACTCCAAAGGAATCAGGGTAGTAGAGATGGAGAACTGTCTCTTGATCTCTTCTTTGTCATAATCGCTGATGGTATTGCCATCGGTAATTTTTCCCATTCTGCTGATGGCTCCGGTAATCAACGCCATAGCTTCTGCCAGGGTGGTTTTACCGGCGCCCCCGTGCCCAAGTAAGGCGACGTTACGGATCTGTTTGGTTCCATACACGTTCATAAACATTCCTCCTGTTCGGTATTTAAGTCTATAAGGATATTTTACTAAAAATGTCGTATAATTGCAAGCAAAAGGTGCAATTTGCACAAATATTTTTTACACATTTTTCCAATTACGCAAAAGAAAAGAGAGGCAAGCCCTCCCTTCTTTTATTACAGTGATCTGGCCGCCTTAAGTGCCGTATCCAGGGCACTCATCTTTGGTATCCCGATCTCAGTACCCGGCATCCCTTCCCGGACTTTCTCTTCCACTATACTGTGGATCATATCATTTTTAACCAGAACACTGCCCCAGAGCCAAAGGTTTAGCTTATCCGCCGGACTCTTTAAATCCATCTTGGCAAAGGTATCCCGGATAAGTCCCCACAAAGCCGCCCCGCATTCCCGGTGAATGCGGATGGCTTCACGATCGCCCTGGGAAGCTGCCTGAAATGCAAATAAGGATAGTCTGGCGATCTCCGACTTTTCCATAAGATTGGCGTTGATAAAATCGTCTATTTTTTCCAGCGAATCAAGCCCTGTTTTCTCTATAATAAGAGGTGTGAGAACGGGACATTTGATTCGTCCGGACAGCTCATCTCCTACTGCTTTTAAGACTTTTAAGCCCATATCAAACCCACTTCCCTCATCGCTGATGATGTGGTTCCAGCCGCCGGTCCGGTATATACTTCCTTTTTTATCTCTCCCAAAGCATATCGAACCAGTCCCTGAGATGACTACCAGGGCCGGTTCTTCCGTCATGTGAAGGAACACCTGGCAGTCATTTAACACCAGAAGCCTTTCATGAGGAAATCCCATCTCTTCAAAGCTGGACTTACAATCATGCTCATCTGACGGAGAATCGATCCCGCTGGCTGCTACACAAATCCCCAGACAACAGCCGGGATCCAGTTTTAACTCATCAAGCGCCGGGAGCACCAGACTACGGTATCGAAGCCGGCTTTTTTCTATTCCATCCGTATTGAGGCTGCATCCCGGTGCCGTAAATTCTCCAAGTACAGCCCCATCCGGATCACAGATTTTTAGCCGCCCGTTAGTTCCACCAATATCCAATCCTGCATAATATCCTTTCATGATACTTTCCTCCTTATAGTTTTACTTCCATGGCAGAAAACCTGCCGTAGTAAACATCTCCTTCCCTTCCAGAAGATGGTTTTTTAACGAAATTTGCTGCGAGGTGCTGCACGGGTAATTTTCCATTTTTTCTATGGAACAATCAAATCCCATGACCCGTTCCAGAATCTGTGGACGTTCAGCCTTTAAGGGCATTTTGTAAAAACGCTCCATAAAGCTTACATAAGTCTCTGATTCCCTGTTAAGGCTTCTTCGATCATTCTGATTTCCTGCCAAGTACAGCCAAAAGCTTTTGCTCCGCTTCTTTAAACCACTGATCCTCAGGATTTATCAAAAGGACATACTGTATTCTTCCTATAAGAGAAACAAGATACTGACTCTCCGGAACCCGCAAATCACTTTTGCTCCTCTCCAGGTGGGACTTTACCCCGTATTTCAGGCAGTAAAAAATCTCCTGCCGCAGCTTTCTTCTGTAATCCCCCGAAACCTGTAGTTTCTCATTGACCACGATACCCGTGACAGACTGTCTTCCGTTGCGGTATAGAATCCTGGTCTTCGTTTCATTGAGTTCAAACCCCATGGCATTTAAAAAACCGGAGACCTTCCGGATAACCAGGCCCGGGTTAAAATCACCGGAAAACGTCATATCATCACAGTACCTGGTATAGGAGATTCCTTTATTCCCGCACCATTTGTTTATGAATTCATCAAAATCCTTCATAACCAGGTTGGAAACTGCGGGCGATGTGGGAGCCCCCTGAGGCAGAAATTCGTTGCAGCAGCATAAGGCAGTCAGCATGGTTCCTACCGCAGGAGGGAAATACCTGACAGGAAAAACGCTTTTTAACACCATGGGAAATGAAATACTTCCGAAAAAATCTTTTATATCCAGTTTTACCACCACATTTTTTCCTGTATGGCCCCTGGCATTGGACACCACTCCTGCACCTTTGTGGTAGGCTGTGGCACAGCCGGAGACCGCATATCCGTCCAGGATATGATGCAGGATATTTCTCTGTATTCTCATCAGCATGTAATCCGGCACCGTAAGACTCCGCGTTCTTCCGTCTCTCTTTGGAATACGGACGGTATGATAATGGCGTTCCGTATGGTTGCTGAAAGCATAAAGACATGCCATTATCTTCTGGTCCGGCCAACTGGTGTTCCCCAGAAGTCGGAAAGATAACAGCATGTCCCTGCAATACTCCGGCGTACAATATTTCCATAAATCTGTCTTATACATCGGCTCCTCCATACCAGTTATATTTTAAAATTCTTCCTTATTCCTGAAAAAACAGCAGAAGCAATACAATCAAGATGCCGTAAGATGCGAAGATGTACAAGCCGCAGGTGTAAGCACATGCAATGTGCGGAAGTACCTCGCAGCAGATTACGGCCTTTTCCTATACCATGAAAATCCCGGCAGCGACTCGCTGCCCGGCCGTAGGTCCATTACCTGCAGAAATACTATTGCTTCTGCTGTTATGTTTATTATTCTATCACAACTCTCAAATATTTATAAGACCTATTTGTGATTTACCAACTACGAGATTTACAAACCAAGTACCTCTTTAATACCGCTGTAATCCGGCATAAAATCAGGATTGATAATATCAGTCACAATCTTATTAGAATCAGCAACATCAAATGTTTTTTCAAATACGGGAGGTGTTAAAACTTCAACATAATAATTTGAGAGTTTTGCAGACAGATCATTCACTTCCTTTGCATAGCCGGCATTTGAAATTTGTCCGCGGATAAGAAGATTATCCAATTCATTCTTCTTTTCTGCTATTTGTATATCTGTCTCGGCAATCGCAGGAACAGCTGAAGATTCAAGGGGCAAAATCGAAAAAATCAATTTTTTACGCATATCTCCAAGATTTTCTCCAGACAACTGTTTTTTCAGTCCCAAAACAGTAGAAATATGTAAATCTTCGTGAATGGTTTCCAATTCTTTATGTGCCGGACTCAATTCTGCTGCATCGGCAACGGAATCTGACGGATAATTATAATAAGTCTTATAAAATAAAACTAAAGAATGAACATAACTTCCAATCTCTTTATCATGCCCCGTCCCTCTATTACCGTAAAAGAACCGTGAAGAATTGAATGAAACCGGCCAATTCACTCCTGCGTTAACAGTATCATTAAAATTTGTTGCACTTGCTATTGTATTGCACATTTGATGGCAAACTCCGGTAACTCCATAAACAATTCCTGAACAATCACCAAGATTTGACCACCCACCGTTCTTTCGGTTATATTCTGTACGATTAATATCATCATCGCTGCTGCCGTTGCCCCACATTGCTAAACGTCTTGCGATTTTCGAATGGCAGCTAAGTTTATAACCTAATTTTCTGGAATCTTTTTCCCAAAATGTTGGTGTCCAAAAATTAACGGGGTAGTGATTGCTGCTATCACTACAGCCGCCATAGCACGGAAAGTACACCGTCATATTTGGGTGAAAATCATTCTCTTCCATAATGGCATAGGTGTGCTCTGACGTGTTGTTGCAGATTGGATACCAACCTACCTGAAGCGTAGAATTTAGTTTCATAGTATTCTCCTTTACTATTGACCACCGCTAAAACTACAAGTTCATTTTCTATTATTAAATTATAACAAATCCCAGGCTCGTAGTAAATAACACATTTCGCAGTATATTCAACGACGTTTTATATAAAAATAATTGGTATAGATGCCATATTTATGATTTTACATATTATTTATCTTGTTTTTTTACCTGTTAAATTTATTCGTACCGTTTTAGTATCAAAACCATGTATTGTTTGGTAAATCCCGGCTATATTAAGGTTTCCAACGCCACCCCCAGCCTCTTGATAGCTGTAACATATCAAACTGCTACAATCATAATGGTTTCAAATATGCCACTGTTTTGCTTTGCTAAATATCCCTGAAATCCTTTCTAAATAATAATTTACGTTAATGCGTCGAAGTTTAACGTGCAAAAGCGTTGACAACTCCCATTCAATAGATTACAATGGGGATTAAACATTTGCAAAAGAAAGGTAGAAATATATGATCATCATTATGAAAGCAAATGCTTCCGAGGAAGCAGTAGATAAAATCAAGTACTTAATCGAATCAAACGGACTTCAGGCCCATTTATCAAAAGGGACGGAAGTAACTATAGTAGGCGTTGTAGGAGATAAGACAAAGCTCCAGGGCACAAACATCGAGATGCTGGAAGGTGTTGACAAAATCGTTGCCGTGACCGAAACCTACAAGCTGGTGAACAAAAAATTTCATCCGGAAGATTCCGTCATAACCATTGGAAACGCAAAAATCGGTCCGGGCCATCTTACCATGATGGCCGGTCCATGCGCCATTGAAAATCACGATATGGTCCTGGAAACTGCATTTGCAGTAAAAAAAGCAGGCGCCCAGTTCCTGCGCGGCGGAGCCTACAAGCCCAGGACCTCCCCTTACGCATTCCAGGGCCTGGAAGAGGAAGGGCTGAAATACATGAAGGAAGCCAGGGAAGCCACCGGGCTTAATATCGTTTGTGAGGTCACAAGCCTGCGTGCTCTTGAAACGTCTGTAAAATATGTGGACATGATCCAGATCGGCGCACGGAACATGCAGAATTTCGAGCTTTTAAAAGAAGCTGGAAAAGCCGGTATACCGGTTCTATTAAAAAGAGGACTGTCCGCCACCATTGATGAATGGCTGAATGCTGCAGAATACATCGCCTCCGAAGGAAATCCAAATATCGTTCTTTGCGAACGAGGCATCCGTACCTACGAAACTGCCACCAGAAACACTCTGGATATCAGCGCCGTACCGGTTATCCGCGCCAAGAGCCACCTTCCTATCATCATTGACCCAAGCCATGCCACCGGAGTAAGGGCTTATATTGAGCCGATTTCCAAGGCTGCCATAGCAGTAGGAGCCGACGGCCTGATTGTGGAAGTCCATCCCTGCCCATCCTGCGCCCTGTCCGACGGCCCCCAGTCCCTGACCTTTGAACAGTTTGAGAATCTGACAGAAGAATTAAGGCCTTACGCCAAGCTTGCGGGGAGGACGTCTTAATGAGTGATGCCGCTATTGCCTTTATCGGGCTTGGTCTCATCGGCGGCTCTATCGCCAGAGGGATCAAGCGTGAAGAACCTGATACAAAAATCATGGCCTACATGCGCACCCGTTCCAGGCTTTTGCAGGCAAAAGATGACGGGATCGTGGATGTTATCTTAGAGGGAATCGGAGAAGAGCTCCGTGAATGTGATCTTATCTTCCTCTGTACTCCTGTGGAGTACAACGCAAAGTATCTGTCGGAAATCCAGCCCTTCCTAAAACCGGGAGCAATAATCACCGACGTAGGAAGCACCAAGACAGACATTCACGAAGAGGTAAGCCGTCTTGGCCTGGAAAGCCGGTTTGTGGGAGGACACCCGATGGCCGGTTCGGAAAAGACCGGATATGAAAATTCCACCGACCATTTACTTGAAAATGCCTATTATATCATTACCCCCACCGCGTCTTCCACAGAGGAACAGGTAAACCGCCTGGTGCGGATCGCAGGCATGATCGGCTCCATTCCCCTTGTTCTCGATTATCATGAACATGACTTTATTACAGCCGCAATCAGCCATCTGCCCCATATCGTAGCCTCCAGCCTGGTGAACCTGGTAAAGGCTTCTGACAATAAAGAGGGGCTTATGAAGCGGCTCGCAGCCGGAGGCTTTAAGGATATTACAAGAATCGCTTCCTCCTCACCGGAAATGTGGGAGCAGATCTGTATGACAAACAGCCGGAATCTTTCCGTGATTCTGGAACGATACATTGCTTCCTTAAGCCAGATCCTGGACGAGCTTAGGGCAAATGACAATCAATATATTTACCAGCTTTTTGAAACTTCCAGAGATTACCGCAACTCCTTTTCTGAAAAGGTTCCGGGTCTCATTGCACCGGAGTATTCCTTTACCGTTGACATGGCTGACGAAGTAGGCGCCATTTCTACCTTATCCGTCATCCTGGCCGCTAAGGGAATCAGTATTAAGAATATCGGCATCAACCACAACAGAGAACACGGAGAAGGAACCTTAAGGATTGGGTTTTATGACAAAGAAACCATGGATAACGCATGGAAGCAGCTGGAACGGTACCATTATGATTTAATTTCAAATTAAAAGAGAGGATTCCTATGAAATTCACAAAAGCCTCCCCTTTAAAGGGCGAAATAACCATACCAGGTGACAAATCCATCTCTCACCGCAGCGTGATGTTTGGTTCCATTGCAAAGGGAACCACGGAAATCAGCCACTTTCTCCAAGGAGCCGACTGCCTTTCCACCATCTCCTGCTTCAGGAAAATGGGAATACAGATTGAAAACAGCAATGACACCGTTATTGTCCATGGAAACGGACTCCGGGGCTTAAAAAAACCGGAAACCATCTTAGACTGCGGAAACAGCGGTACCACCACACGCCTGATCTCCGGCCTTTTAGCTGCCCAGGATTTTGACGTAACCATAACCGGTGACGAATCCATTCAGAAACGTCCCATGAAGCGCATTATGGAGCCGTTATCCCTGATGGGAGCTGATATAAAGAGCGTAAAGGAAAATGGCTGCGCTCCCCTTTCCATAACCGGTAAAAAGCTTCACGGCATCCATTATACCAGCCCCGTGGCCTCTGCCCAGATAAAATCCTGCATTCTTTTAGCCGGACTGTATGCAGAAGGCGAGACAAAGGTTACGGAACCCTATGTGTCCAGAAATCATTCTGAAATCATGCTGAAGTACTTTGGTGCCAGTGTGAATACGGAAGGAACCACCGCATGTATTTCTCCTGCGGAAGAGCTCTACGGCAATAAAATGATTGTTCCGGGAGACATCTCTTCTGCTGCTTACTTTATTGCGGCAGGACTGATGGTTCCGGATTCTGAAATACTGATAAAGCATGTAGGCATTAACCCCACCCGGGACGGAATCATTCACGTTTGCCGGGATATGGGAGCAGATATCACCCTTTTAGAGGTAAATACGGATTCCGGGGAACCTACTGCGGATATTCTGGTAAAATCCGGCACTCTCCATGGCGTTACAATCGGCGGAGCTATCATACCTACCCTCATCGACGAGCTTCCCATGATCGCTGCTATGGCTTGTCTGGCAGAAGGGGAAACCATCATCAAGGATGCGGCCGAATTAAAGGTAAAGGAATCCAATCGTATTGAGGTCATGGTGAAGAATCTGTCTGCCATGGGAGCCGATGTCGCGGAAACAGAGGATGGCATGATCATCAGAGGGGGAAAGCCTCTTCACGGCGCTGTCATAGACAGCAGACTTGATCACCGGATCGCCATGACCTTTGCTGTGACCGGGCTGTGTGCAGAAGGGGAAACAGAAATTTTAGGCGCAGAATGCGTGAATATCTCTTATCCGGGTTTTTATCAGGATCTGAAGCGATTGATGAAATAAAATAAATCAGTGATGCATTTTATATCTGATTACCAAAAGAGGGTGTTGCAAAAAGCATCATTGCTCCACAGATGATTTTTCATCTATTTTGCAACGCCCCCTTTTTATTGATTGATTTTATAAAACCTCGATTTGGCACATCTTCATAGCCTCTAACGCATTCTCATGGCTTTTTAAAGTCACACCGGCACAGCAGGAGGAGTCCACCATAACTGGAATCTCCGGAAGAAAGGCTTTGACCAGCAGGGCATTGGATATTACGCAGATGTCCGTACATAAGCCCACCAATTCAATGGATTCATACTCTCTTTCTGCCACATATTCTCCAAGCACCGAGCTTCCAAAGGTGTTTTTTTCAAAACGCATTCCCTGAAACTCTTTTAAGGAATCATCAAGCTCCCAGCCGGCAGTTCCCCTGACACAATGAGCGACCGGAAGCTTTTTCCCTTCCTGAGAATTAAGATAAGTCTCCTCATGGGTATCCAGGGTGAAGATCACCTCATCTCCGGCTTCCTGATATTCCTCTATTTTTCTTTTTACATTAGGAACGATAGACACCGCCTCCGGTGTTCCCAGAGAGCCGTCGATAAAATCCTTTTGCATATCTACAACGATCAATAACTTCTTCATGGACAAACCTCCAATAATAAATAGTATTTATAGTTTATCACAATTTGTACGCATAAGCATATTATTTTTCATCACATTTTTGCTGGAATTATTGTCCTCACCTGATCCTTATAATTTATTGAATACACGAAAGCTGTTGCAGGTGCAATGATTGTAGCTTAGTTACTATCTGTATAGAAAGTCCACGACTTCTTATCTGATCAATCAGAAAATCTATAAATATTTAGGTTCCCATCTTGACCTATATAACCTATTGATTTTCCATTCGCTCTGATAGGATTGCTATTGGCTATTTTCTCATAAACCTTTTTACCAATATCGATTAAATAGATATCATTTAAGGTTTGCAATGCAACAACTTTATTGTTAATTCGATATGCCTGTATTATATCATTCCCTGATTCAATGTCAGGAATCTTCATATCTATGTATTTTCCATTTTCTAATATATAAATAGTTCCTACATCATTTAAAGGCATTTCTGAAGCATAATCGGATGTTATAACACAGTTAATATCCCCTGTAACATACAGTAACTTTCTTGGAAGCTTAATCGGCAGTTTTTGAACATGTTCTTCTATAAAATCATAATAAAATAATTCAGGTTTACCAGTTTCATCCGGATTAATGTCCTCATCATTAAAACTGATGATTTCAAATATTATTCCATTATCAAACCCGTCCGCTGCCTGCAGCAAATTACCATCATAATTTCCTTTTTCGTTTTTAAAATACGAATAGCTGCCAATTACCTTGCTCACTTTGGTTTTTAGATTATATAAAATTAAAGGCTGCTCTACAGTACCATCATTGTATAGTCCATAATTTACCAATAGGCAATCTCCTATTACCTCTATCGTTGGCATACCGCTGCAATTTACGCGGAATAGTATTTCCTCATATCTTCTGCCTATTTGTTTAATTATAAAAGACATTTGTTCTTCTGCAGAGAACTCACATATGATTAAACGATCTCCATACATTTGATTGCATAATATAGCGGACGCATGAGATGTATAAATAGGGTTGGTAACCCCATTCTCAGTTATATAATATTCGTACCCATCTTCCAGGGACTTAAAGGAATAAATGATTCCATCTTTGTATCCGCCCAGGCCGAAGGAGGCAATGCTGTTTTTACTTTCTTTACCGTTCATTTCCATTAGGGCCTCTTCATAATTAATAGATCCCGGACGAAGGCGATATGTTTTATTCCTTTCATTAAAATTAAGAACTATCACAACTGTAAGTATTAAGAATATTCCAATTCCAACATAAATGCTGCTTTTTTTCTTCATCATTGCTATCTCTCCATTTTACTATATGCCTTTCTTTACTTGTTCCTATATAAGTTTTTGTAATATCTACCGTTCCTGTTTTATTGATTGCCCAGGAAGAAGCTGTTTTCTTTACTTTCATAAAAAATCCTCCCTGTAGTTTTTTAGGTTTACATCTATATAACGTACAAGGAGATAAAACGGGACAATTTTTTCATTTTTGTAATAATATTTCATCTTCTCCATTCCCACTTTCAAGAAGTATAATTTTCGCAGCAATCAAAAGAAAAGAAATGTATGGATGGATGGCAATTAATATAGTATAATTTTCGATAACAATGAAAGTTGATATAAAGATAATTTATATTAGCTTTACTCAGAAAGTAAGGTGAAGAAAATGCACAGCCATGTTGCAGCCATGTTTCATGATTGGGAAGAAGCTTTAATTTGGTCATGTTTGCAAGGTCATATGGGAAATATTATCTTAGATAATGAAAAAAATCCCGCGTCTGCAATGATTCAAATCGGTGACTTCTGCTTTATTGCAGGCCAGCCAAATACCGCCCTGTTTCATGATATAGAAGGAGAAAAGCTGCTCATACCGAAAGATAAAGCCTGGGAAGCACTGATCGAGGATTTTTTTGATAGCCGGGTAAATAAAATATTTCGCTATGCAATTAAAAAGGAACCAGATGTTTTTGATAATGCAAGACTGACTTCTTTCATTAATGGCCTCGATGATTGTTATGAGCTTCGGATGATAGACAGAGAAGTATATGAATTGGCTCGAAAGGAAGCATGGTCTGTGGATTTATGTTCTCAGTTTAATGATTATGCCGACTATCAGCGCTGGGCATTCGGTGTATCCATTTTACACAATGGTAAATTGGTGGCAGGCGCTTCCCCTTATGCTGTTTATAATAATGGTATTGAAATAGAGATAGATACAAGGCCCGATTATAGAGGCAAGGGATTGGCGACAGTGTGTGGCGCCAAATTGATACTTGAATGCCTGGCACGAAATCTTTATCCAAGTTGGGACGCTCATGACTTACGTTCTGTTGCCTTAGCGGAAAAACTCGGTTATCACCTTTCCCATCCATATGTGACATATGAACTGAAGGGCAGGTAGGCGAATGAACATAAAGCGGTTTATCGGTATTTTTAGTATCGAAACCCGCTTTTTTATGTTCTATTATTAACAATATTTTAATTTATTTTTATACCTTCTGCAACTTTAAAAATCTCATTTCTATCGACATTTCCATACACAACAAAGTAATAGCCATGGCTGCTTCCGTAGATATATCCAGTATTTTCCAATTGCCTCATATCCCATTTCATTTGCATATCTAAGATGTATGAATATCCGATCTTCCATTGTAAACTCGGATAATAGCTCTGTCATCTCTTGTATTTCTGCCGTATTTATGTTTTCCTCTTCCGGACTATTCACCCGTCCGCAATGCTGAGCTTCAAAAGTATCAACGGAGATAAGCCTTTCTGATTCTCTAATGACATCCATAGATGCATTTTTCACTATAGTAACGCAGAAAGCCATCATTTGGGGACATGGTAAGCTGAAAATTTTTTCAATATTATCCATAATTTTTAGAAAGGCAGACGATACGGTATCATTGTAACCCAGGGAAAGTGAAAAAACAACAGTCAGGTGCAGAACGAAACCCTGCCACCACTCCTTCCAGGCGGACAGGCAATTCCTGTCTTTTTTAAATTAACAGTTGACAAATCCATACATACGTATTAATATACTGTTTAAATGAAATAATAATAAACCGTTGAAAAAGAAGAGTAAGCTTTGCATGCGATATTTCAGAGAGCCGCCGTTGGTGTGAGTGCGGTATAAAGCTGATAGCTGAATGGACTTTTGAGGGCGGCCCCGAACCATTGTTTCAGTAGGGGCTGACGGAGACCACAACCGTTATTTATCGTGGCATATATGTTAGTATATGAAAAGTGGGCTTTTATAAAGTCAATTTGAGTGGCACCGCGGATTGTTGATTCGTCTCAAGTACGTTTTTTAGCGTACTTGGGACTTTTTTTATTTTCAGGATATCCGCTCACTCCCTCATCCTGTCAACGGAAACCATTTTAAGGAGGAAATATTATGAAAAAATCAATCAAAACCCTGTTACTGGCAGCCCTGGCTGCTGCCGCACTCTCCGGCTGTTCTTCCAAGGCAGCTCCGGAAAAAACTGCTGATAATAATTCCACCCAGGCTTCTTCCAATGCAGAGGCAGGGAGTGAAACTACCAAGGACGGCACATCCTATACCATCGGCATCGGACAGTTTGCAGAGCATGGTTCCCTTGACAACTGCCGGATCGGCTTTTTACAGGGCCTTGCAGAGGAAGGGATCGAGGAAGACAAAAACTTAACGGTCATGTACGAAAATGCCCAGGCTGACGGAGGCACCGCAAGCCAGATCATAAACAACTTTCTTTCCAAAAAAGCGGATTTGATCTGCGCCATTGCTACCCCAATGGCCCAGTCCGCCTACAGCGGTGCAAAGAAAGCCAATGTTCCTGTCATTTTCACGGCAGTTACGGATCCAACAGCCGCAGCCCTGGCAAAAGAGGACGGAAGTCCGGTGGGTGAAATCACCGGAACCAGCGACAAGCTTCCAGTGGAAAAACAGTTGGAAATGATCCGCAAGATCCTTCCCGATGCCAAGACCATCGGAATCCTTTACAGCACCAGTGAAGTGAACTCAGAAGCAGCGATCAGGGAATATAAAGCCGCTGCCGCTTCCTATGGCTTTGAAATCGTAGAAGGCCCTGTATCCGCAACCGCTGATATCCCTCTGGCAACTGACAGCATTCTGGAAAAGGTGGACTGCTTAAACAATTTAACAGATAACACGGTAGTAAGCTCTCTTCCGCTAATCCTGGATAAGGCCGGAAAGAAGAACATCCCCGTATTCGGAAGTGAAGTAGAGCAGGTAAAAATCGGCTGTCTTGCCTCCATGGGGCTTGATTATGTGGACTTAGGCAGGCAGACCGGTATCATGGCCGCAAAGGTATTAAAGGGCGAAGCAAAGGCAAGCGAAATGAACTTTGAAGTGATCAGGGAAGCCGCGTTCTACGGAAATTCTAAGGTTGCCGAGAGCCTGGGAATCACCCTGCCGTCAGAGCTTACCGGCTCAGCCGCTGAAATTTTTACCGATATTACCCACTAGTATTAAAAACAAGGAATATAATTGGAGGAAGTTAAACCATGTCAATCATACTTGGCGTTTTGGAAGAAGGCCTGGTCTATGCCATTATGGCACTGGGCGTTTACATCACTTATAAGATTCTGGATTTTCCGGATCTTTCTGTGGATGGAACCTTCCCTTTGGGAGGCGCAATCACCGTTACCCTCATCCTGGCCGGACTAAACCCGGTGGCAACGCTTTTAATTGCCTTTGCCGTCGGAGCCCTAGCCGGATGCATCACCGGCTTCATCCATGTAAAATTAAAGGTACGGGATCTTCTGTCAGGTATCATTGTCATGACTGCCCTCTATTCTGTGAACCTAAGGGTGGCCGGAAAATCTAATGTTCCGTTTTTTAACAGTGACACCATTTTCGAAAACAGCTTTGTATACGGTCTGTTTCCCGAAAAGTTTGCAGATATCAGCGTGGTGATCATACTGGCTGTCATCGTGGTGATCGTTAAGATTTTACTGGACCAGTATCTAAAGACCCGCTCCGGTTATTTATTAAGGGCTGTGGGGGACAATGAAACCCTTGTCACCTCTCTTGCCAAGGACAAAGGCATGGTAAAGATCATCGGCCTTGCTATTGCAAACGGTCTGGCCGCTCTGGCCGGTTCCGTATACTGCCAGCAGAAAGGCTTTTTTGAAATCAGTATGGGAACAGGGACCATTGTCATCGGCCTTGCTAATGTGATCATTGGAACAAAGCTGTTTAAAAAGATCGGGTTTGTGAAATCCACCACTGCAGTTATTATCGGCTCTATCATTTACAAAGCCTGCGTGTCATTTGCCATTTATCTGGGAATGGAAGCATCGGATTTAAAACTGATCACATCCGTGCTGTTCCTGGCCATTCTGGTACTCAGCAACGGCAGGGAAAAGAAGGTGAAACATCATGCTTGAACTACAAAATATCAATAAATATTACAATCAGGGAACGGTCAATGAGATGTGCCTGTTCCAGGACTTTAATCTCACCATTAAAGACCGGCAGTTCGTATCTGTGGTAGGAAGCAACGGCTCCGGCAAGACTTCCATGTTAAATATCATCTGCGGAAGCATTCCTTTGGACAGCGGTTCTATCCGGGTGGGCGGCACCGACATCACCAGTATGCCGGAATTTAAGCGCCAGCGCCGCATCGGAAGAGTCTACCAGAACCCTGCCATGGGCACATGCCCTAATATGACCATCCTTGAAAATATGGCTCTGGCTGATGCCAAGGGAAAACCCTTTAACCTTCTTCCGGGGACTAACAAGCAGCGGATATCCTATTACAGGGAGCAGCTTCGTTTTCTTGGCCTTGGCTTAGAGGATAAGCTCCATGTAAAGGTGGGAGTACTTTCCGGCGGCCAGAGGCAGGCCATGGCCCTTCTCATGTCCACCATGACTCCCATTGAATTTTTGATCCTTGATGAGCACACTGCTGCCCTGGATCCAAAAACAGCCGAGAACATTATGGAGCTGACGGATAAGATTGTAAAGGAAAAGCATCTTACCACCATTATGGTTACCCATAACCTTCGTTATGCCATAGAATACGGAAACCGCCTTCTGATGATGCATCAGGGAAATGCCATCATTGATAAAGAAGGGGAAGAAAAAACCAATTTAGATGTAGATTACATTTTAGAGAAATTCAATGAGATCAGCATTGAATGCGGAAATTAGAGAATTATTCAATCGGAAAGCGAGGCGGGAATTTAAGAAATCCTGCCTCGCTTTCCGGTATTGCGCTTTTTTATTTTATCTGCTCATCTCGCTCTGAGGTCCGTTATTATTATGGTCTTTTATAACGGTATTGACTTCGCTTAAATCAGAAGTAGGAAGATCTCCTGGTATGGTATTCTTTAAGGCTGATGCCGCATTGCCGTACCGGACTGCCTTCATGCAGTCGCCTCCGCTGCTTAAAAGGCCATAAAGTGCGCCTGCAATATAAGCATCTCCGCTTCCGATCCGGTCTACAACATCTATGTTATGGTAGGGTTCTTCCTCGTAATATTCCTTTCTGGAAGCATCGTAAATTACGGAACCAAAGGTATGGCTCTTTGGACTGTGAACGATCCTCTGAGTGGAAGCCACAACGGAAATGGGATACTCCTCTGTAAAGCTCTTCATGATCTCCTTAACGGTCCCCTCCTTCTTAAAGGTCAGTCTGGCCGTTTCTTCTGAGCAGAAGAAAATATCCACATAGGGAAGAATCTCTTCAATACATGCTCTGGCTTCCTCCCCTGTCCAGAGATTACCGCGGAAATTCACATCAAAGGAAATAATGGTTCCTGTCTGCTTGAACTTTTTGATCATATCAATGGCTGTCTTCCTGGTATTCTCACATAAAGCCAGGGTAATCCCTGTGGTGTGGAAACAGGTCGCCGCCCGATACATCTCCTCCGGGAAGGAAGAGGTGCTGATCTGAACAAAAGAACTGTTCTTTCTGTCGTAAATGACCTTGGGTTTCCTTGGATATGCTCCGTATTCATAATAATAAAGCCCCAGCCTTGCACTTAGACTGTTATCATAAACAAAATAGTCATCGCTGATTCCATAAGAACGGACTTTATTCTTTACAAAATTTCCTATATCATTAAAGGGAAGCTGGGTAACCACGCCGGTATGAAGCCCTAAAAGAGCTGCGCCTACTGCAACATTTAATTCCGCACCGCCTACCTGTTTTTGAAAGGAATCTCCCCTGACAAGCCGCTCCACGCCTTCCGGAGACAGGCGTAACAGCAGCTCACCCAGGCTCAGTAAATCAAAAGGTCTGTCACTCATCTTGAACTTACCTCCATAATTTTTAAAAGGGGAGTCATTGCCCAATGACTCCCCATCTCTGTTTCTTATCGATTATCTCTGAACACGGCCTGAACCGTCGCCGCCGGCCAGAGTATCCACGTCTTCTCTGGTTACCAGGTTGAAGTCTCCAGGAATGGTATGCTTTAATGCGGATGTCTGCAACACCAAATTCCAGAGCGCTCTTAAAGTCCTTGCCGTCAACCAGCCCGCAGATCACACCTGCTGCAAAGGAATCACCGCCGCCTACACGGTCAACGATAGGGGTAACGCGGTATTTTCTGGAGTGGTAGAACTCACGGGTCGCGCCATCCATGATGCATGCAGACCAGCCGTTGTCGGAAGCTGAGTAGCTTTCACGCAGGGAGCTGATCACATATTTGAAGTTAAACTTATCGATCATCTGATTGAAGATGTCCACATAGCCCTGTAATTCCAGCTCACCGGAAGTTACATCGGTATTGCCTGGCTTAAAGCCAAGAACCTTTTCTGCATCCTCTTCGTTGCCGATGCATACATCAACATACTGCATCAGGTTTGTCATAACTTTCTGAGCCTTCTCAGAAGACCATAATTTCTTACGGAAGTTTAAGTCTACGGAAACTGTTACACCATGAGCCTTAGCTGCCTTTAAAGCTGCCTCGGTCAATTCTGCTGCTTCATCGCTTACTGCCGGTGTGATTCCTGTGAAATGGAACCAGTCTGCATCCTTGAAGATCTCGTCAAAATTAAAGTCAGCTGCAGTTGCCGTAGCGATGGAGGAATGCGCCCTGTCATATACTACTGCAGACGCTCTCATGGCAGAACCTGTCTCTAAATAGTAGATACCAAGTCTTTCACCGCATTTTGCAATGTGCTTTGTTCCTACGTTGTATTTTCTTAAAGCAGCTACCGCACACTCACCGATGGGATTCTTAGGAACTGCTGTTACAAACTCAGTGTCATGTCCATAGTTTGCCAGGGAAACAGCCACGTTAGCTTCACCGCCGCCGTAGTTTACATCAAACTCATCTGCCTGAATGAACTTCTCATTATTTGGGGTAGATAATCTTAACATGATCTCGCCCATGGTTACTAATTTTGCCATTTTGTATTCTCTCCTAGAATTCTATTATTAATTTTTATTATTAGTTTTTCTTAATTGCGTGCTCCAAGGGGGCCTTCTCTTCCGGCTTCTCCGTCATTTACCTTGCTGCTGCCACTGCCTCAACGAATTCTTTTGCCTTAGCTGTTACTGCTGCAAAATCACCTGTCTTAGCACCCTTTGTTAAGCTGCTTCCGGTACCAACGGCATAGGCTCCTGCCTTGATCCACTTATCAACGTTGTCAACGTCAACACCGCCGGATGGCATGAAATCACCCTGGGGAAGGGGTCCTTTAAATGAGCTGATCGCTTCCGGTCCCATGATGTTGCCTGGAAAGATCTTGATGACGTCACAGCCGCACTCCAATGCGGTGATCGCTTCGGTAGGTGTCATAACGCCTGGAAGCATAGGCACTCTGTAACGGTTGCAAAGCTTGATGGTCTCAACATTTAAGCCTGGGCTTACTACGTAATTAGCGCCTGCAAGGATTGCTGCTCTCGCTGTTTCCGGATCAAGAACAGTACCTGCTCCAATAACAACATCTTCATTTTTTCTATATTTTTCAGACATTTTTGCGATGAATTCAATTGGATTTCCTTCATCCATGGTCATTGTGATTTCAATAAAATTGATGCCGCCTGCAATGATGGCGTCAACTACCTTTTCGCCCTGTTCAAAGTCCTTTGCACGAACAACAGCTACCAGACAGTCTTTTTTCATCTTAGATAAAACCTGTTCTTTTTTCATCATCCTTCAACTCTCCTTCTTCATTTTCGTATATACGAATTAATTTCATATTTACGATTCCTATACTTGAAATATTAATCGTTTCCAGCCATTTTGTCAACAGGTATTCCTTATATTTTTCCAAGAAAGCCTAACAAACGGGAAACCTCCATGCTCTTTTCAGAAACCAGCTTTCCCAAGGCCTCATAATCATTAGAAGGCTTATAAAGACTGGACACGCTGATGGCTCCAAGCACATTGCCATCCCGGTCAAAAACCGGGGCTCCCACACACTGCATATGCTCCTCCATCTCCCTGGCATCGAAAGCATAGCCTCTCTCCCGGACCTTTTTCAGTTCTTCAAGAAGCTGCCCCTTGTTCCTTATGGTCCTCTCAGTGTACTGGGTGAATTTCAGCCGGCTGATCATCTGCTCTCTGGTCTCATCATCGCTGTAGGCAAGAATCACCTTTCCAAGGGAGGTACAGTACATGGGATTTTTGGAACCAACGGTTGCTGTGGTGATAATAGGGTTTTCCGGTTCGAACTTACATATGTATACCACATGATGATCCGACGGAATTCCAAAGAAGACTGTTTTTCCCACTTCCTTTGAAAATGCCTTGAGTACCGGCTCTATGATCCCGATAAAATCCAGATTATTGGTATAGTTAATGCCGATGCGGTAGGCCATCAGGCCTATGGTATAATTTTGCTTTTGTCCCCTGGCCACATTTACCATGCCCATCTCAGCAAGGGTTGTTACAATATCGTAGGCGCTGGTCTTGGGAAGGTTCAGCTTTTCACAGAGATCATCCAGAGTGGCTCCTTCCGGTGTTCTGGATATCAGTTTTAATATTTCTACAGTTCTTTGAGTCGTTCTGTTCAGTTTCATGGCTTGGCCTCCATTTCTATGTCCTAGTATACTCCGAAAAACCGGAAAAAAGCAAGGTTATTTTCGTATATACGAAACATTTGTAAGTATTTACAAAATGATGGGGATTTTATTGGATATTTTGCTAAAACAATAAATCAGGGATTGTAATACTCATCATAAGTATGTATAATGAACTGGGTATGTAAATACTTACAATTACGGAGGTGATGCTTTTGAATATCTATGATGTTTCCGAACATGCTCACGTATCGATTGCCACTGTTTCCCGCGTCATCAACGGAAATCCCAATGTCAGCGAAAAAACCAGAAAGCGGGTTCTCGACGTCATGGAGGAACTGGGGTATACCCCCAATGTATTCGCCAGAAGCCTGGGGCTGAATACCATGAAGACCATCGGAATCATGTGTGCCGATTCTTCTGACCCATGGCTTGCAGAGGCCATCTACTATCTGGAAAAGGAATTAAGGGGCAATGGTTATGATTCTCTTCTCTGCTGCACCGGCTATCTTCCTGAAACCAAGAAGAAATATCTGGAACTTTTGCGTTCCAAACGGGTGGATGCCATCATCCTGACCGGTTCCCATTATATAGAAACAAAGCCAAAGGATAATGCCTATCTTCTGGAGGCAGCAAAGGATCTTCCCATTATGCTGGTCAACGGTCAGCTTGAGGGGGAACAGATCTACAGCACGGTCTGCGATGACCACGCCGCAGTCTACGATGCCACCTTACGGCTTTACCGTTCCGGCCGTTCTTCGGTGCTCTATCTTTATTCCGGAAATTCCTTCAGCAATTTTCACAAGCTTTCCGGCTACCGGGATGCCGTAAGAGATGCCGGTTTTATGATCCGGGACGAACTTATGGTGCTCTGCAATAAGGACTTAGAAGCTGCCACGGAACGCCTTAACATGGTTTCCCGTTCCGGTGTCCATTTTGATGCTGTTCTGGCTTCCGAGGATATTCTGGCTGTTGGAGCTGTTAAATATGCAGACAAGGCGGGACTTAAGATTCCTCAGGATTTGAGCATCATCGGATACAACAATTCCATCCTGTCCAGGTGCACGACTCCGGAAATTACTTCCGTGGACAATAAGGTGGAAGCCCTTTGTACCACCACCGTAAACACCCTGATGAAGGTGCTTGAGGTGGGAAACGTGCCCGTAAAGACCACCATCACTCCGGAGCTGATAAAACGAGGTACCACTAATTTTTAATTACACATATTCAAGGAGGATTCTCTAACATGAAACAGTTTATGGACAAGGATTTTTTACTGTCTACCGATTCGGCGAAAAAGCTTTATCACACCTATGCAGAAAACATGCCTATCGTAGACTATCACTGCCATATCAACCCTCAGGAAATCTATGAAGACCGCAAGTTTGATACCATTACCCAGGTATGGTTAGGCGGCGATCATTACAAATGGCGTCAGATGCGTTCCTGCGGCGTGGATGAAAGATATATTACAGGGGATGCTTCCGACCGTGAGAAATTCCAGAAATGGGCAGAAATCCTGCCAAAACTGATCGGCAATCCACTCTACCACTGGAGTCATTTAGAGCTTCAGAGATATTTCGGCTATACCGGCCATTTAAACGGCAATACAGCGGAAGAGGTATGGAATCTGTGCAATAAAAAGCTTCAGGAAGATTCCATGAGCGTCCGCAGCTTAATCAGACAGTCAGGTGTCAAGCTGATCTGCACCACCGACGATCCTGCAGATACCCTGGAGTGGCATCAGAAAATTGCCGCTGATTCAGCCTTTGAAGTAAAGGTGCTTCCTGCCTGGAGACCTGACAAGGCCATGAACATCGAAAAACCGGATTTTGCAGCCTATATGGCAAAGTTATCTGCTGTCAGCGGCGTGGAAATCAAGGATTTCGCTTCCTTAAAGACCGCTTTAAAAAACCGCATGGAATTTTTCGCAAGCCAGGGCTGCGGTGTATCCGACCATGCCCTTGAATATGTTATGTATGTTCCTGCTGATGAGGCAGAGCTTGATACGATCTTTGCAAACGGGCTTTCAGGAAAGACGATCTCAAAAGAGGATGAGTTGAAATACAAGACCGCCTTCATGCTGTTCGCTGCAAAGGAATACAACCGCATGGGATGGGTGATGCAGCTTCATTACGGATGCAAGCGTGACAACAATGCCATGGCGTTTGAAAAACTGGGACCTGACACTGGTTTCGACTGCATCAACAACTACGCTCCTTCCGCCCAGATGGCTGATTTCTTAAACGCATTGAGCGCAACCGATGAGGTTCCAAAAACCATCATCTACTCCTTAAATCCCAATGACAATGCCTCCATCGGCACCATCCTTGGCTGTTTCCAGAGTAAATTCCCCGGAAAGATCCAGCAGGGCTCCGCATGGTGGTTCAACGATCACAAGACCGGCATGACCGAGCAGATGATCTCCCTGGCAAACTTAGGATGCCTTGGTAACTTTATTGGAATGCTCACCGATTCCAGAAGCTTCTTATCCTATACCAGACACGAATACTTCCGCAGAATCCTCTGCGAGCTGGTCGGCGGATGGGTGGAAAACGGAGAGTATCCGGATGACCAGGATTCCCTGAAAGAAATCATTGAGGGAATTTCCTTTAACAATGCGATAAAGTATTTTAATTTCGAAATTTAATCCCAGGGACTGGTGCCGCAGGAAGCTGCGATGAATCTTTTTACAGTGAGCCTGCCTGAATAGTAAAAAAAGGGAGTTCGATCCTTTCCAAAAAGATCGAACTCCCTTTTTTTATTTTACTGAATCACCTTCACAGGACATTTTGCAGCGCATTTACCGCAATTTGTGCATTTCTCATAATCGATGATTGCAACATTGTTATCCATGTGAATGGCATCAAATTCACACTGCTTTGTACATATCATACAGCCAATACAGCCAACTTCACATTTAGCCTTTACATCTTTGCCCCTGTCATGGGAATTGCATTGAACCAGATGCTTTGACTTGTATGGAACCAGGTCAATCAGATTGTTAGGACAGGCAGAAACGCATTTGCCGCAGGCTACGCATTTCTCCTTATCCACTACTGCAATTCCGTCAACCACATGGATGGCGTCAAATTCACAGGCTTTTACGCAAGAACCGTATCCCATACAGCCATAGACACAGGCCTTTTCGCCGGAGCCGGGGACCACCGATGCCATCCGGCAGTCATCAATTCCGTAATAATTGTACTGAACCTTTGTCTTATCGCAGGTTCCTTTACATTTTACAAATGCAACCTTCTTATCCGTGGAACCTGCCGCAACTCCCATGATTTCACCGATCTTTTCAGCTACTGCTGCGCCGCCAACCGGACAGGCAGAAACATCTGCCTGGCCTAATGCAATGGCCTTAGCCAGAGCATCACAGCCTGCATATCCGCAGCCGCCGCAGTTGTTACCTGGAAGCTCGTTACGGACAAGGATCTCTTTTTCATCAACTTCTACTTTAAACTTTTCGCTGGCAATTCCCAGGAACACACCGATCAGAATTCCGATGATGCCCACAACGGCTGCCGCAAATATAATACCTGTTACCATTCTTTCGTCTCCTCCTTATTTAATTAATCCGGAAAATCCGAAAAATGCGATTGCCATCAGGCCGGAGGTAATCAGGACAATGGGAGAACCCTTAAAGGAATAGGGAACATCATTGTTTTCGATTCTCTCGCGGACACCTGCCAGCATAACAATGGCAATGGTAAAGCCTACGGAAATACCCACACCGTTGATAACACTTTCCAGAATGTTATATTCCTTCTGCACGTTGGTCAGGGCCACGCCCAGAACCGCACAGTTGGTTGTGATCAAAGGAAGATACACACCCAGCGCCTCATAAAGAGCGGGCATGGATTTCTTTAAAAACATTTCTACAAACTGCACCAGAGCTGCAATAACCAGGATAAACACAATGGTCTGTAGGAATTCCAGATGAAGCCCCACTAAAATACCCTTATAAATGACACTGGTTGCAAATGCTGCAATGGTAATTACGAAAATAACGGCTGCGCCCATACCGGCAGAGGTCTTCACATTTTTGGAAACTCCAAGGAATGGACATAGGCCAAGGAACTGGCTGAGCACTACGTTGTTGACCAATGCGGAGCCAATGGCTATCAATAATAATTCTTTCATCTATCCATCCTCCTATTCATCTTTCCTGGAAGCTGCGTTTTTGGCTTCCGCTTCTTTTTTGACTGCCTGTGCCTTCTTTGCTGCCAGTGCTTCCTCTTCCATCTGCTTCTTTTTAGCCTGAAGGACCTCATGATTGGACATGCAGGAGGAACCGGTACAGGAAGCACAGTTGCCGCCGCAGGCTAACTTAGACGGAGGAACAGAACCGTTGGTAGCGGATGGTGCCTTAAACTTATTCTGAAGCGCCGTTAAAACAGACAGCACAAAGAATGCACCCGGAGCGAGGACGAAAATGGAGATATGAAAATCCTCCGGAATAAAGGTATATCCAAATATAGCTCCGGAACCTAACAACTCACGGACAAGTCCGATACAGGTAAGAGCGATGGTAAAACCAAGTCCCATACCGATTCCGTCAAAGGTAGATTCCATGACACCATTCTTGGAAGCATAGGATTCTGCACGGCCTAAAATAATACAGTTTACAACGATAAGAGGAATGTAAATTCCAAGTGCAGAATAAAGGCTTGGTACATAGGCCTGTAAAAGGAGTTGCACAATCGTAACCAGAGTCGCAACGACAACGATATAGGCCGGAATTCTCACCCGGTCCGGAATGATATTACGAAGGGCAGAAATAAGCATATTGGAAAACAGCAGCACCACGGTCGTGGAAAGCCCCATGCCCACACCGTTCACCGCCGACGTGGTAACAGCCAGAGTCGGGCACATGCCAAGCATCAGGATGAAGGTCGGGTTTTCTTTTACAATACCGTTAAATAAACGTTCCATACATTTCTTGTTCATCTTCCCACCTCCTAACGGTCAATATTGTGCACGTAATACAATGCGGCATTGACGGCATTGGTTACTGCGCTTGATGTAATGGTAGCTCCGCTGATGGCATTGATCTCTCCATCACCGGCATTGCCGGATTTAGTAACGGTAAGGGATTCCTGGTTTTTTCCTGCATACTGACCCTTAAATGCCGGTTCCTTTGCCTTTAAGCCAAGACCCGGGGTATCACTGATCGCAAGAAATTCAATGCCGTTAATGGATCCATCTTCTTTGATACCAACGGAAATTTGTACAACTCCGCTGTAGCTGTCATCGGAATGAGAGGTAATCACATAACCCTGGACACTCCCGCTTCCATCTACTGCTTGAAAAGCATTGTCCACGCCGACTTTTCCAAAATTCTGGGAAAGCAGTTCTGTGTTACAGGTTTCTATCGCCGCTTCCATCTTTTCATCCGATATAAAATCAGCCGCTTCCGGAAATACCTTCTTATATGCCGCCAGATTGGCTGCCTCAGTTGCTTTATCAATGGGATCCTTTGTAATCTGATAAGCGCCGCCCAGCAAAAAGCCGGAAATCAGAGTGATCACAAACAAAATCAATGCGTCCTTCATATATCCGCCGTTTTTCATCTTACTTTCCCTCCTTTCCAAATGCTACCGGAATAGAGATCTTCTCAATCAGAGGCACCAGAATGTTGCCGATGATGATGGCATAGGAAACGCCTTCCGCAGAACCGCCGAAAAGACGGAATAATCCGGTCAGCACGCCTAAAAGAACGCCGAAAAGGATCTGTCCCTTTGGAGTGATGGGGCTGGTCACATAATCGGTAGCCATGAAGAATGCACCGAAGATAAGACCGCCGCCGCATAAATGAGTCAGCACGAACATGAGATCATGCTGGCCGAAAATAAATACGAATGCTGCAAAAGTGATCAGATAAGCTGCCGGGATCTTTATGGAAATCACTTTTCTGAACAAAAGGTAAGCTGCACCCAAGAGCAGGGCAATCACAGATACCTCACCAATGGTTCCTGAAATTTTCCCGATAAACATGGATGTTATATCAACTGCTTCTCCCGCCTTTAATGCAGCAAGGGGAGTAGCCCCTGAAACTGCGTCACTATATGTAAAGTCAGTCATCTTACCTGCAAAAGAAATAAGCAGGAAACATCTTGCTGCCAGGGCCGGATTCATAAAGTTCTGGCCCACGCCGCCGTAGAGCTGCTTTACCACGATAATGGCAAATACACCGCCCAGAAACGGAATCCATAAAGGAATGGCCGGAGGCATATTAAGGCCCAGGATCATTCCTGTCACCAGGGCACTTCCATCGCTCACGGTAATGGGTTTTCCCATAAGGAATTCAAATACATATTCACTAAGAACACAGGATAATACACTGATCAGTAAAATCAGCGCCGCTTTCACCCCGAACTGATATACACCATACGCAGACGCAGGAATCATGGCAATGGCAACATCCAGCATAATATTCTGTGTTGTAACCTGATCCCTGACGTGAGGTGATGATGATACGTTTAACAATTTACTCATGCTTCCTCCTCCTACGCTTTCTTTCTGCTTGCCGCAACTTCTCTGCGCATTTCTTTAAATGCCTGGGTAAGAGGTCTTCTGGCCGGGCAGATATATGCACAGCAGCCGCATTCGCAGCATTCCATGCCATTTAATTTTACAAACCGTTCCATGTCAGACCGTTCCGCCGCATCCATAATCATCTGCGGAACAATATTGCCCGGACATACCTTTACGCATCGTCCGCAGCGGATGCAGGCGCTAGGCGCATTACATGCCACCTCGTCTATTGTCAGACAGGTAAGGGCTGAGGAAGTCTTTGTGACAGGAATATTAAAGTTAAACAAAGCCTGCCCCATCATAGGGCCTCCGGAAATCACCTTTTCAGGTTCCGTCTTAAAGCCGCCGGAAGCCTCTAAAAGCTCGGTGTAGCTGGTCCCGGTCCGAACATTATAATTCTGGGGATTTGCTATCGCATCACCGGTCACCGTAATGATACGGCGGATCAGAGGAATGCCCTTTGCGACCGCATTATAAATAGAAATCACCGTATCCACATTGTCTACCATGCAGCCTGCATCTGCCGGAAGCATGGTGGAATTAATCTTTCTTCCTGTTACGGCATAGATCAGAGTACGCTCACCGCCCTGGGGATATTTGGTTTGTAAAGGACAGACAGTAATCCTTGGTTCGTCCTTTACAAACTCTGTCATGAGTTTGATCGCTTCCGGTTTGTTGCTCTCAATGCCGATCACGCCCTTTGCATTGTCAAACAACTGAAGGATTATGTTAAGCCCTTTTATGATGCTCTCCGGCTCTTCCAACATCATCCGGTAATCAGAAGTTAAGTACGGCTCGCATTCCGCACCGTTGACAATGATGGTGTCGATCTTTGATTCATCCTTTGGCGTCAGCTTCACATGAGTTGGAAATCCGGCGCCGCCAAGACCTACAACTCCTGCTTCTTTTACAAGATTCCTGATCTCTTCCTTTGATAAGGTCTTCGGATCACGCTCTTTGCCGAATCCGTCCACCGTCTGATACTTCCCGTCGTTTTCAATGATAATCGACGGAACCATAGAGCCATTAGCAACCATTCTTGGTTCAATGGTTTTTACCGTTCCTGAAACAGAACTGATTACGCAGGCAGAAATAAAGCCTCCCGGCTCCCCGATTTTCTGTCCAACCAGCACCTGATCTCCTGCCGCCACTAAAGGTTTCGCAGGCGCACCGATATGCTGGGATAAGGGGAACACCATCTCGCCTTTTGGCTGCAGCACTTGTACAGGTTTATTTTCCGACAGTTCTTTTCCTTCATAAGGATGAATGCCGCCTTTAAATGTAGCCAGACCCATTTAACTAACCCTCTTTCTCTACAATTCTTTGTCTCTCCTGGCAAAATTTCAGCATTTTGCCACCTAAAACAGTATAACATAATTCGCAAACCGAAACAATGCATAAATACATATTGTATACTGTGTTCTATATACAATTCTCTTTATTTATCAGTACTATAACCTGGTTGAAAGCCCTATTATTTCGTTAATTAAATAACAATTTTTCAAAAAACAGATCCCATAATGTTTTCATAAAAGCACAATTATTTTGCTTGTCATTTTGTAATTCCTGATAATCAGCCATTTTTTAACAGTGTTTTTAATTTTATACACTATTCTTTGTTAATTTTTTGTTGAATTTTTATGATTTATAAAAGCCTTTTGCCTGTTTCTATAGGTTAATATTGCCATCTCTCTTTTTATTTATTAGAAACTTTAATAAATAAAAAGGAGCATTGTGAAAACGAAATTATGACTGACGCCATATCGCCGTTTTCTCCAATGCTCCTCCTATGGGTATGCAGACCGTTTTTTTGTTTAATCCAGTTCCACTGCCCCGGTATAAAGCTGATAATACCTGCCTTTTTGTTTTAAAAGATCTTCATGGTCTCCCCGTTCAATGATCTCCCCGTTTTCCAATACCATGATGGCATTGGCGTTGCGCACTGTAGACAGGCGGTGGGCGATCACAAACGTGGTCCGGTCCGCCATAAGGCGGTCCATGCCCCGTTCAATATGCTTTTCCGTTCTGGTGTCCACGGAACTGGTCGCTTCATCAAGGATCAGAACCGGGGCCTTTGAAATAGCGGCCCTGGCAATGTTTAAAAGCTGCCTCTGCCCCTGGCTTAAGTTGGCCCCGTCGCCTTCCAGCACCGTGTCAAAGCCGGCAGGAAGCCTCATGATAAAGGAATAAGCAGAAGCCGTTTTGGCTGCCTGGATCACCTCTTCATCCGTTGCATCAAGCCTTCCGTAACGGATGTTTTCCATCACGGTTCCTGTAAACAGATGGGTATCCTGAAGGACCATGGCAATATTACGGCGCAGATTTTCCCTCTTAATATGACGGATATCCACTCCGTCAATGGTAATCTCACCGCTCTGAATATCGTAAAAACGGTTCAAAAGATTTGTGATCGTGGTTTTGCCTGCTCCCGTAGAACCTACAAAAGCGATCTTCTGCCCTGGCTTTGCATAAAGGCTTATATCCTTTAAAATCACTTTGCCGGGATCATAACCAAAGGTCACATTCTTTAATTCTACATATCCATTCATCGGCTCCAGCTCCACCGCAGCTTCGCCATCTGCAGGCTCCGGATTCTCATCCATAATAGCAAATACCCGTTCTGCTCCCGCAAGGGCGGAGAATACATTGGTCACCTGCATGGACATCTCGTTGATCGGACGGCCAAACTGCCTGGAAAAGGTCAAAAATACGGTCAATCCGCCCACATCAAAGCCCTTGAGCACACAAAGAAGTCCTCCGATGCATGCGGTCAGGATATAATTCAACTGGCTTAAATTTCCCATGACCGGCATCATCACGCCTCCGAAAAACTGTGCATGGATCATGTTGTTCCTTAAATCTTCATTGAGGATCTCAAATTCTTCTTCTGCCACGTCTTCATGACAGAACACCTTTACCACCCTCTGGCCGCTGATGATCTCTTCAATATATCCGTTTACGGCACCAAGGGAGCTTTGCTGGGCTGAGAAAAATTTCTGGCTTCTTGACGCCACAAAACCGCCTAGCTTCATCATAACAGGTATCATGATCAAGGTCACCAGAGTCAGCCATATATTTGTATAGATCATAAGTACCAGGGTACCGATAATGCTCAAAGCTCCGGTAAAAAGCTGGACCAGGGTGCTGCTTAACATCTGGCCGATGGTATCCACATCATTGCTGAACCGGCTCATGAGATCACCGGTGTTATTGGTATCATAAAACCGTACAGGCAGAGTCTGGATCTTGGCAAATAAATCATCCCTTATTTTTTGCAGGGCATTTTGCGCAACCGTCAGCATGATTCTGGATTGGATATAGTTGGCAATTACACTGATGAGATAAACGGTACCCATTATCCCAATGCCTTTTGCAAGGCCGATAGCGCTTCCCATTTCGCCGGACGGCGGCGCAATGTACTGATTAATGATGGGACGCAGCATATAAGAGGCGGCTAACATCGCAAGCGTACCTGCAATGACGCAGAAAAATGATGCTCCCATCAATAGTTTGTATTCATTTAAATATGACATGAGACGCCGAATGGTCGCCTTGGCATTCTTTGGAAGGCCGCCCTTTATCTGCCTGCCTCCTCCATGTCCGCCTGCGGGCCCCCGGTTCTTTGCCGGCTTAGAAGAGCGGCCATAACGCTTTTTTAAGCTTTCTATCCTTTTCTGCTTATCCATTATGCACCCGCCTCCTTTTCCTGGTCTCTCTGGGAATAATAAATTTCCTGATAAGCCTCGGAGGACTCCAGCAGTTCTTCATGGGCCCCCATGCCTACGATCTGTCCGTCATCAAGGACGATGATCTTATCCGCATTTTCCACGGACCCGATGCGCTGGGCAATGATGAATTTGGTAGTATTCTTTAAAGTAGTCTGAAAGCACTGGCGGATACGGGCTTCCGTTGCCGTGTCCACAGCAGAGGTGCTGTCATCCAGAATCAGTATTTTCGGTTTCTTTAGGAGAGCTCTGGCAATACAAAGTCTTTGCTTCTGGCCGCCGGATACATTGGAACCTCCCTGGCCCAAATCCGTGTTATATCCAGCCTCAAAGTTAGAAACAAAGCCATCGGCCTGGGCGCTTTCCGCCATAAGGGCTATTTCTTCCATAGTGGCATTTTCGTCTCCCCAACGGAGATTTTCTTCAATGGTTCCTGAAAAAAGGACATTCTTCTGTAAAACCATTCCAACGCCTTCCCTTAGGTTTCTGATGGAATAATCCCTTACGTCAATGCCATCCACCAGAACTTGTCCTTCATCCGCATCGTAAAGACGGGGAATCATCTGTACAAGAGAGGTCTTTCCGCTTCCTGTGGAGCCAATGATTCCAACGGTTTCTCCAGGCTCCGCCGTAAAATTAATGCGCTTTAAGACCATTGCATCCATTCCCTTTATATACTGGAAGGAAACATTCCGGAATTCCACTTTTCCTTCCGTGACCTGGGCGGATTTTTCTGTTGCATCTTCATCGGTCAAATCGATTTCTGTATCCAGAACCTCTTTGACACGCCTTAAGGAAGCCATGGCTCTGGAAGCCTGCAAAAATACCATGGATAAGAGCATCAGGGACATAAGAATCTGGACAATGTAGGTGGTAAACGCCGTAAGATCACCTACAGGCATCTTTCCTGCGATAATGAGATTCCCTCCATACCACACCACTGCAAGGGTCGTGGCATTCATGGCAAGCATCATCACAGGCATGCTGGCTACGACGATCTTCATGGCCTCAAGGCTGCCTTCCTTTAAATCCCGGTTAGTTGCCTGAAATTTCTTTTCCTCAAAATCTTCCCTGACAAAGGATTTAATGACGCGCACATTGGTCAAAGCCTCCTGCACGCCGGAGTTTAAGCGGTCGATCTTCTTTTGCATTGCCTCAAAACGCGGAAAAGCCGCCTTTAAAATAATAAAGATGATCAGGATCAGTAATGGAATCACCGCCAAAAGTATTACCATCAACTGGCGGTTCATGAGATAGGCCATAATAAGGCCCCCGATCAGAAGGCCAGGAGCCCGGAACATCAGACGCAGGCTCAGCATCACCACATTTTGAATCTGCTGGATATCATTGGTCAGCCTGGTAACCAAAGATCCTGTGCTGAAATCATCAATATTTTTAAAGGAAAACTGCTGGACTTTATGAAATACATCCTTTCTCAAGTCCGTGCTAAAGCAAATGGAAGCCTTAGAGGAAAAATAGGATGCCCCGATTCCTCCTGACGCCATAATAATAGCAATGGCGACCATTTTTCCTCCCATTTGTAAAATGTATCCTACATCTCTTGTGGCGACTCCGTTGTTGATGATCATGGACGTCAGCCTGGGAAGCATGATCTCACCAAATACTTCCGTAAGCATTAAGAGGGGCGCCAGTATAAAGGCTCCCAGATACGGCCTGATATATTTCCAATATCGTTTCAAGTTATCAATCCTCTCTTTCTGTCATGTCCTTTTCCAAAGGAATCTGTGATAAATTATCATAAATACGGTCCAGATATTGCCCCATGACAGCCAATTCCTCCTTTGAAAAATCACGGAACATACGTTCTTCTGCGTTGTGAAAAAATTCCCGGCTGTGCTCTACCATGTGTTTTCCTTTTTCCGTCAGGCAAAGCTTATTCATCCGGTTATCTTCCTGATCAACTGCCCTGGTGATGTATCCCCCTTTTTCCAGCTTCTTTACCGATACCGCTATGGTGGCAGTGGATACATAAAGGCGTTCTGCAATCTCCTTCTGGGATATATTGGAGTGGTCGGAAAGCATCATAAGAATCTGATGCTGGCTGCGGTATACTCCTGTCTGTCTCAGACGCTCATCTAGGATATAACGGTACAGCTTCATGATCCTCATATATCTCACTATCACGCTGTGGGTTAGTGATAGCTCTCCCTTCAATCCTTTATCCCGGAACGGGCACATTGGTCTCATTTGCAAACAGTCTCCTCTCTGTTAGCCTCCTAACAATTAGCTAATTAACTATATAGGAGTATATCACCCCGTACCCCGGTTTGCAACCAAAAAAGTTTGAAAATTTTGTGAATTTTCTTACTATCATTTCCCATTTTTAAGCTTCCATTCCCATGTCCCAAAAACTTTTGTGCCTTCCTGTCCATAAGATTCACTTCACCCGTTCTATTTCTTTTGGAATCTCCATGGAATTGGACAACTTAAGCATCTGATTCCCCAGTTCCAAGTACTCCCTGCTGCTTAAGTCCTTGATCGGCCTTTGCTTTTCATATAACTCATGCATTTTCCCATTCTTTACTGAAAAGCTTTCCGGTGTATGATACTGTAACTCAAAAATCTGGCCGTCAGGTGAGCGTAAGGTGGTGTTGATTCCCTTATAAGGACTCTGCCTGTCAAGCCAGTAATTTTTAATTTCTATGGTTTGATATCCTAATTCCCAATAAAGCTCCATTGCTGTTAATGCTTTCCCTGCAAGCTCTTCTGCGGAAGCCGTATAGGTATATCTCAATATGTCTTTTATCTCATACACCTGGAAGCCCCTGCCATATTTTCTTTGAATCTTTTCCAAATAGGAATCCCTGGATTTTATGCGGTTTTCCTCACCTGCCATATCCATTCCTGCCCGCCTTGCCATTGCCCTGACCTGCCTTGTAATTTTAGGTTCACATTCCGCAGCCCTGTAGTAACAGTACATTCCTTTTATCCGAGGCCTGATGACCCCATAATCATACCGCTTTTCATACGGAAGACGGTTCCGCCATATTTTCTCCCCGCGCATTGCTCTGAATTTCCTTTGACATTTTTTATCATATCATTCAGTATATGCCCCATCCCCCGAAATTGTTCCTGCATTATCACCTGGCCAGGCAAAAAACTGCAGCCGGATATTTATGTAAAAGCGAAGGCCTGAACCTATTCAGACCTCCGCTCTCCTATCTCTATTCACAATTATCTTCTTCATTGCCCCAGCAGCAGTGACAGCGGGGATCATTACACCCAGCTCTGAAACCGGCACAGAACGCTCTTCTTCTTTCCTCTTCACATGCATCGCGTACACCTTCACAGTCGCGGCAATTGCATCTACATCTACAGTTACAGCCACAGTTACATCTGCAGTTACATCTGCAGTTATTCCAGCAGCCTCCGAAAAAACAGCACATATTCACACCCCTCTTTTCTTTAATTATACTATATTATATGGGACACATAGACAAGGTGTGAAATCCGCCATTTCACGGTTATTCTGGTTTAAAAGATCCTGACTTTACTCTACTCCCGCGGCCGTATTCAGTGCCAGTTCCATCATCCTGGAAAAACCGGTCTGGCGTTCCTCCGGTGATATGGAAAGTCCCTGGAGAATATGATCAGATACCGTCAGGATGCATAAAGCCTTTTTACCCGCACGGGCTGCATTCATGTAAAGTGCTGCTGACTCCATTTCAACTGCCATAACCCCCATCTTAGCCCAAGAATTATTGACCCATGGGTCAGCATTGTAAAATACGTCGGAAGATAGAACATTACCCACAACAGGTGTGATTCCCAGACATTCAGCCTCCTTTACCGCTCTTTCAAGAAGCCGGTAATCACCAATAGGGGCAAATGTTCCCTTTAAACCATACTGATATGCATAATTTGAATCGGTGCAGGCACCCATTGCGATTATAATATCGCGAACCTTTATCCGATCGGAAATAGCTCCTGCTGAACCGATTCGCATAATCTGATCCACATCATAGTGATTGAACAGTTCATAGGAATAGATGCCTATAGAAGGCATTCCCATTCCTCCTCCCATAACAGATATACGCTTTCCCTTATAAGTCCCTGTATACCCGAACATATTCCTTACTGTATTAAAGCATACAACATCATCCAGATATGTCTCTGCAATAAATTTGGCGCGCAGGGGATCCCCAGGCATTAAAACCGTCTTTGCAATATCCCCTTTTTCTGCTCCGTTATGTGGTGTTCCCATATTATTTCTCCCTTCCCCATTTCCTGCGTTCCAGTCCCAGCCTTATATATTGTTCCTCCGGTGCGTCATTTTCCTTCATCATACGTATCATATGTTCTATCATGCGTTCCTCCACCTCCTGGTTCTCCATAGGCTGAAGCTGATCCGGATCCTTCTCTAAATCATATAGAAGCGTGCCGAATTCTATCAAAGATTTGGGAGGGAATCCCAATGTTCTGATTCCATAACCACCGCGGATTCTGAACATCGGACATCCTTTGGTAAATGAAAAACCCGGATAGAATTCGGCTGTTCCCATTTCTTCTGCAGTAATGGAGCCAGGGTAACTGGTGGGCTCTATAATATAGTTATACATCTCCTGCTCTCTGCCAGGCTGCGGGCATCTCATATACACATATCTGCCATCAGTAATGTTCACATGAACACCGTGCTGGCCAAAAAGAGCATAATCTCTGACTTTTTTATCATTTTCAATGGTTTCTCTAAGAGGCTTCCCCTCCATATCCTTCGGTATATCCTGACCAAAATACTCAAGAAGCGTTGGGGCCAAATCTATGGTCTGAACAAGGGCCTGTCTCTTCTCGCCTGCGATCCCTGTTCTCGGATCCCAGATAAACATGGGAATCCTGGCCAGTTCACTGAAGTATGGCATCATCATTTTGCCCCACCAGTTGTGCTGGCTCAGCATAAAACCGTGATCCGTATTGACAATGAGCATCGTATCCTTCCACATATCATATTCGTCCATCATATCCAGTACTTTACCGAGATAGGTATCGCACATGGTAACAATCGCCTTATACTCGTTAATACAATGTTCCACCTGTTCCGGAGTCTCCACCACTTCATGGTATCCCGGCCAATCAAACATAACTCCTTCATAGCCATCCTCATAGGGTTCTTTGTATTTTTCCGGTGTGAAGAACGGCTCATGAGGATCATAGTTTTCCAACTGAAGGTACCAGTTATCCGCCTCATGGTTATCACGGATGAATTCCAGACCATTGGAGAAATTCCGCACAATGGATTGATTGTCCTCCTCCCGCATATAATGACGATTGATATACTCCTGCCTTCCGCAGGCATCCTTCCTGCCGCCCAGATGCTCCGGAATATCCCATTCTATTCTTCCCTTCCACGGATCGCCTTCCTGGCCTCTTACAATTTCGTATGTATTGTATTTGGTCATATAATTGTCTCCGCCCTCTTCCCAATAATGCCAGTGATCCGTAGTCAGATGGGTGTAAATACCGTTTTCTTTTAGAATTTGGGGCATGGAATCATCATATGGCTCCAAAGGCCCCCAGCTTCTGTGAAGAAAGTTATACCGTCCTGTATGAATTTCTCTTCTTGCAGGCATACAAGGCAGACTTCCTGCATAGCAGTTGTCAAATGTTACGCTCCTCTGTGCCAGTCTCTTGAAATTAGGAGCCTTCACATCTTCGTATCCATAAGGAGGAAGCATGTGCCGGTTGAGGGAATCAAACATCACCATGATCGCTTTCATAATTGATCTATAACCTCTTTTCTTCCATATTTTATAATGCGTTATTCATCATCATGCATTCCAACGCCTGCAGGCGGAGTTATATGACGGACACCGAAAGCCAGAACGAACAGTGTCACCATGTAAGGAATCATAGCCATGATCTGAGGCGGTACGCCATACCCCTGAAAATTAATCTGTAATGCATCACAAAATCCAAAAATCAGCGCACAGAACAGAACCATTACAGGATTGTATTTTGCAAGAATCATAATCGCCACAGCAATATATCCTCTTCCTGCCGACATATCCCTCACATACATATTCAGCTGGTCAATGGAAAGATATGCTCCCCCAAGCCCAGCCATAATTCCGCAGGCTACCACGCCGATATATTTTATTTTATGGACTGGAAGTCCCACAGTAGCTGCCGCCTTAGGATTCTCACCCACCATGCGAAGCCGTAAGCCAAAGCGAGTCCGAAACAGGAAGATATACTCCAGGAAAACTGCCGACAGCATGATGTATGTAATGGGTGATGTATATACACTGGCATTGATAGACGATACCTGAGGAGATGACCCTTTGTTATCCCAAAGAAGCTGCATCAATAGAGTTGTCTCTGCCACTGCCAGAAGATTAAGTCCTATGCCGCTGATGACCTGGTTCACCTTATAGCGCACACTTAAAACAGCATGGCATAGTCCTAACAGAGCACCGCCTGCCATGCCTGCCAGTACAGCAACATAGATATTGCCTGAATAGTAGGAGCCCAGCACTGCGCAAAATGCCCCCATAGTCATCATGCTCTCCAGCCCCAGAGCCATGACACCGCTTCTAACAGAGATAACACCGCCCAGTGCGGCCAGAATCAGCGGTACCGACATGCTGAGAGTTGACGTAACAATTGATAAAAGCTGATTCATCCCCTTTTTCCTCCTTTCCCTCTGCCTGCATTTTTTATCCTAAGAATTTCCTTCACAAGAAGAGGAGCGGCCACAAACAGGATGATAAGCGCCTGAATGACATCGATAAACTCAGTGGGAATGCCGGTGGTACGGTTGAGTACCATACAGCCCGCCCTCAAAGCACCAAAGATAATGCCGGAAAGAATCACACCTACAGGATTATCTGCCGCAAGGGCTGCAACCGCGATTCCATCAAATCCATATCCAGAAGAAAAATCTGCAATCAGCCTGTGATCTACCCCCAGAACATGGCTTCCCCCTAAAAGTCCGGCAATTCCGCCGCTGAGCAGCATGGCAATTACCATAATTCTTCCAATCCTGATCCCGGCAGTTTCCGATGCCTTTAGGTTAAACCCTACACATTTAATCTCATAGCCGATTACCGTTCTGTCAAAGAGAAGCTTTACGAGGATACAGGCTATCACGGCAATGATAATTGCTGCTGTAAGCTGAGTTTTCTCTAACAGCTTCGGTATCCATACTTCTTCTGTAAACTTTGCAGTCTGAGCCATGGATTTCCCCTGTTCTTTCAGCGGGTAGTTGACCATATAAGCCACAAAATTAACAGCTATGGTGTTAAGCATCATGGTGGCTATAACTTCATTGGAACCGAATTTAACCTTCATAAATCCAACAAGTCCCGCATAGAGGCCACCCAACAGCACACCTGCCATAAGAGCCAAAGGAATCCATACCACTTCCGGAAGCCTAAGAGGCATCAATGCTACAACGGAAGTTCCCAACGCTCCCATATAAAGCTGACCTTCAATGCCCAGATTAATCAGATTCGCTCTCTTGGCTACCGTATACGCCAGGCCTGCAAAGATCAAGGGAGTGGCCTGTACAAGTGTTTGACAAACAGCCTTTTTCCCAATAAATGCCCCCTTTAATATGGATGTATACGCTTCAACAGGGTTGTATCCACAAATCAGCATAATTAATCCGCCCAATACCAGAGCCAAAATTAAGGCAACAGCAGACATATTCTTTTCCAGAATCTGCTTTATATTTAATTCCGCCTTTTTTACATTCATGTCCTCTGTCCCCTTTTTCCTGCTGCTCCTGTCATTAAAAGTCCCAGCTGCATATCATCAAACTCTTCCGGGACTCCTTCCACAACGAGTTCACCGTTATACATCACTAAAAGTCTGTCGCTTAGATTCTTCACCTCATCTAAATCAGCGGATATCAGCAGGATTGCTTTTCCTTCATCCCTTAGTTCCAATAGGCGCTCATGGATATACTCAATAGCTCCGATATCCACTCCCCTGGTAGGCTGCGCTACTATAATGACATCCGGATCCTCACTGAACACCCTGGCAATAACGATTTTCTGCTGATTTCCTCCGGAGAGGGCATTACACTTGACAGATGTATTGGGCGCTTTTACCTGAAATTCCTGTAAAAGCCTGTCAGAAAAAACCTTAATCCTCTTCCTGTCCAGGATTCCCCTGTTTTGAAAGCGTTTCTGATAGCCCAGAATCATATTTTCCAGAATAGAAAGCTCCAGTACCAGTCCTCTGGTCATTCGATCCTCCGGAATATGTCCGATTCCCTGTCCGATAAAATCCCTTGGGCTACCCGTTACCTTCTGCCCGTCCTTTACCATATCCAAAACATCCGGCTGGCAAATACCGGTCAGACATTCAATCAGTTCCGTCTGTCCATTGCCCTCAATTCCGGCAATCCCCAGGATTTCTCCTTTCTTAAGCTCAAACTGAACTTTATTTAAAACGATTCTGTCTTTGTCTTTTAAAGTGATGTTTTTTACGAATAGTTTTGTCTCACCCACACAGCTGCTCCTTCTCCGTATGCCTAAAGCCACTTCTCTGCCTACCATCATTTGTGCAAGGCTGTCGGAGGTTACGCCTTCTACGGGAACATTGGACTGGATCAGCCTTCCATCCCTAAGAACGCTGACACGGTCTGCTATCTCAAGAGTTTCTTTCAGCTTATGCGTGATAATTACAATGCTTGTCCCATTCTTTTTCAGTTCTCTTAAGATCCGGAACAGTTCTTCTACCTCCTGAGGAATCAGGACAGCAGTGGGCTCATCAAGAATCAGAATCCTGGCACCTCTATAAATAGCTTTTAAAATCTCAACCTTCTGCTGCTCTCCTACAGAAAGCTCCTTTACCTTTTGCGAAGCAGATATATGAAAGCCATAACGGTCGATCATCTCCTGGACATTTTCCTCTGCCTGATTCTTGTCAAAAAAGATTCCCTTTGCCGGTTCACAGCCCACTACGATATTTTCGGTTACGCTTAATACAGGAGTCAGCATAAAATGCTGGTGCACCATGCCTATTCCCATATCAATCGCCTGCTTGGGAGACCTTATATTCATTGGCTTTCCGCCAATCCATATCTCCCCCTCATCTGGCCTGCAGATTCCATACAAAACCTTCATGAGAGTTGATTTCCCAGCTCCGTTTTCTCCCAACAGCGATACAATCTCCCCCTGTTCCAGAGAAAAGTCTACATGGTTGAGAGCACGGACCAGAGGATACTGCTTTGTGATATTTTTCATCTCAACTGCATACATCACATTTACACTCCAATCAGACTCGTTTTATTTGGTGTACTGATTCTTGGCAACCCAGGCATCCAACTCTTCTGCCGTCTTACATGGCGCCAGTTTTTCTGCAACCAGCATTTCCCTTATATCCTCTACTGTTGCTTTGATCTCCTCAGGCAGTTTTACATTGGAACCCTCCGTATCATATCCCACGGCGCTTTCCTTGATCCCACTCATATGCAGTCCTGGTTCCCAGTTTCCGTATATTACTTTTTCAATTTCGTTATAAACCATCCAGTCTACGCTTCTTACGGAAGAGGCCACCACATGATCCGGATCCTCCAGGTTCTGATTAGAGCCTACACCGAATGCATATCTATCTGCTTCCTTGGCAGCACCAAATACCCCCAAACCGGAAGCGCCTGCAATACACTGGATGAAGTCTGCACCTTTGTTGTACATGGAAAGACCTATTTCCTTGCCCTTACCTGGATCATTGAACGCTCCTACAACTCCCTCCAGTACCTGTACATCCGGATTGACATATCTTGCTCCTGCTGTAAATCCTATTACGCCTTCTCTCAGATTCGGAAGGTCATCTCCCAGTATGACACCTATAACATTATCTTTATTTGCTTTCTCCATATCGCTCAGTGTTCCAAGTCCTGCGATCACACCTGCTAAGAAGGTCTGCTCACTCCACTCGGTCTGAATCGTGCTGACGCCCTCAATCTTTGCCGCACTGTCAAGAATCGATATCTTCTGTTCCGGGAATTCTTCTGCTATTTCCTGCATGGCCTCTTCCTGGTCTGCCCCTACGGCTATCAGCAGATCATATTCTCCTGTCTCCGCAAACTGCCTTCCAAAGGGAACAAAATCGCTGATAGAATTAGGTTCAACATAGTCAAACTTGATTCCCAGTTCTTCCTGAGCTCTGGTAACTCCCGCATATGTCATGTCATTAAAGTTTTTATCTCCCAGACCACCGGTACCAAATATGACTCCTACCTTAACGGTATCTCCTGATGCCCCTTCGGTACCCTCGGCTGATGTACTTTCTGCTTCTTCTTTCCCAACTGATGTGCCAGCCTCACTTTCCCCCTTGCTTTTAGATGCGCCGCATCCTGTCGCAGAAACTGTCATTGCCGCTATTAAACATATTGCTGCCAACCTTCTCAATTTCATCTTTGCTCTCCTTCCAATTGTTCCTATGCAATTCTTTATGAGTATTTTTTTCATATCTATATTGTACAATTTTAAAAAGAAAAATAAATAAAAGCTGTGAACTTTATCTTGAAGTATTTTAACTTCATACAGTTTCACAGCTTTATCCTCTATTAATTTTATGACTTTCTATCAATTTTTTGACCTCTGGCCAATTCCGGAGTTATTCCCATATACTCATGATAGACCTTTGAGAAGTAGCTTGGTGTGGTATATCCCACTGCATAGGCTATCTCATATATCTTCATATCTGTATTTAACAGAAGCGATCTGGCCCGCTCTAAACGATAAAGCATAAGATAGTTGCTGAAATTCTGGCCTGTCTCTGATTTAAAAAGGCGGCTTAAGTATTCAGGAGAACGGCAAATTGCCTGGGCCACCACCTTTAACGACAGATCCTGGTTGGCGTAATTTTGATGGATATATTGAACTGTCTCCCGTATACTCTGGGAATAACTGAACTTATTCCCGGAATAAAGCAGACTTATAAGCTTTATACAGATGTCTCTGCACAACCCTGCCGTCTGAAGTCTTGTAACCTTGTGCTCCTCCTGATAGTCCGTAAAATGCTCCGCACATTTCTCTTCTAATCTTATCACGAATTTAATGCATATTTCTTTCGCCCACTCTGTATCCTGCAAGCATACTTCTTTGAAATATTCAAACCATATAATAATGTCCTTACTGACTTTATCTTCCTCATCATGCAGAAGTCTATTTAATATTCTTTGATACTCTTTTCGTATTTTTTCGCGGTCAAGCGGCGCCATCAGCCTGTCATCGTTTATCCGAAAGCAGCCCTTATTATAGAAAAATTCATACTGAAGCATTCGCTCTGTCCTGTCAATCTCCGGCATTATTTGTTCAATTCCCCATGCCGAAGGTCCGGCAACAAGAACTCCTCCTCCATTTGCACTCCAGGTTTCATAAAACGCCGCCAGACTTTCCTCAAGTTTCCTTTCATCTTCAGACTGCATAATGAGATAAATGCTCTCTTTTCGAAGAACAGGGCGAAGAATATGGATTTTTTGTTTTTTGATGAAGTCATCTAAAAAACCTTTCTGATCCCAGCTTTCCGTGCTTTTAAAGGCTGCCACGCAAAACATTTCATTTTCCCTGAATTGATGCTTTTTCCAGAATCCCCCTACAAATTCAGCCTCCTCCATATTGCAGCAGCAGGTATAAATATCCAAATAACCGCTGAAATAACAATCCTCTTTTTTTCCTATAAGCAGCCTTTCATTACTTTCGTGGATTTCCATAAGAGCCTCCAGAATATCCTGTCCCCGAAGCTCTGACTTAAGAAAATATTTCCTGGCACCATAAGTGATAGCTTCCCTTGCGTAAGAGAATTCCGCATAGTTTGTCAGTATAATAAAAGAGACATATGGTATTTCTTCCAGAAGTTTTTTCATCAGCATCAAGCCGTCCATTCCTGGCATTTTAATGTCTGTAATCACCGTATCAACCTGATACTTTACAGCCAGTTCGAAAGCCTCATTGCCGTTTTCAGCTACGCCTGCAATCTCAAAATCCGGATTATTCCCCCGCTCAATGCTGAACTGAATCCATTCTCGTATTGGTGTCTCATCGTCTGCTATCAGTATTTTCACCCCAACCGTTTCCTTTCATTTGTTTCCGGCATCTCCATTATAACCTCAGTGCCTTTGCCCTTTTCGCTCATAATTCGTATACCGTAGGACTCTCCAAAGTTTAGGCGAAGCCTGTCATTTACATTGCGAAGCCCAACTTTGTTCATATTCATTCCCTTCTCCAGAACGCTGCTTATGATATTCTCATCCATCCCCACTCCATCATCCTTTACGCTGATAAAAAGTTTTCTATCCCTGATATAGCTGCTGATAAGAATATGGCAGACCTGCTTCTCCTTTAAGCTGTAAAAAATGGCATTTTCCACAATGGGCTGCATAATAAAATCAGGTACAATACAAGGAAGTGTGTTCTCTTCCATGTTAAATTTCACTTCAAAACGGTCCCTGTACCGGGCTTTCTGAAGCTCTATATAATATTCAAGCGTTTCACATTCCTCTTTTAAACTAATGAATTTTTCTGAGCTTGAAAGGGTCTTTCTAAGAATCTTTGAAAAATCAATCAGCATTTTCTCAGCTTCTTCATTTTTCCCCATCTCTACATAAAATCGTATGGAGCTTAGGGTGTTATAGATAAAATGAGGATTTATCTGTGTCTGTAGGAAATCCAGATGAAGTAAATGCCTCTTCCGCTCTATCGTGCGTATCTCTTCCACCTGACTCTCTAACTTTCCTACCATATAGTTGAAGGAATCCGCAATCTCCGATAGCTCACCCTTCCCTTTTTCCTTCTGACTAATCCTCGCCTTAAATTCTCCTTGAGCAACCTGATTCATCTTGTTCTTAATAATATCAATAGGTTTTAAGATCGTCTGCAGAGCCAGAAAGATAGACGGCAGGAAACAGACTGCAAATACCACCACAAGAATTCCCGCAAACCATGCGGTTCTGTCAAGCGGTGCGAATATATGGCGCAAATCCGCATTTTCCAGCAGATACCAATTGGTTCCTGATATCATTCCATAAAAATAAACGTTATCCGGATATGCGTCTGATATGCCGTAGCCTACTTTTTGAAATTCTTCATCTGATATTATAATATCATTTTTACTGTAAGGAGCTCCAATATCCCTCTTATTCTTTGCAGAAATCACAATGCCATTCCCGTCTACAATACAGTAATCCCTGTCTGGTTCAATCAGCTCCTGATACATATCATATAGTATCACCTCGCTGAACTGAATCAGCACATATCCCCGCACTGTTCCGCTTAAAAGATCCTGAACAGGCCGTACCATATAGAAACTATGACGGTAAAGCCCGTCCTCCTTATCGCTGCGGATCAAACCTTCCAGATAAATGTCTTCCTTTACTCCAGAGTTTCTAAGCTTCTCTGCCTGCTTAATGGATGGCTGGGCCTCTTCCCAGGAAATCTCCGGGAAATCACTGGCATATCTAAGCTTTTCCAGATCATAGATATAAATTCGGAACTTATTACCTCTTTTATAGTTCCCGTAAATCTCATCCCGAATAAGCATTTCAATTTTCCCGCTTCCCTCGGTTTCCTCCATAAGCCATTCCATGACCCCGGCATTCTCAGTGATTTTCTCCAGGCTTCCCCTTAAACTTCGGATCGTAGAGGCCGGCTGTATAATGGATTGACTTAAAATAGACTGATGAAGACTAATGATCTCTTTTCCAACAACCTTTTTCGAGAAACCTGTAATAGCAAACACAAGAATCCCTATTAATATGATTACTGCTGCAAACATTTTCAAAAAGAACCGTTTCATGTAACTCAGTTTCATAAAGTTCAGTTTCATACTCTACTCCCATGGAAAAACTGTCATCCTGGTATTACCTCTTCCTCAGTTCTGACTGCATCAGCTGTCTGGCAATCTCTTCCATCCTTGAACGGGTTTTCTCAAAAAAATACTTATAAGATGAACAGAAATAATTCTGGCCAAGTTGGCCTCCCTCATCGATCTGGCGGTTCCTGCGGCATCCGCCCCGGCATAGATATGCATAGTTGCAGGTTTTGCACTCTTCTGGTTTATTTAGGGAAGCCTCTACAAATCCACTCTCCAATCCCCTGTTTCCCATATCCTCAATAGAATTATCCAGGAAATTTCCGATTTTATACTCATCCATCACATAGAAATCACAAGGATAAACAGATCCATCTGCTTCTACTACATGCTGGATGCTGCAGCACCCCTTCATATCACATGCCTCCGGCGGGTATCCCATCAAAAGGCTGATATAATTTTCAAACTGGCGAATGTATGGCTGTTCTCCTTTCATAAGATCCAGATACCAAAGATCGAACAGCTTTACAAGAAACTCCCCGTAGACCTCCGGCGTCAGAGAATACTCCCGGCTTCCCTTTGGCTCTCCAAATGGATCAAGACAAGCGATATACTGCTGATATTTCCAGTTATTTTTCTTATAAAATTCATAAATTCGCGGAATCCGCTCCGCTGTTCTTCGGTTTACAACCGTCAGGATATTATAATCCACCCCTTTTTTATCAAACAGCTTAAGGGTCTTCATAATTTCGCCAAAGGAACCTTCACCCGCAGAATTCTCCCTATAGGCATCATGGGTATATTTAATCCCATCCAGGGATACACCTACCAGGAAATTATTTGCAGCAAAAAACTCTGCCCATTCTTCGCCCAGCTGGTATCCATTGGTCTGAATAGAATTCATAATCTTTACATTACGTATGTTATGCTTACTCTCAAATTCCAGCAGCTTTTTATAAAAGTCAAGGCCCACCAAAGTGGGTTCCCCTCCCTGGAAGATAAACTCACACTGCCGCTCAGTATAAGCCAGTGTCTTCTTAACGATCTCCTCCAAGGTCTCTAAAGACATAAATCCGTAATTTTGCCGCTCCCGTTTCTGCATCTCGTCATGATAAAAACAATATTTGCATCTTAAATTACAGCTTCCGGAGGCTGGCTTAATCAACAACTGTATTGGTGGCATATCTTTATCTCCTTACATAACTTATTTCGTCATATATTTTTATCTTTGTCCATGTTTCTTTATTATACATGACCACATATAGAAAGTGAATCGTTATTTTATTAATGCTTTTATGGGCCCAGAGTTGCCTCATCTGTTGAAAACAGCATTTTCTTCAGACCAGCCATGGTTATATCCTGCGCCTTCCGCCTCCCTTTTACCAGCTTGAACTGTTCTGACTGAATCTGCTCTTGGATATTCTTCTTCCACCTTTTCGTAGTGTTCAGGCAGGGTTTTTTATTGACCTTCAATTGATTGCCTTTCTTTTGCATATATTCTGTATACTCGCATCTTTACTCAGTTTTTCTATACTATTAACAGCCAAATTCAATAACTTTGTACTTTTTGACTTTCAAAATCTCAGAATTGCTGTATAATCATTAGAGACTCGTTAATGAAACAGATTGTTACTATTCAGACCATTCGATGCTTATAGATAACAGAAAGTACAGGAATGCAGGAACTTTATATTGGATTAAAATAGCCTTTGGCTTTTTAATAAAATAATGCACTTGGGAGGGAAAGAAGTATGAAAATCTTATGTAAAATTCTGGCGTATGTGGAATTAGTATTAGGAATCATTGGAAGCATTTTTCTATCGTACACACTTGGTATGAAGCTAAATTTCCACACTTTAAAATTGGAACGGGATGGAACTGCAACCTTTGCTATCCTTGTCTCAACATTGCTTAGTGTTATAACTCTTTGGGCGATATTGTATGCCTTCTCCGAAATATTGGAAAACCAGGATAAAATATTTAAATTGTTGGAACACCCCGGTAAAACAGAGCCAATGTCCCAATTGCAAAAGGATAAATGACGGCTCTGTTGAAAGGTGTATATGCGGTATCACCAGGCCCACATAAGCAGTAATCGATCGAAGCAAACAAATATGGTACTACCAACGCCGATTGACCTGAAATTAAAACAGACGATGGCATTTTAATAAAAATTATAAAAAAGAAAAGGAATCAATAGATATGAAAAAATTAAACTTATTGACAGCATCAATTATTTTCTCCACATTAATTCTATTAACTAGCTGCGGCAAAAATACAGATTCTGCTTCTGCTATATCTGAAACCGTCAGCGCTGAGATTTCAATAAAAGAATCTAATACAAACGCTGAAACAAAAAACGACTTAGACGCTATTGGAAATGCGGATGTTGAATTAAATATTCCTGCTAAATTTATTGGAAAACAGACGCAAGATGATCTTAACGAATTATGCAAAGAAAAAGGTTATAAATCTATCACTTTAAATGGCGATGGAAGTGCTACATATATCTTAACTAAGAAACAGCATAAAAAGATGATGAATGAACTGAAAGATAACATTAACTCATCAATCTCTGAAATGATCGGTTCTGAAGATTATCCAGATTTTACAGATGTAACGGCTAATGAAAATTTTACCGAATTTGAGATATCCACGAAATCTACTGAATTAAATATGGCGGACCGTTTTTCCATATTAGGCTTCTACATGTACGGAGGCATGTATAATATATTCAACGGTACAGCCGCTGACAATATTTCAGTAAAGTTCGTCAATGCTGATAGCGGAGAAGAGATTTTAACTGCAAATTCCAAAGATGCTGGCAAATAATTTTTTGATGCGCCATTACTATTGACGCATTGGGACTGCTGGCGTCACTATGCCTCAATCTGTCATTATTACCACAAAATAAAATCAGCACTTTGAATCTATGCAGCTTGAAATGCAGCATAAATGCCATATTTAGTATAGTATACGTATTCGTAAAAATAATTGCCGTATCGTCTTCACATGCACTGATAATATTATCGTACAATTTTACATAAATAAAAAGCCGTAAAGCCCTTTATTTTAAGGCCTTTAACGGCTTTTTATATTGAAACAGTTCTTTTATCTCAATCGTATCGGTCAGAGTATCACTCCATTAATTGGAGGCAATTTAAGATCAAATAAATCTTCAATCAAATCGCTTAGCCATTACCAATAAGCTTCTCTATGTAGTATTGAGTATTAATAACAAACCACATTTGGGCATCAAACCTCATAATGGTCCAAAGAGATAATCCCTGGAGATTATATTCTACTACCAGCCTGGCTCGTGCGTCAAAACTTCTTGCATCTTTCGTCCATACTACATGCAGATTCCCATCACTATCCATATAATAGAAATAGGGCGACTGTGCTATTTCACTAAATTGTATTGGTATACCGTTATCCGCTGCAATTTGTACCGCACTGTTATAAGTTATTACAGTAGCGTCCGACGCACCGGGAACATATGGAAGTGTCCAATCATAACCCAGAGCAGTAACTCCCAGAAAGATTTTTTCAGGGGGAATAATACTAACCCAGTAATCTAACATCTCTCTTAAGATATTAACCGGAAAAATTGCGTTTGGATAGCTGTAAGACCTTGCCCAGTCATAGGAAGAAAATATGATTCCATCAACAAATTCAGATAATATTGAATAGTCTATTCTTTCAAAACTAATATTAGAGGTTTCAATATCCGTAGTCGGCGTTATGGTAATCAGTATCTTGTAACCTTCTGAGTGAAATATCTCAGAGGCTCTTTTCAAAAATTCTGCACTGCTGTTTATGGTGTCATAGGTGATACTTTCGGCATATATGTTAATACCATAAAAGCCTTTCTCTTTCATTATGCGAAGGGCATTCTCAATAAGGCGGTCCTGTACAGAAAGATTATTTAAAATATTATAGGACACTTCACGGCTGATTATTCCTTCTTCTGTCATAGTGGAGACAAACATCATGGGTGCAGCGCCATAAACTTTAGCCAGATTGACAATTTCAGTGTCGTCGTATCTGAAGATAATTTCTCCTTCATTTGTAGCCCTATAATTGAATATAGTCAGATACGTTAAAAAAGGTAGTGTTTTTATTAATACAGATTTATCTATATAAGAAAAGGCATAACCAATAGTGGTAACTGTTCTTATTTTATTCGTTTGATAGCTTATGACTATAGTTTCACCGGCATACAAAAATTCTCTATCCGAAAGATAGGGATTATTTCTTAATAAATCCAATGGCGTTGTACCATGCTGCTCCGCAATACTCTCCAAAGTATCGCCAGGCTGGACGGTATAGACTATTTCCGGTTGAACAATCACAATGGTTTGGCCTATTGCCAGATTGTCGGGGTTTGTGATTCCATTTTCCAATATTAATCTGGCAACAGGGATTTTGTAATACTCTGATATGGAATAGATGGTTTCCCCTGGCTGAACAACGTGTATGATCATGGCTTTCCTCAAATGATCTTATTAATTCTATTATATGCCGCTCTTGCTTGTTCATAACATTATAATGCAAATAATTATATGTATCTGAATAATCTCATGCAATAACATGGCTACGGCAATCCTTGCTCAACAATCTATTTATACATTTGTCCATACATGGCCGACTCAATCATGAAGATATGAAATAGTCAATTTATTTCTTTCTTAATAATATTTGATTAAAATATCTGAAACTGAATTGATAATTTCATCGTTCATTTATATTCGCCTATAAATTTATCTGTCCTGTATGTTCATCAACTTTATTAATAAAAGGTATGGCTCTCCGTAACTACTTCAAACGAAGTCTTTCTTCTCTCCATCTATATGAATACAATAAACTTGACTTCTATATTCTTTAGGCACTAGACTTCTCGATTTGCACCAGTGCTCACGAGTGGAGACTTTCACTCCAGAGAACTCTTGCTTTCAGAACTCTTGGTTCGTTTTTGCACTGCATCGTAACCGCTGTTTCTAATACGCAAAATAGTATCGTACTGCCAAGACTGGTGCGACTGCCTGTCGCACATAAAAGGTACTGGATTATTCTCCAATGCCTTTTAACTGATTACAATATTCTTCCCTCTTCTTAGCCAACAACAAACCCGTACTAAAGAAATCCTTCCATATAATATGTGAAGAGGCAATTTCACATGACATCACATGTGAGGTTCGTTTCATCCATTATATTTATTCTGGTTCAAGATTGATAGAAGGTATCCGGCTGATCTGTTTGAATAGGTAGGTTTCTCCATCTATCATAATTGTAAACGTCTGCTTTTTCCCATCATATAGTATTTTGGTATTATGAAATTTGGAGCCATTGATATAATGTTCATTATCTGGTCCTTTTGAATAGGTTCCTTTATCCTTTTCATCATAATTGTAGTAATAAAATGTATAGTTATCATTTAAATCAAACGCCATAGACGCAAAAGGAAGCTTTTCACATGTGAAGGTTCCTTGCAAAGTTGGGGATTCCTTCACTGAATACTTGGATTTCAGCCAAACAAGAAAAATGCCAATTATACATATAAATAAAAAAACAAGAAGTCCAACCAATGTTTTTTTATGTGTTTTCATATTTAACTTACCTCCACCACTTTTCTATTTTTATGGCAGTTCTTAGATCTTATCATTGTTCCGGATCTTCCAAATTCTTCATATGCTGATCAACTCGTTCATCCATTGTTGGAAGTCTCCGGCTATTATTTCTATAATAGCTTGTAAAAATAACACCTGCAAACAACAACGTGTTGACCACCAGTAATAAAATTACACCATTCCATGTTACGTCTTGATTTTGAAGAACATCCTCCGTATAATTTCCGGTAATAATCGGAATCAAATTATTGTTGATAAAATGCAAAATAACAACCGTCCATATGTTATCGGTTTTTAAATAAGCCCAACCATAAAATATTCCCAATGTAACACATGTAATTAATTGTCCTGCCAGGCTTATAATCCCTACGGAAGGAGATGAATAATAAAAGAAATTAATAGGTAAATGCCACACTCCCCAAGCAATTCCAAGAACAAAAACACCGCGAACCATTCCAAACTTTTTTTGCAGTATAGGCTGAAGAAAGTACCTCCAACCGTACTCCTCTCCAAAAAATGCAATAAATATTAAAAAATAGTTTATGGGCAATGTTAATAACATCAGCCAAGTAACAGGCTTTTGCATAATTTCAGTCATGGTTTGCATTTGACCACTTAAGATATACATGATAGCGGTTCTGCTAAAGTAAAGAATTAAATATAGCAGAATAATGAAAGCAGCTATTTTCCAACGCCCGCCTCTCAATCCATAGGCAATACGCTTATCTTTTTTCTCAGTAAGAAGTAAAATCCATGCTATAACAGAACCAAGTACCATTACAAATTGAGAAATGACATTCCAATTCATTCCAGGCACAATAATACTTGCCACTGTACAAACCAATAACAGTAAAGTAAGAATTAAAAAACCAATAAAAAATCTCTTAGGAATCAGCTGATCTTCTTTGTGCGTGATTAAAGCGGCCAGTATCGCTCCCGAAGCAGGGTAAAACATTTGAGCCGAGGGGAAAACCGATACATCAAGCCCCTTAGTATAGCCAATCCCCATTAAAATACCCAGTATATACGGTAATGCAAAGACCACACCCAGAAAAATAAGCATCTGAGTTTTCTCATAATTTTTTTGATGTTCCATTTTAATCTCCTTTTTCATAACATTTATTTAATTGATTCTGTTATCCTATTTATATTTCCCCTTCTTTCCTTAATATCTGTCTCACTGTTTTATTATCTAGACAAAACGCCGATGCCACTCTCTTAATATCATTAAATCGCTGGTATTCCTTTATAATATCCTCATTGGTAAATACGCAATTCACCGGTTTGTTCATATATTTTTCCATAATTTCTCCTATAAAATAATCCTTTTCTATGCGGCCTTATTTCTATTCCGACCAACTGTCAGCGTCGATAGTAAACCCTGCCATACGCGGTGTCAGGCGTTTCTTCAACCATTAACATATGATTGTCATGGCTATCTCTCTCCATCAATCCGTTTATAGCACCTATTTATAAATTTGAAAAATAGTCCTGCTGAAATACCTCTCTTATATGGCTACCAGCAAGTTTTTCCTTCAACAGATAGCAGCCCTCTTGTGCCACTACATAATCTCTCCCATCCTTTGTCAGAAGAATATGTGATGCAGGAACCCCATCTGCACGCAATGCTTCGGAAAGCCTTACATTACTCTGTGCATAACTCTCTGCTTCCACCAGCTTTAATATATATTATCCCCCATTATACTATTTTCCTAATACAAAAGCCATCAGATTTTCATATTCTGATGACTCTAATAATTATTTCTAGTTTTATTTATATTCTCAATTATTTATTCTTCTTGTCACTTTTCTCTTAGACATCTTAAATGAATTTGAAATTTCTTCTCCATTTTCCATTACTGCAATTCGCAATCTCTTATCTATACTAACAACATAATTGAAATTTATAATACACGGCTGATTCCATCAAAAAAAGAAGGGGATAATTTCTTTTCGATTTTATTTAATGAGATATGTATCTGCTTCACAGAATGCTTTCCATATACATAGCAGCCTTTTCCTATCCCGTACAGCTTGTATATCGCACACTTTATCTGTTTTAATTATGAAATCCGGGAATTCGTTTACATTATGATGCTCGTTGTATTAGCTATATATGCTTTACTTCATATTCCTTTTAATTGAATCGGTAAAAGAAGTAATAGAGTCATCATCCGTTATTTCAACATCATCATTTCTGGCCTTCGTTGCATTTGCCATAGTTATTGCTTCTTCTTCAGAAAAACCCAAATCTACCCATGCTTGCACTTCTTCATTCAACATCGTTTCTTCCTCCAATAAAACGTCCTGGATTATCTGTGACTCACAATCATTGCAGCGATATACCCCAATCCGAAAATCACTCCCGCAACCAGCCATGATATGGCACATTTAATTATTGTCATCGTCGTCATTGCGGAGGTCAGCACTCCTGCGTCTGAGGCCGAAACACATACCATAATTGGTTTAATCAATAGAGTCCAATATCCAATGTATACAGCTAAAATTATTCCGGTGAAAAATATTGCAATGGACAAATAGCCTCTCATAAATTCCCCTCCTTGTTTTGCCCCTGTTATATATTATTCACATTATGCCCAAATGTAACACTTTTATAATTTAACTGCACTTTCACCCTTGTTTTTTTGTAGAACTCAGTCACCGTTAGGCACGGATCATCTATGCTGCTTCCAATAACCTGACAGTTATTTCAAATATACGTGTGTGTAAAATATTTCTGGAGGGTCTTATTTTCACCGGTATTTTCCATGTTGGCATTTTCATTTTATTATTTTCCCAGGCTCTTACCTCTTTCTTCTGCTTTGAAAAATAATGATTAAACATTTCTTTCCTCATTTATTTAACAGACTTCACCTCATGCTAACAAAGAAAGTCATGGTTTCCTGGCAAGCTGTAAATCTATAGTATCATATATGGTGATGCGGCCACCTAAATTATCAATAGCTATTTCAATTTCTGAAAAGAATCTTTTTCTTGTATGCTCTTCAATAGCAATATGGTCAGAATAGGTAGCGAGAAGCGATGTGTATTCTTTTGCTGTAAAGGATCTTATCCTATGATATAATTTATAACTTATATCAGTAAAACCATATTTCCGAGCTATATATGCACGCTTTTTCGCTTCATCTTCACTGTATTCATTAGCACTTGGAGCGCCAGGCATATATTCAGAATATATCTTTTGAAGTGCCTCATGAATGTCTTCTCTGCCTTTATCTTTGTATGGATGATTAGCAAAGCGAGCAAAGGCACCACCGCTTTTAAGCAGTTCAAAAGCCTTTGTGTATCCAACTTCTTCCGGTATCCAGTGAAATGCAGATGCGGATTAGATTAAATCGCAAGCATTTTTATCATACTCAAAGTCTTCAAATTTTGCTGTTACGGTTGAAAAAGAAGAAAACTCCTTGAATTTTTGACGACATAATCTTGCTAAATTTTCACCATATTCTACAGCGGTTAGCTTGCATCCTGTTTTTAGAATCGGTAATGTCGCTTGTCCTCCCCCAATTCCAACCTCCACAACATTACTTGTTTTATCAATTGTAATAAAATTAAAAATATCTTCGTATAATTCTGGAACATACTCAGGACGCATTTTTTCATACTTTTCGGCTTCCGTGTTAAAGGTCCATTCCAATCCTTTGATTATTGGCATAGCTTGCTAACTATCAATATTATGTTTCCAATGTACAGTAAATTCATTAAATTTAAAATTTTGTAAATAATCTTAATGATTAGCCTACTTTCAACTTCAATTTTTATTGAAGATATTATTAAAAGCCATCGTTGCCATACTGGCTGCAATACTGCACACTCTCTGCACTTTATAGTCAAGCCATGAGGACGATGTGAATTTCTTATAGTCTACAAGCACTCATGTGATTTCATCTGGCTGTGGATAGCCAAGTACACATCCCTAAATAATTTATCACCATCACACTTTAGAATACCTTTATATTTACTTATCTGTATCAATCAGTCTCAAAATAATTTTCTCCTCTCATTGACTTCCAGATACTTCCTGTATTGTTATTTCTAATTCATCACACTATATTTTTGAGGTGATTACATGAAAAACAATTTATCCCAATTACTTTTTAAAAGTACTAGCACCAGGGTTTACTTTATAACACTCCCAGTATGGTTACAGATAATGTTACATGAAGATTATTCACACATCGGTACCGCCGCTCAATTACACCATATTGCCGGGATATTATTACAGCAACAACATCTAAATTAGATTTATGGCATTATCAGCTGAAAGTTTCATCTGACACCCAATTACCCTCCGATTCCTATAAAAGCCACATTCACCCTTAACCTCTCCTGAGATACATCTATGTATTCACCGTTGTCTGGCAGGATTCCAATCAAGCCATCATTGCTGCCGATCACAGTCCCGAACTATACCAGGATAAACCTGGACAACGACTATCTGTTTATCTTTTAGTTTTACAATCCACCTTCTTTTTCTGCCTCGGCGGTTCCCACAGCCTCCAATCTGAACACAAACTCGTATATGTATAAGCCGGCATCGTTGCAAAGAAGGTCATGGCAAGCGGCGCCCTTACTGCTATAGCGGCCTCTGACGGGCCGACCACATCCGGATAACTGCCGCTTATCCATAAAAACACCTCTCAAGGATACTATCACTTTTAAAAATTGTGTCCTTTCTGTAATTGAATAAGGTGTGCTACTGCACATAATTTCATAGCCTATCGCAGCCAATGAATAGCTTATATAACCCTGGAAAGAAATCTGAGATTAACAGTTCTAAATTTAATGCAATATAATGTAGTGCAAATAGAATTAAAATTGAGGAGAATGTTAATGTATAATAATCTGTATTGTCAACCGGGGTTTCAAAATACAACAGAGCAAATTCCAATTTCATTATCTAAATCTCTTCAGGGAAAATATTTCGTAGGGTTGAGCCGCGAAGAATTTGGCGCCGGCAAATATGCATGGGCTGGCCTTTTTAATCCCAGATGTTCCGGCGTATTGCTTTTCGTAAATGTTTTTACGGTAGGTAACGTTACTGAAATCCCTTTTTCCTTTCAGGTTTGGCTGAATGCAACAACTTCAGGTACAGCGAAGCCAACTGATATGCAAAGCTCCGCAAACACTGCAATACAACCTGTTCCAAAACCGAATGTTCAGTTTTTATATGCAGAAAATGTCGACACAGAGCCTACGGGAGGAACGTTAATATTCGGGCGGCGTTGTCCAGCTGAAACGACAATCGTATCTGAAGAGGACGGAAAATTCATTTGTCCCCCAGGAGGGAATTTCTTGATAAATTGTCTTCCTCCGGAAACAAGTGATGAAAAAATATTGAGCCGCATTGCATTTGGCTGGTGGGAAGAGCCTTATTAATAGCATCTGCTGAATAAGGTCGCCACAAAATGGAAAACTTCAAAATCACTGATAGCTTACCCCTGCAAGCATTTGTGGCTTTTAACACGATCATGCCACAGTTTGCAGGGGCGCCATCGTATTGTCCACCATTTTACGACAGCCCATCCCAAATGCAGCGTCTAGGTCGGTTACATAATGTACACAGCAAAAACACCTTGCATAGTTGGTGAATAAATTGGACTTGTCAACATTTTTTAGACACAAAGTTAAGTTGATTTTATGCATTTCTTCGCTCAAATTGTACAGGAGAAATATAGCCCAGTGCAGAATGCATGCGCTTAGTATTATAGTATAATTCAATATATTTAAAAATTTCCATTTGGGCTTGTTCGAGTGTTTCAAATTTAGCATCTCGAATGAGCTCTCTTTTTAATGTACGATAGAAAGATTCCATCATTGCATTGTCATAAGGATTTCCTTTTCGACTATTACTATGAATCACCTTATGCTGTTTCAACAGCGTTCTAGAATTACCACTTGTATATTGTGAGCCCTGATCAGTATGAACAATTAATCCGTTTTCTGGAAGCTCCCGGCCATATCCTTGCACAAAATCAGCCTTGGGATTAAACGGATTTAGGAATGCAGGGCAAGCAATCAGAAAGTGTCTGATTGGTGTACTGCTCATGATGTCAGTATAAAATCCTATCAATATTAAGTATTAAGCACTTATTTTATCAATCATTCAATTCCCATTGTAGCTTATCCCGTCTTGGGGTAGATGGAGCTGTTAAGCTGATCCACAATTTTGTTGATGCAAATATAGAATGGAATAAGGCGAGCCGCTTGTAAATTAATATTTTTCAAGTTGTATTATTTTATCAAATTGAAGAAGCTATGTGCTGATTTAAAGGTCAGTACATAGCTTCCTAGTTAAAAGGATCATTCCTAAAACATTTAAGTTTAGTAGGTCTGTAAATAAAGATATATCATTTGTTGTAAATCCTAACATTGTCGCACTAATATACCTTAGAATTTCATTACTATTACGAAAAGTAAATTTACCTATTTATTAATGTATCTATTACATTGTCTTTTTTAGAGAGATACCAAGAAAGACAATACTCTAAATCCATTTTATATTGGTTAGCTATCTTGTCAAATCCCCACCTTTTTTGCTGGTCGGATTCCTTTTCCATATGGGTTTTAAAATTTTGCTTTTCAAGGACATCCTCAGTTTCAAGTAACCGATGGGCCATTCTCCGGACGGAAGACGGATCCTCTCCTGGGACATTTTGTTCCCTTAAATGTACACTCAGCGCTATCATTTCAACCGGAGAGGCATTTTCTGGATTTACATTATTCACATAAATTTTACTAGTAAAATTATTCCCTTGCTTATCCCTTCCTATAGCCAGAATGACAGGATTCTCTTTTGTAGAAGTATCATCATACTTCATATGCAGAGGCTGATTTGTTAGACAATGAACCACGCTATACAAATAATCAGGTCTTAGATTATCTACGTTTTCCTCTGCACTTATCTTTTCTATTTCTGAAGAAGTATTTAATTGAAAGATATTATCTTCAACTTTTCTGGCAGTTGGATAACTTAGGGGTTTTGTTACATAGTTATTTCCTATGGTTAAGCTCATTTAAAAACCTCCAATATCAGTATATTAATTAGTATGTAAATGTACCAGATCTCTCTATAGTATTATATGGAGAACCATAAGAAGTAGTTTTAATTCTAAATGTATGTTTTCCCGTCGTAACAGGCCCACAGTCATAATAGCGATCAAAACCAATCGGTGTACCAGCATAATTTGTAATTACATCGTGCCAAAATTCCTTTGTCTTAACATTATCATATGTCGCAACCGCGCTTCCATGACCCATTGTTCTTACTGCAAAATATACACGACCATTCATAGAATCTAGAGCAGGACTACCAAAGTTCTTATCCCAAACTCCTTTTTCTATAATATTCACACTTGAGACCGGTTGTAGCGGCGCCGCAAAAGCAGTCATTGAAAATGCCATTAAAACAGAAATTGTGATTAATAATGTTGATATTACTCTTTTCATATACTTTTCCTCTCTCTCATACAGTAGAATTAATATCCTTACTTACCCCCTAAACTCCCATAAATAATACCATATTTATCCAATCAATTCAAGTGTCGGTGTTAGTCGCCAAGTCGTATATAAAAAAATCATACAACCCTTATCATCCAGTTTACGCCCCTTTACAGTCAATCGGGACACAAAATTTATATAGAAAAGATGGGAAAATCCTTAAAAAATCCTGATTTCATCTATTTAATAAGTCTTTGCTTCAACTTTATATGAGTATAATAATCATCACCACATTTATACACAGGGCTATCCGTTGCCCAACTAGGAAACGTCAATAATTCATACTTAAATTTCACATCATCAACATTGTCATATAAAGCTTTCAGAAAATCTTTCGTGTGTGGTTCTAGTTTATTAAGCGATACTACCAGATTATACTTTCCATTTGTCTCTCTTTCGTAGTCAGACTGTATTCTAACATATAATAAATTTATATATTCACCTGCCTTAAAATTGTGGTTTCATTAAAAAAAGCAACCAAATGGGACTACTTTTATTGGCTTTTATCTAAATATATAACGGCTTATACACTTACCTATAGCGTCTCTGCCACCTGTAACTATATTAAAATTAGTTGAAAATGGTTCTTCTTTTATGGCCCACCGAGTCTTTCCGACACTTAAATCATTCGGTTTCTGCTTGCTTTTATTTTGACTAATTACATTTAGTAGTTCATCACAAAGATTATATGCGCCTAATTTATATGCGGATGATACAGGATCAGTTGTTTTTATACCTAATACCAGTTCTTTTTTCTTTTTCTCTAATAATCTCTTAATATCCATAAAATTATCTCCTTCACTTCTAAGCATATCATACGACAGAAGGGTTAATTTATCAATGACACCCATAAAATCTTGTTTTCAAAAAGCAGCCAAAAAGGCTGCTTTAATTGTTTTTATATAAAGAATGTTATTAGATTATTCACTGATCTACCATGCTCCAATCGCAAAGGGATTCATTTTGTGTAATCCTGCGAAGCTCATCTCTCACTTCCATCAACGCAAATCCCAATAGGTTTTGGCCACGCCATTTCAACGGGTTCTGTGCATCAGAGGAGTCAGCAGAGAGTCGAATTCCCCAAATCGCATCATAAGGGCTTGCTTCCACCAAAACACGGTCGCCAGTCGATAGTAAAAAGTCCCTTAAATCTCGGTTCTGGCTGAATTTGCACCAGTTTCCATTAAGTACAATGGAATATTTGGCCTTATCCCATAGCGCTTGATCAAAACCTCGGACTTTTCTTCCAAGTGCCTTAATCTGACTAGGATTTTGAAGTTCAACAATCTGTTGCCCTATTTCCTTGTCTCCAAACAGTTTTGCTTTCTGTTCCATCATAAATTGCTCCATGCAACAGTAGTTCTGAGCTATAGAGCAGAATTCCTCTATCCACCATTGACTGAAACAGCTTTTGGTGATACTTCCATCTTTTGACGGTTGATGTCCCCAAAACAGGCATAAGTCATGCTGCTTACCAATGGCAACCTCCTGTTGGAGTTGGATTAGAGTGTATTTAGGCACTCCAAGTTGCTGCCATAAGGGAATACTAAATTCTTCATGTGTTAGCACTTGTTCGGTATCATTATCTTCCCACCAGCCTTTCCATGTAACTGGCTCTGGAAATAAGGTCTGGCACTCCGTTCGTTCTTCTTGGGAAAGAGTATCCCACCAGTTGGAAAATCGAATCATGTAATCCTCTCCATAACCCATGCGCCAGCCAATTGAGTATCGTTCAATCTTTGGGTAAGCTAACCAAGGAGGAGGCATTATTTTCTTACCTTTTTTAATATGCATTTTCTATCGTCCCTTCTAAATTAGAAGCTAGCAAAAAAACCTCACCTTAACGCCAGCTTCCAATTGTCATATTATTTTTTTATTTTATCACAAATCCAAGAGCATGGAAATACCTTCCTTTTTCACACTTCCTTCTTAAAATATCTCTTTCAAACCGTGTTTTTATAAAGTACTGCTTTGCTTGTAATAAAAAAGCAACTACCATTTTAGATAGTTGCTGTCATATAATCACCTTATTACTCTTAGCTTCAATATTCTCTGAATTCTTAAATTTGTACCAGGCATTGATGTGTATGAACTGGCTTCTGCTAAACAGATTGGTCCGCACCTATGGATATTAACCTATTTCATCTGTTTCCAATATTTTGATAGAAAACCAAATGTAATAATGGGATTTAAGAAACCGGTTAATGAGGTTATAATACCCACATCATGTATTGCCACATTTAGAACCATTGTAATTATTGTAATAACTATAATGGCATAAAAAGCAATCTTTCTTTTCTTAATTAACAACAGTATATAAGCTGCGCAGCTAGCAACACCTATAACAGCCAAATCAAAAAATCCTAATGTACAATTGACAATTAGAACAAGAGCGCTTAAAACGATGCAAATGATACTCCAGATTTTAATACCTTTACCAAATACTAATGTTTCTTCATTCATCTTATTACCTCACACTTCTTTTTATAATACTACATTTTTATAATCGACCTTATTGATAAATTCTTAAGTTTTTAAAAAAGAAAAGAAGTCGAGTGTTTAGCCCGTTTCTGAATTGACGATAAGCGGCAATAGACAATGCTCTTACTCTTATATATTTTTGAATCCTTGCTCTTCCAATCTGATATTTATCTGACAAGTAGTAAGTAAACGTTAAATAGCGAGAACCTATACTCTTCCTGATCATTTTGAGATAATGGATTCAACTACTATTACTTGGTATAAAAAGTTGAGTACTAAACTTTTGGTACCGGTCAGGAGGAACCTAATGAACTCTACAACTAGTATGATTGCTGAAGAATACCGTATTCAGCAATGGGCTACCGATATCCAGGCTTGCCAGATGCGCCCGAAAGACATATCTGTAGCTGCCTGGTGCCATGAGCATGGTATCACAAAAGCGAATTACTATTATCGCCTGCGTCGTGTCCGTGAGGCTTGCCTTGATGGCGTGGAGCAGACCAATCCGGCTCCGGTCTTTGCCCAACTTCCCACCGGATCAGCTGTTGGAAATTTAATGGAGCCGGATGCAATCATTCGCTTTGGCGACTGTTCCATCGAAATAAGGAATTCAATCTCGGCTGATCTGTTGGAAAAGCTGCTCCAACTCATTCATCATGCTTAATGATGCTGGCAGTGGTTACAAGGTGTTCCTCGCATGCGGTTATACAGATCTGCGTAGGGGAATTGATGGCCTTTCCACTCTCGTCAAGAACCAGTTCCTCCTTGATCCATTCCAGACAGGGATCCTGTTTCTTTTTTGCGGGCGTAGGACTGACCGGATCAAAGGACTCTTATGGGAACAGGATGGATTTTTACTTCTGTATAAAAGACTAGAGGCCGGCCGTTTTCAGTGGCCCCGCAATGAGCAGGAAGTCCTTGCCATCACTCCAGAACAGTATACCTGGCTGATGCAGGGACTGTCTATTGAGCAGACTCGGAGGATCAAAAAGATCCAGCCAAGGAGACCTCTATGAGTTTGTGCAAAACAGAGAAATTATCTGAGGAGAAAAAGTGTACTTTTTTTCATAATGACGCTTATCCACAAGAGAATGCCAAGATTTTTCTCCTGTCCTTGACACCCATCTTGCGGAGTTGTCTCCTTGTGGATATCTGTTTGGGATACCCTGCTTCTCCAGTCATTTCTACTCTTTTTTCTACCTATCTTGTTTCGTCAAAATGCCGATGCCTCCTGATTTCTGGATTCGCTTTTTCCTGCTCTGTATAGTATAATAAGACTATTATAATCAGGAGCGATGGACATGGCCAATACATTTACAGAAGAACAACTGAATGAGTGCAGCAAAGAGATGCTTGTGCAGCTCTTTTTATCCATGCAGGAGCAGATGGGCCAGATGAACCGGAACATGGAGCTTTTGATTGAACAACTTTCCATTGCAAACCAGAAGCGCTTTGGGCGTTCCAGTGAAAAGCTGGACATCGATGGCCAGTTGAGCATGAATGACTGCTTTAATGAGGCGGAGGTCATTGCTGCCTTGGGGACTGACCTGGAACCGGAAATGGAAGAGGTTTCTCCCTGCACCTATAAACGCCGGAAACAGAAAGGAAAGCGTGAGGAAGACTTAAAGGGCATTGAGACCGTGGAGGTCCTGCACGAACTGGACAAAGACCAACTGGAGCAGATCTTCGGCAAAGATGGCTGGAAACGGCTGCCGGATGAAGTTTATAAGCGTCTGGATTTTCACCCGGCTACCTTCAAGGTACTGGAACACCATGTGGCAGTTTATGCTGGAAAGAACAACGAAACCATGGTAAAGGCAAAACGCTCCTATGATCTTCTGCGCAACAGCATTGTGACTCCATCTTTAGAAGCTGCCATCATAAACTCGAAATATGTAAATGCCATTCCATTGTACCGGTTAGAGCAGGAGTTTGCCCGCAATGAGATCCATCTGTCCCGGCAGAACATGGCAAATTGGACCATTCAGTGTGCAGAGCGCTACCTGTCTCTGCTTTGGGACCGTATGCATAAGGAAATGTGCAGCTGCCTGTGAATGGCATAATAAAAATACCCACTTTTGGCGGAGAAAATTCCCCACTTTGTTATGCCTAACATAAAGATACAGTTATACTGAAAGCGTAACAAATGAATCTCCCCATAAGGAGGAAAATTTATTATGCTGGAGGTAGACATGAAAACTACAATTATGACTCTGTATCAGAAAGGATATAACAAAACCCAGATTGGGAAGATGCTTGGCGTTGACAGAAAAACCGTACGCAAAGTGCTCAGGGAAGAAACGCAGGGAAAGGAGCTGCTACAGGAAACACAGGAGGGAACCTGGCCATCCATGCTGGATGAATACCGGGAATACATAGAAATCCAGTTATCCAAGGAATTGTCCATTACCCGCATCCACCAGGATCTGCAAAAAGAGTTCGGAGTTGCCTGCGGTTATACCACCCTGCGTGATTATGTGAAAAAAATAAGGAAATCCCAGCCTCACGCCTACATGGTGCTGCATTCCCTGCCAGGCGAAGAGGCACAGGTGGATTTCGGCTATATCGGAACTTTGAAAGTAAATGGAACACCCCGTAAAGCATGGATATTTGTCATGTCTTTGAGCTACTCCCGATACATGTACGTCGCTGTTACTCTGGATCAGAGCGTGCAGACCTTCATCCGGTGCCACACAGAAGCATTCCGGTACTTTGGCGGAGTTCCCCAGACCGTAAAGATTGACAACTTAAAGGCTGCTATCGTAGAAGCAGACTTTTATGAGCCGACTGTGCAGCGTACCTATGCCGCTTTTGCCGGTCACTATGGTTTCCTGCCCAATCCCTGCCGGGTATACACACCAACCGATAAAGGGAAAGTAGAATCGAACGTGAAATACGTAAAAGAAAACTGCTTTAAGGGACGGGATTTTAAAGAGCTTGAGCACGCAAAGCTGTTTCTCCTGTCATGGCTGAAAGAAACGGCAAACCGCCGGATACACGGGACAACCGGCCGAAAACCGGAGACCGTATATCTTGAGACAGAAAAAGCATATTTAAAGCCGCTCCCTGCACAGGATTTTCTCTTTTCAAAATCCGGGACAGCAACCGTAAGGACAGACTGCCATATCGTTCATGGCGGCAATTATTATTCTGTGCCTTACACTTATATCGGAATGGATGTGGATGTCATCGAAGTGAATCATTTACTGAAGATCTACCATGCCGGAAAAGAGATCGCCCTCCACAGCCTGTGCGAAAATGCAAAGGGCGAACATGTGACGGATAAGAAGCATTACCCATCTACCAAAACAATAACACAGGAGGAGCTTTTGTCAAGCTACCGCGAAAAAATGGCGGAGGTGGGGTCAGGCGCACTGGCATTTTTGGAAGCATTTAAGGATACAGATATGTACCAGTGCCATCATTACCGGAGCATTTCCGGTATCCTGGCACTCCGGAAAAAATATGGGGAGGATGCTATAGACAAAGCCTGTAAAAGGGCATGCCATTATGGGAACATTACCTACCGGGCAGTAAAAAGGATCTGCGAAAGCGGTCTGTATAATCTTCCGCTGGAAGATGCACAGGAATCGTCTATGGAGGGAAGAAGCAAAATCAGAAATCTGTCTGATTACCGGCAAATGACAGGACTGGGGGTGATCAGTCATGAATGATTCATTACAGGAAAAGATTAAAAAGCTCCATCTTGCCGGAATTCTCCAAACGGCGGATATGCGGGCAGAACAGGCAGCAAAGGAGCAGATGTCCTATATCGAATTTCTTGAACTGCTTATAAACGATGAAAACCTTAACCGCTCAAGAAACAGACGCAACGATCTAATGAAGCGTTCACGTATGCCCCAGCACAAAACGATGGAAGAATTCAACTTTTCATGGCAGCCCTGCCTAAATCGTCAGGTCATCTATTCCCTTGGAACCTGCGAGTTTATCAGGAAAAAAGAA